>CAYMHJ010000647.1:0-2316 GCA_964390165.1 uncultured Prosthecobacter sp. | reverse complement strand
AATGATTGTACCGTGCGGCGCAGTGAAGTTCCGGTGAGGTACAATGATTGTACCGTGCGGCGCAGTGAAGTTCCGGTGCAGTACAATGAGTGCACCGTGCGGCGCGAAGAAGTTCCGGTGAGGTGCCGCCAAGCCAGCGCGTGGCAGGACCAGGGGCAGAGACCCGCAAGGAATCCCGAGTCGCCGCCCGAAACCCCCAGGACACCCAGCGCCAGAAATCCTCTTAACCCCTTGCCTTCCACCCCTCGCCCCGCCGCTAGAGCCGTGAGCCGTGAGCCGTGAGCCGTGAGCCGTGAGCCGTGAGCGGCTGACGGTGGGTGGCGTGCGTGGTATTTTTCACGAGCATTTTGAGAGATTACTCAAAACTCATCATGAAAAGCAAGATCCTTATTCGCTTATCTTGTTTTAACGAGCAGATTGCCATGATTAACCAAGCTTTTGCGAGGGAGTAACACTGAAATGAGATAAGCACGGTGGTTATCTGAATGCTGAAAGTCCCTCGAGCCTATGGAGAACCCATGGGGCACTGGATACCCGGTTGGCTTGAATGTCGTTTCTAATGACGCCCGAGGCGGACTTCACCTACCACTCACTTCTTCGCGCGGGCACCGAGCTCGTCGCGGTCGAGGAAGCCGTCGCGGAGGCGGATGATGCGGGTGCAGCGCTCGACCATGCGTTCGTCGTGAGTGACGAAGACGAGGGTGCGGCCCTGGGCGTTGAGATCGTCGAAGAGGGCGAGGATTTCCTGGCCGGACTTGCTGTCGAGATTGCCGGTGGCTTCGTCGGCGAGGATGACGATGGGGTTGTTGGAAAGCGCGCGGGCGATGGCGACGCGCTGCTGCTGGCCGCCGGAGAGTTCGTTGGGCTTGTGCCCGAGGCGATGACCGAGGCCGACCTGGTTGGCGAGCTTTTCGGCGACTTCGCGCATCTTGCTGTCCTCGGCTCCGCCGTAGTACATGGGGACGGCGATGTTTTCGAGGACGGTGAGCTGCTGGATGAGATTGTAGCTCTGGAAGATGAAGCCGAGGTTGCGATTGCGTGCGGCGGAGAGGTCGTCGTCGTCGAGGTGGGCGACGTTTTGCCCGCCGAGGAAGTAGTCGCCGGAGGTGGGCTGGTCGAGACAGCCGAGGAGGTTCAGCAGGGTGGACTTGCCGCAGCCGGAGGGGCCCATGATACAGACGTATTCACCGGGATAGATGTCAAAGGAGACGCCCTGGAGCACCT
Source organism: uncultured Prosthecobacter sp. (assembly GCA_964390165.1). GTDB lineage: Bacteria > Verrucomicrobiota > Verrucomicrobiia > Verrucomicrobiales > Verrucomicrobiaceae > Prosthecobacter. Next base: position 1,092 of record CAYMHJ010000647.1, on the reverse strand, counting down.
GGCTGAGGACGTCTCCCATCTGGTAGGACTTGCGGATGTCCCTGAGGCTGATGATCGGCTCAGACATCGGCTGAATCAGGGAACCTTGGGTACCGGGGAGGCTGCGGCGACGTCTTTGGCTTTATCCTTGGCTTTGCCTTTGGGCTTGGTGGGCTCGCTGGAGGGCATGCCGCCGTTACTTCCAGACTGGGCGTCGTCGGTATTGGCCTTCTTCGGCAGGGAGAGGGCGATCTGCTCGCCTGGGGTGACGCCATCACGCACCTCGATGAATTGGTCATTGAAGACGCCGGTCTTGATGGAGCGGCGCTCCAGCCTGCCGCCGTTGCGGACGTAGCAGAAGTGCTGGTCCTGATCGACCTCGACGGACTGGACGGGGACGAAAACGACATTGGTGAGCTGATCGACGACGATCTCGACCTTGGCGTTCATGCCTGGGCGGAGCCAGGGATGGGTGCCGGAGATGTGGATGTTGGAGGGATAGACCTTGAGGTTGGGCGTGTAGCGGCTGCTGGAGGAGTCCGGCATGAGGGCGAGTTCGGCGACGCGGCCTTCGAGGACGATGCCTGGCTCGGCATCGACACGGATGAGGGCGGTCTGGCCGATCTTGACCTTCTTGATCTGGGATTCGTGGACCTTTACGTTCACGCCCATCTGGGACATGTCAGGAATGGTGAGGAGGGTCTGGCGGAGGCGGACGGTGGCACCTTCCTCGATGCTGTTGTTGTAGTTGTAGGAGGAGCCGGCATCGAGGTCGCCATAGGCGACGAGGCCTGGCTGCATAGCCTTGATGTTGCATGCTTTGAGCTGGCGCTCCAAATCATCACGCTGAGCGAGTTCCATCTCATACCGGCGCTTGGAGGTGGTGAAGCGGGTCTCGGCGGTGGCCATCTTGGAGCGGTTGGCACGCACGGTGCGCTCCAGTTTGGTGAGGCTTTCACGGTAGGCGGAGAGGAGGAGGGCGCACTGCTTGGAGAATTCGTATTTTTTGAAGAGGTCGAGCTCAGTCGTGGCGGTCTTCACGGCGAGGGTGACCTTCTCATAAGTGACCTGGTCGTTTTCGAGCTGTGTTTTGGAAATGAAACTGCGTGAGGC
>CAYMHJ010000646.1:0-2318 GCA_964390165.1 uncultured Prosthecobacter sp. | reverse complement strand
CATCGTCCAACGCCACGCTCGGCAACAATCAGGTCATGCTGGAGGCCATCCGCGACCATTTCCTCGCCACCGGCGTCCCCATCGCCATGAAGCCCGCCGGCGGCATCCGCACCGCCAAGCAAGCGCTGCATTTCCTCATCGCCGTCAAAGAGACGCTGGGCGACGACTGGCTGAACAATCGCCGCTACCGTTTCGGTGCCTCCGCCCTGCTAAACGACCTCGTCCGCCAGCTAGAAAAAGAACGCACGGGTGCCTACCAAGCCCCCTGGAACTTCAGCGAGGCGACGGAGGGGTATTGAGGGACTCCACGGGCGTCGAGGGGAGCGGGATCGACTTGAGCAGCGCGGAGTTGATTTCAATCTTCAATTCTTTGCGCTCGTCTTCTTGACGCTTCTGAGCATCGGAAACGGCTCGGCGAGTGTTGAACTCGCTGAGGAGACGAGGGCGGACTTTTTCAAATGGAATGGCGGCGGCCTGACGCGATTCAATCAGGAGCACAAGGTAGGCAGCGGGCCCGTCGATGATGACATCGCTGCAGGATCGCGGCCTGGAGAGCGCCAGCGTCGCCTGGGCAACCGGTGCGGGCAGGCGGCGGCTGATCTCATCGGGCGTGAGCCAGCCAATGTCGCCGCCGATGTAGCGGGTGTCTTGATCGTCGGAGAACTCGGTAGCGATGGGACCGAAACCGCGGCGAGCGGCATCGGCGGGCAAGGCTTTGAAGCGTTTCCCTGCTTCGGCGAGGCGTTCGTGGTTCTCCGTGAGGCGCAGGATGGCGAGATGGCGTGCGGCGGGAACTTGGAGGGTGGGTTTCAGCTCTTCGTAGAGTTCTTTCAGCTGTGCGTCGGTCGGTGCGGGCGGTTCGGCGCTGACAGGCTCCTTTTCTCGCAGCATGGCAATGAGCAGGGCACGCTGGCGACGACGAAACTCGGGTGATTGATCGAGTTTGAGCGCCCGGGCCTGTTGCACGAGCGCGGATTCGGTGATGAGTTCTTCGAGCAGGGCCTCGCGGTCAACGCTGGATGGATTGCCTCCGCCACGACGAACGGCAGCGGCTTGAAACTCATCGACGCTGATGGTTTCAGCACCGACCACGGCCAGTCCGGCGGGTTTTGACTCGGGTGGCTCGCAGGAGGTCAACGCGAGTGGAACTGCCATGAGCGTGATGATGCGACGGCGTCGTTGCAACAGGGCAGAGAAGCCCATGAGGAGCAGCAGGATGCGGGAAGGTTCGGGCACGGAGATGGTGGTCATGCCAAAGACATACGGCGCACCGGCGAAGGAGTTCCACTCGGCGCCGTTTGTGTTGGAAACAGCAAGCCAGGGATCGACGGTCCAGCCGTCATCGGATGAAATGAAACTCGACGCATAATACCAGTCGAGAAGGCCCATTTGCTGACCGGGTGAAGCATTGTGATTCACACCGGTGACACCAGCGACGATCCAGTAGCTTTTGCCGGGCTCCAGAACGCCCACAGGGGTCGTGACCCGGGTAAAAATGAGCTGTGCACCGGTCACGCCACCGGGCGTCGCCGCCATCTCGGCACTGGCGGGGTCCAGATCAAATTGCGCGATGATGTCAGCCTTGCTGGGTTCGGCGCCGAGATCGCCAAGCACAAAGACCGAGAGAAACGGCGAGGGATAGACCACGTCGAGCATCAGGGTGAGGCTGGTGGGACTCTGATACTCCGCGTCTTCGGCGAGGCGGATGCGATTGCCGAGCCACTGGTTGTGCGTGAAGGCATCGGTGGCGAGTGTCGCTCCTGAAGAATCCATCGTGATCGCGGCACCAGCCTGCGGCGCGAAGCCGAGGAGGAGAGCGGTGATCAGGAGCTGGAGGCCGGCGCGTGACATCAGGCGGACAGGTCAGCGGCGCTGAACGCACAGGCGCATAAAGACCATGCCTGCAGGCGGCGTGGTTTTCAGTGTGCGCACCGTGCGCTCCATGCCGGAGGTATCGATTTCATGGACGGTTTCAGTGGAGTCCAGATCGGAGGCCGTGTGCCAGGTCTTCATGTCGGCGCTCCATTGGACACAGTAGTCCACTTCCGGGGCGCCGGGCCAGCGGCGGTATTCCAGGCCGGGTTTGCCATTGGCATCAAAAACGATCTTCACCGGCGTGTTGTCGCCCTTGGTGACATTCAAGTTGAGCGCGAATTCCATGAGGCCCTTGATGCCGTCGCGGTCGCCATCGGCATTGTCGAAGGCCTCTTCATCGAGGGTGTCATCGGGGCCGCCGGTCTGCGTGCTGCGCCAGCCGGCCAGCACACGCGGCTGGTTGACGATGACGGTGAATACTCTCGTGACCGGGCCGAAAAGAT
>CAYMHJ010000645.1:0-2327 GCA_964390165.1 uncultured Prosthecobacter sp. | reverse complement strand
CCGTCCCGGCTGGCCTGCCTGTGGGTGGTGTTGTCCTCTGTGATCACGTCCGCTTCCAAGACTGGAACGAGCGCAAGTGGCAGCCCATCTGCAAAGTGCCTCTCAGCTTCGTGCATGACGTCATGGCGCGGACAATGACGTTGTTTGAGGTGTCGGGCTCTTAGTCTCAGCTGGATTCGTCCAAACAGAACGATCAATTCAAATGCGCCACACTCCAAAATCAGGTCCGGAAAGAAACATTCGCCGGGTGGTCTGGCCAAAGCCTGACGGTGGCTCCGTCACGCGCTGCTGGCAGGTGACTTACAACATGAAAGGTCTCAAGCCGATCAATGCGGGCATACCTTAGAAGAAATATGGTGGTGAACAAAAGTCTCTCCAGTTTGCGATGGCGCTCCGAGACGCATTTGAAGAAGAGTTCGCAGCCTCAGATCAGGTTTATGGATCTCGTGCCGGTAAAGGCGGATTTTTCGACGAGGGCAACTCCAAGGGTGTCATGCGTTATTTGGCCGTCGATCGCAACGACGTGAAGAAGTATCCCATGTGGAGAGCGTCATATTACACGGATGATGGGCGTCGGCTATACCGTAACTTCTTGATCAGCAAATATCGAACCGATGACGAGGCTCGTGAAGCTGCAGAATCCTTTCACCTAGCGGAGATGGTTGACTATCGTCTCAAGAAGCTCCGCCAGGAGTCACTTCGCATCAGAAACCAGGCGCGTGGTGTCACTTCAGTCGAAGATCACAGAGCGCCCATCTCATTGTTCCTCCCCCCGGCTGAACCTGAGGCCAAAGTATGGCGCTACATGGACTTCACGAAGTTTGTTTGGATGTTTGAGCAACAAGGCGTCTTTCTCTCGCGCATCGACAAGCTAGACGATCCGTTTGAAGGATCGTTTAGCCCGGTAAACCAAGAACTACGTCCCCTAGTGCGGAAGCATCTGCACCTGACCGGCAGTTTTAGTGTCACTGAGATCGTCGAGAAGCTTCGCGAGTGGGTCGGAGCAAGCTGCTGGCACGTCAGCAACCACGAATCGGCTGGCATGTGGAAGCTCTATGCACGCACCGAAGAGGCTGTGTGCATTCAGACGACCTATGAGCGGCTTTCGGCGATTTTGCCTTCAGATGCTCGAATCGGCATGGTCCGCTATGTGGACTACCAGAAGCAGTGGATTCCTGAAAGCAATCCGCTCGCGCCATTCATGTTCAAACGGCTTTCCTTCGAGCACGAACAGGAACTCCGCATCTTGAAGCCTCTCGGTGATCTAGCTGCACTTCAGTCAAAGCGAAGCGTTCCGCACAACCAAGCTGGGGGCGATTTGATTCCGTGCGATCTAAAGCAGCTCATCCAAGCAGTGCATGTGGCGCCGAATGCACCAGCTTGGTTTGAGGAACTGGTTCAGCGAGTCGTTGACCGTTACTGGGGTTCTGCGATTCCAGTGATACGTTCTCGTCTTGCCGACTCGCCCCTTTGGTGAGCAAGCCGTGGAATGAACTCATGAAGCCTATTCAAAAGCAGCAAACCATATTCAGCTCTTGCCATACCAGCGATGGTCGCGGGCTCAAGCTTGGTCAAGGCAACAATCAAGCCGGTGATTTGTCGGGCAACTCTATTGTGGCCGGCACAGATGTGCTGACCGACAAGCAGCGTGAGAAAGAGGCGAGGCTGGCGGTGCTCGACGAGCTTGCCGCCGAGGGGCGGGGGCTCAGGCTAGGCGAATGATTCTGAGGTTGCCGTCCATCGTTTCAACAAAACATGGCACTTTCTGCAATGTTCTTTTGCGTCCCGCCATGCACCCCCCGGCAACTCGATCTAGCCCAAGTTTCGCACATAAGCAGGCCGCATCCCGCAATCACGGGGGCAGGCGGGGCGGTTGATTGCTCAGGTCGGCCACACATTTGCGCCGTGGTCACGGCAGGTCGGGGCCGGAGATTTGCGGGAGGCGGATGCCCGGGGGTGGTTGCTCGGGCAGCATCCAGCCGAGTTGCAGCAGCAGCGCGGCTTGTTCTTTTTCCGGGATGGTGATTCTGGGCAGGGTGAGGCTGCGGCCGTCCGTGGTGTCGAACTCCACGTCCACCAGCACGATCTTGCGCATATGTTGCAGCACCTGCCAGGAGGTTAAACTTGGCGCTTTCTTCGCGGCGAGTTTCTTCAGGCACACGTGCATGGCGTAGCTCAAAAACGCGACCATGATGTGCGCCTCGGCGCGGTGCCCGAGTTGGTGCCAGATGGGGCGCACTTTGATCTCGCTCTTCATCGTGCGAAAGGCGGCTTCGTCTTCGGTCAGTTGGACATACGTTTGCCACAGCTCGGTGGCGCTGTGCTGG
>CAYMHJ010000644.1:0-2342 GCA_964390165.1 uncultured Prosthecobacter sp. | reverse complement strand
CATGCGCATCCGGCATGAGCGCTCCCGCGACCGCCACCGGCAGCGCACAAGCGTTTGCCATCTGCTGGACCGCCTGCGCTTCGAGACCGGAGCCCCACTGCGCCCAAGGCGCGAGCACATCACGCTGCTTGTAAGCCGGCGCATACAGATCCCGCGCAAACACCTCGCGCAGCGGATCGCCGAGAAACGATTCCGGCTTCGCGATGATCGCGCCGAGTTCGTCCTCCAGCCGCGTCGATTCTCCATCCTGCGCCATGAACTTCGCGATGAAGTCCATGCCAGACTGGATCGCCGCGCCCTGCGGCACGCCGAGTCGGATGAGGTCGTTCGGTTTCATGGTGGTGAGTGAGTGGAGAGTTGGAGGAATGGATTTTTGGATGATTGGAAATGGGCACGAGGGGCCCGGCAGCGGTGTTCGTTCTTGGAAAAGCTTGAGGAAAAGAGTTGTTGTCGGATCTGGCAATTCTAGCGGAAAGATGACCCTTGATATGAACTGCATACCCTTGCGAATCGTTCCTGCATCAGACGGCGTTAAAGATTATCTCTTTGGCCCAAGGCCTGTGCGTTTGGAAAACACTGATTGCCGTTGTGTGATGCGTATTGATCTTGAAGATCGGGGAATCCTTTTCTTGGGTCTGACTAGCTGTTTTGGGTTCATCACCGACCATCTCGATGAATTGCTTTTTTCAGATGAAGAGAATGTCATTGTCGAAATGCTTCCCAGAGAAACTACTTATGACGATGACCTGCAATTTCACCCTTTGGTAGGCCTGGCAAGGCTTCCTGAAAAGCTCTGTGATTTTGAATCTGACGGGCATCGCCTAGGCGGCGACTCTTACTGGTTGATGGAGAATCCAAATCCAAATCTGCGATTCATAGCTCAATTAGCTTTCCCTGATCACAGAGACCTGCTGATGAGCCTTAATTGGCCCACTGGTGAATATACGATCGAATTGTTTTATCATGTCCTGCGAGATGCATATGCTGTGGTGTGGCGAATGCATTGTTGATGAAGAAGATGCGCGTGCGGCACACTTTGCAGCATGCCGCACGCGCGAGTTGGGTGAACGCGTTGGATCGAATCAGTCGAGGAAGGCCAGGTTTTTGCGACCTTGGGCCTTGTTTTCCTCGTTCATCAGCACACGGCACCAGTCGTGAAGCACGATGGTGGCGTGGTCTGGGTGACGCACGGCTCAGCGGGCAAAGACGCCGGGATTTCGGCGGTCAAGGCTGGGCAGCCTTGCTTTGTCTTTGGTGAATGAACTCTTCCGGGCTCATCACCGGGATGACGCTGGTGACGAAATCAGGCTTGTTTCGTGTGACGATGACGTCCGCCTGACAGGCGGAGGCTGCGGCGATTTGCATGGCATCCTCAATGTCGGACAGATTCATCTTTTCGGCTGCCTGCGCTGCTGCTGTGCCCACGGTAGCCACTTCGCACCATTGTAGAAGATCGGAGATGAAGCGTTTGGCTTCGGATAGCAGCTTCGTCTCGCGGCGCACGATGTAGAAGCCATTGGAAAGTGTGTGCCAGGCGATCCAGCCTTCATTTCCAGGCTCGACGCAGGCCTGAAGCACTTGGAGGCTTTCGGGCTTGCCCGGGCGGTTCAGGAACACATCGAGGAGGATGTTGGTATCGAGGAAAATGCGCATGCAGTCACTTCAAGTGCTTGGCACGGAGATGCTCGTAGCGGGCATCGTCGAGTCCCTCTTCTGTAGAGGCTTCTTCAACAGCCGCTCCAAGGGCAAACTTGGCAAGTGCGGCTTGGCGGCGGCTCAAGGATGCTTTTGGAGCTGCCTGAGGCACGAGTGAGGTGATTTCAAGAGTGAAGGTATCCGATGACTCGTCTCGCACGGAGATGAAATCACCTTTGTGCAGGCCCAGAGCGTGCAGCAATCCAGCAGGAACTTGTTTCGTGATGGTCATCGGTTTGTGGGTTGGTTGGAATTGTAGGGGCATCGTTTCCGACTGCAAGGTGTGAAATTTGGCCCCGAAGCGGTGGAGCCAGAAGTGACAGGCCGAAGCCCATCACTCCAAAACTCCACCACTCCGCGACCGCGACTCCTCACAGCTCCACAGCCTCGATCACGCGGATCAGCGCGCCTGGGTCGGCATCGAGCAGTTTCAGGGTTTCGAGCGTTTTGTCGCTGAAACCGGCCAGGCAGCAAACCTGGCGCTCTGGGAACTGCAGGGAGCCGTAACCGTTCAGATCGAAGCTGAACACTTTCGGATCGCAGCGGTGGCGCTCCTTCCAGCGGCGGAACGTGTCCACCGGCGCATGGTGCCCCATCCAGCCCTGCATGTCAGAGAGGATGATCACACGGTCATACGCGCGGTTGGC
>CAYMHJ010000643.1:0-2343 GCA_964390165.1 uncultured Prosthecobacter sp. | reverse complement strand
GAATACTGCCTCAATAAAGGTATATTTAAAAAATATTTAGAGCAAATTTTACTCTAAAAAATTTATTTTATTTGAAACTGGTCATATTAAATATATTCTTAGAACATCCTTTTACACATAATAATAGTTGGATGCAGGGCTTTAGTTTTAGCATCTTGGTGCACCATCGGTTTCGTGGCGAAGGGAGATAGCCTCCGAAAACCTTCATCCAGTGATCAAAACCAGCTTTAGCATTCAAGTAAGTAATTTTAGCTCCAAGCTCCGCCTCGAGACGTGAAAGGTACTCGTATGTTTCCGGGAGTTCCTTCTGCGTGTCACAGAACAAATATTCCATACCATCGTGCCGGAAGTGCTCCAATCCACGTACCCTGCCAGCCATCAGCAGCGCCATCGCTGAACTATCTTTTCCTCCCGACACGTTCAGGACATGACGGACAGGCTCTTCAGTTGCGAAGTTAGGATCAGGGGGCTTCATGAGGAGGAATCCATCATTTCCCAGAGGAGTTGGGAAAGAGCGGCAACAGCCAGTTTTTTGTCGTTTGGCATCTGAGCCTGCAATTGTTTTCTTAGAGCAAGCGCCTCTTTTGCCTGAATGTAGCTGAGGTGAAACACCTGATCACGTTCTTCGCCGGTTTTCTGGGTTAGGGCGATACGCACAGCGTTCTCGGGTGCTTGCGAGCCTTCACCGAAGTGGAGCGACTCAACCCGTTGGAACTGTTTCACCAAGGCAAGTGTGCCTTCACGAAAAGCGGTTTCATCTTTGTCCCTCCATCTCGACGGAGGCACACGCGTCACCAAGCTCCCAAGCGCTTCAAGCCAGGTCGATTCTTCCGTGGCGTCATCAATCAATTTGAGGGTGAATGCCCGTAGTTCTGGATTGGTCACTCCTACAACGACTGTTTCCGCCCTTTCGGCAATGTCTCGCCTCCAGCTTTGGAAGTCGGCACCTTTCTCACCGAAAGCTTCCAAGAGGCTCTCTGTCATGCGTTTCCGGCACTCAGGCAGTGCCCGTCGAAGTTCTGACAGGCAATGAGCCAGCTTGGAAGCCAGCTTCGATGCGTCCGATTTACCGACATCCCCTTTGAATCCTAGTGCGTCGGGGATGGCTTTGAATACCAAAGTCGCCGGTTCGTCGGCAGCTAGAACATGTTTACGCAGCGCAAGGGTCTGGGAGCTTAGATTCTCCGTGTTCTTAGCGTAGTCCGGCAGCTCGGCCACCATCAGGCAGATAGGCCGGACGATAGATAGCAGTTCCGTGCGCTCGGCCCGCTCTAATTTAACAACTTCCGCGAGGTGTGCCAGCAGCTCTCTTCGCATCCCGTGGATGCGACAAAGCTGGAACTCGAAAGTGTGAGGCGCTTTGACCAGGCGCATTTTCAGGAATTCTTCGACATCACTGACAAATCGCCCGTCTTCATAAATGGCAATCTCAGCCTCATGCTGAACATAGATCGCCACCAGAAGGATCGGGATCAAACCATCACGCACGCCAAAAGGCGGACGGCGGAGCTCGTCGATGATACGGTCCACCCGAACTCGTGCGTCGGGTTTGGCCTCCAGCATGCGAATGACATGCTCCAATGCGGGGCGTAGATGCAGAGGGTCGTTTTCTGGAAACTCAATGCTCCAACCGTGCGCTCGTTCGGCATGAATACCGGATTCCTTAAGAACAGAGAGATACAGTGACTTTTCCGGGGGCGCTTTATCCTGGGGCAGCCCCAAATGCGGGTCGTCTCCATGATTCAGCATCAGTTCAAACAACCTCTGACGGGCAGCGGCGGCGGCGGAACTGAGTGTGTTCCGATTCACCAGTTCATTGTGAACGTGAGGAGAATGCGGGAAAAGACTGTCACACAGTTTCGACAAATAGGATTGCAATGAACCCCTGCCCGCCAGCGTCTTGGCTGGCTTGGCATTGTAAAACCATTGGATGCTGGATTGCACATCCTGCGAAAGCCCACGGAAGCCCACAAAACGATGCAGGGCATTCTCCAATGCCTGGTTTGCATGGGCGATCTGGCGGGAAACCTCCTCGGCAGCAAACCGGTCATCTTTCAACTCGGGCGTGTGGCGCTCGACGTGGTTCCAGCGCTCCAAGGTCAGAATAAATCCATTCAAAGCCTGCAGCGGCTCCGTAACTCCAAACAGGACTTGAGAATTAGCAGGCAAGCCGCTGATCAACTTCTGTGCTCTCTTCCTCTGCTCGTCTGTCTCGCACAGAACAATCACAATAAGACCGTCGGCAGGGTGCTCGGGATGATATGCGGACGTATCTTCGCTGACTTCATCCGGGGAACAAAACCGCAGAGTGAAGTGCCGGAGGTTCCCTGTCTGAATGTAGTG
>CAYMHJ010000642.1:0-2344 GCA_964390165.1 uncultured Prosthecobacter sp. | reverse complement strand
TGGAGCGCGACCTCCGCATCCGCTACCGAGTCGATGGCAAGCTTATCGAAGTGCCCGTGCCGCCGAATATGCGCCTGCTGCAAAACTCGCTCATTTCACGCCTCAAGATCATGGCGCACCTCGACATCGCCGAGCGCCGCATGCCCCAGGATGGCCGCATCAATCTCGAACTCGATGGCGAACCCATCGACGTCCGTGTCGCCACCATCCCCAGCGTGAATGGCGAGTCCGTGGCGCTTCGTCTCCTCACGCGGAAAAAATTCGACATGGGTGCCCTCGGACTCGATCCCGACACCGAGGCGAAGTTCCGCAAACTCATCGCCGCGCCGAACGGCATCATCCTCATCACCGGCCCCACCGGTTCCGGAAAGAGCAGCACGCTCTACACCCTGCTCAAGGAGTTGAACACGAAGGAGCGCCGCATCGTCACCATCGAAGACCCCGTGGAAAACAAGCTCGACGGCATCATCCAGATCGCCGTGAAGCCCGAGATCGACCTCACCTTCGCCGCCGGACTGCGCTCCATTTTGCGCGGCGACCCGAACGTCATCATGGTCGGAGAAATGCGTGACCAAGAGACCGTCGAGATCGCCATCCGCGGTGCTCTCACCGGTCACTTGGTGCTCTCCACCCTGCACACAAACGACGCCGTCGGTGGCATCTCCCGTCTTTTGGACATGGGCATCGAGCCCTTCATGGTCTCCTCTTCCGTCCGCGCCTTCCAGGCCCAGCGCCTCGTCCGTACCCTCTGCCCACATTGTAAAGAACCCGCGCAGCATGAGGACAGCTATCTCAAGGCCATCGGCTTCCCCATGGAGGCGAAGTCCAAGCTCTTCCGCCCCGTCGGCTGCCGTTCCTGCCGTGGCACCGGCTTCAGCGGACGCCTCGCCATCATGGAGATCTGCATGATGACTGAGAAGCTGCAGGAGAAGATCAACCTCCGCGCCACCGCCATGGAACTCAAAGCCCAGGCCCTGGCCGACGGCATGGTCCCCATGCGCCACTACGGCTTCCGCAAAGCCAGCGAAGGCATCACCACCCTGGAAGAAGTCATGACCGTTACGGCGGCAAGTGAGTGATCGCGTGCCTCACGGCCTCTGAATCACCCACCGCACAAACACCCGCTCGCTACCGATCAGGTTCGTCGGCGTCAGGAACTCATGATACGTGCCCACGCCGCTATCGGTCATCGGCGTCAGGTGCCGAGATTTTGCGTCCACTCCGCACCCTAGATGATCTGCCAGCCACAGACACGGGTTCGGTCACACGAAGGCAGAGCCGACCATCGATGAGTTCGGCACCTTATACTCGAGCTTGTTGGGGCGAATGCCTTGGTTGAGTGATTCGGAGTTGTATGAGGTTTAGGAAAGTGATCAGACTAAATTTTGTGATGGCAGCTTAGCCGCCCACAACTGCTTCATTCGCGCCTGTAGCCACAGTTGCATCCAGCCGACGTCCACCTGCCACCATTTCAGCCCGAACCTCGCCGAAGTGGGGAACGCATGGTGGTTGTTGTTCCAGCCCTCGCCAAAACCCAGCAAGCCAAAGAGGAAGTTGTTCGTGCTGCGATCTCCTGTGTCGTGCGGACGGCTGCCGAAGAGGTGGCAGATGGAGTTCACACTCGATGTCACATGATGGACGATGAAGATTCGTGCCAGCCCACTCCAAATGAAGCCTGTCAGCAGGCCGAACCACGACCATGTTACCCACTCCCCACATCAAATAAATCGCAGCCGCGAATCCAATCGACGGCAGCACGGTGAGCAGCACCGTGAGGCGAAAGGCAATGCCACCCATGCTGGATGAAATTTGTCGTTGGTCAGTCATGGTCATGAAAATCGTTTCACCGCCAGCACGCTGTTGTGCCCACCGAAGTCGAAAGAGTTGCTGATCGCGGTATGGATGCGCAGCTCGCGGGCGCCTCACCGTTGCCTCCTTCGGAGGGGCTGGTGACGTGATGAGCATCACTCGTCGCACCATAGCCGGCCACCGACATACGTCACCACCATGCGGCTCATGGCAGCACCTCCTTGGGGTAGTCAAAACTCACCACGCAGAGACGCAATTCCCTCCCAGACACACCAGGCGCTGCCCGCCTGGGGCATGAAGTAACACGCCTCCGTGAAGTGCGTGGGCGGGGCCGCGTGCTTCCCATAGGAGGCGCGATAAGCACGGGTATAAAGTCGTGCCCTTGCCAGCTCTGCCGCGATAAAGACATGCCGAAGCGTGAGTGATCGAGCCACCTTCTCAGAGTGTAAGTATAGTCCAAGTGTCAGGCCAAGGTTCTTATTAGACTGGTTCTCGAAAAGGCTGTCATAAACTCGTCTTTGGGCGGCACTGAGAT
>CAYMHJ010000641.1:0-2346 GCA_964390165.1 uncultured Prosthecobacter sp. | reverse complement strand
GATGGCATGGTCAAAGTGGCGGATTTCGGCTTGGCGAAGGTCAGTAGCTCGGGCGGGCAGACGCTCGGGTTGACGCAGAGTGGCATGGCGATGGGCACGCTGCACTTCATGGCCCCGGAGGCACTGATGCTAGGTACGGCGGTGGATCATCGAGCGGACATATATGCGGTCGGCGTGATGCTTTACCAAATGCTCACCGGCAAGCTGCCGCAGGGTATGTTCAAGATGCCCAGCCTGCAAATCGCTGGCCTCGACCCGAGGTATGACGGCGTGATCGCTAAGGCGATGATGGAAGACCGGGAGTCACGGTATCAAAGCGCACGGGAGATGCGGGCTGGGCTGGACGGCATCCTGACGCAACCCGTGATAAAGGTGGACTCCGCCCCCACAGGCCCTGCCTCGCCTGGTGCTGCCGAGTTGCTCACGCAGGCACGTCCGCAGCGTCCTGGTAGTCCGGTGCGGCAGCCGTACCGCCCGCCTCAGTCGAGACCGGTCGAGCAGACACAGAAGCGCGGATCGTTTTTGTATTGGCTCGTCGTGCTGGTGCTTGGCATTGCTGTTGCCTGGATGCTGCTGCATCGTGAAAAGCAGGCCGTCCTTGCGCAGACAACAGCAGCTCAAGAATTCGAGATCAAGGCCGATACTCCCACCAAAGTATCAGAGGCGAAAACTCAAAGTGTTCCTGCCCCTTTGCCTCCCGTTCCGACCAAGCCTGCCACGGCACCAGTCACCAATGCCTATGCTTGGCTCATCGGCAACTGGACGCAGGGCTATGGAATGCCGCCAACGCCAGCTCTAAGCATGACCCTCCGGCAAGACTACACCGCCGAGATGACGGCAGGCGGTCAGACCGTCCAGGGGCGCTGGAACCTCAGCGGCAAGAAACTCGGCATCAACTGGGCCAACGGTCACCTCCATGAGATCACCGTCAGTAGCGCTGACGCCGTCACGGTACTCACGGGAAAAGGAATCCCGCCCAATGGCGACAGTTTTCCCCTCATCTATCGGAAGGACGTAACCACCATTGCCTCGGCAGCTGCTATGATTCCCACGCCTCCAGTATCAGCCAGTGTGCCTTCGGTGAAGGAGAGCACGAATGCGCAGCCCTCATCCACCGTGCCCTCGGGTGCCTCTGCCGCCGTTTGGGTCGATGTCAGAGGCCGTGCTCTGAGTGCGAAGTTTGTTCGCATCGAAGGTGCAAACGTGATGCTGGAAATCGCGGGCAAAGTTCAGCCTGTGGCACAGAGCACGCTCTCCATCGCTAGCCAGCAGATAGCTCGCAGCCTAGCTGCCCAGAGCATGCCTGCCACGTTGAGTTGGCTGCTGGGCGGTTGGGCCGTTTTTGAAGGCGCTGGACTAACCACGGGCATCGACTATCCCGCCGCATTTCTTCCAGATGAAACGGCATGCTGCACGCCTGCGCCGGATCAGTTTCAAATCTCCACTTGGTCCCTGGAGAATGAACACATCATCGTGAAATGGGATGCCGATAGGCACTGGGTGCTCCCTGTCCCCGGTTTGCAGCAGCCGATAAAGCTAAGCGGTGAGGTTCGCATCAAGGGCCAGGAGCCAGTTCGCATCTCTCTCGCTCCGCGTTCCGAGCAAGGCAAGAAGCCAAGTCCGCGCCCCTCAAAAGCAGATCTGGCAGGTCATGAGTTCGGATTCTTTTGGCGTTCACTCAGGCAGGGCGACAGCAGACCCAATCTCAAACTGATGGCGGATGGCTGTGTACTTGTGAGCGATGCTGGCAACGAAGCTTCATGGGATATTGAAGGCGGCTTATTGGTCCTGCGAGCAGCCGATGGCCGCCCTACCTCCGTTTACCACAAATTCACTCAGCTCAGAGATGCTTGGACCGCCTTCGGTCCCTGTCTTGAAAGGCGCGGCACCGAAAACATCCTAACTCAAAAATAAATCGCCACCGGCTGTAACCGCCCGCTTCGCTTTCATTAGTCTTCTGTAGAACCTCATGAACACAGACTCCGCCACACCCCAAAACGATCCCAATCTCAGCGGCCTCGGTCGTGCCATGCTCGACACCGGCGGCAGCAAGCCCTCCGGCCCCTGGGTGCCGCCTACCGCCGAGGAGCTGCACGCCATCCTGCCGCAGTATGAAATCGTGAAAATGCTGGGCCGTGGCGGCATGGGCGCGGTTTACATGGGCACACAGACCGCCTTGGAGCGGCCCGTGGCCATCAAGATTCTTTCCGCGCAGCTTGAGGAGAGCGACATGGGCTTCACCGAACGCTTCAAGAACGAGGCGAAGGCCATGGCGAAGCTGAACCATCCCAGCATCGTCGCCGTGTATGACTTCGGCGAGGCTCCCGGCGGTCTGCTCTACATCGT
>CAYMHJ010000640.1:0-2348 GCA_964390165.1 uncultured Prosthecobacter sp. | reverse complement strand
CGGGCGCGTGTCATGCCAAGGCCATCACCGGCCAGCGCGGATTTCGCCTCAGTGTGCTCGGTTTCGAGCCGGAGGAGGACTACGAGGCCATCGTGAAGCAGGGCAAGGGCCGCCGCGTGTTCCCACCCGCGCCGGAGGAAAGCCTGCTCATCACCAAAGGCGCTGCCATCGTGCCGCACACGGGCGGCAAGCATCTCGAACCCGGCTCCGAGTTTTATCAGACACTCGTGCGCTGGATCGCCGAGGGCATGCCTTACACACAGCCGAACGAGCCCGTGCTCAACGCGATCGCCGTCGAGCCCTCGCGCATCACTTTGAAGCCGAAAACGGCGCAGCAGCTCAAAGTCACCGCACGCTACTCCGACGGCAGCAGCCGCGATGTGACGAAGCTCGCGCTCTTTGAAGCCAACGACACCGCCATGGCCTCCGCGACCGACAGCGGCCTCGTGAACACGCTCGACCTGCCGGGCAATGTGGCCGTCATGGTGCGCTTTGGCGGCAAGGTGAGCGTGTGCAGTGTGTTGATCCCACTCGGTGCACCGGTCGAGTCGCTGCCTCCTGCCAAAAACTTCATCGACCAGCTCATCTTCGCCAATTTGAAGCAGATCGGAATCCCGCCCTCGCCCATTTGCGACGACAGCACCTTCCTCCGCCGCGTCTCGCTCGACATCGGTGGCCGCTTGCCGACGATGGAAGAAACAAAGGCCTTCCTCGCCGACAAAGCGCCCGACAAACGCGACCGCGCCATCGAGTCGCTCATCAACTCGCCCGACTACGCCGACTACTTCGCGAACAAATGGACCGCGCTGCTCAAAAACCAGCGCACCGAGGCCGCCGACATCACCGCGAACTTCGCCTTCCACGCTTGGATGCGCGACAATCTGCTCGCGAACACGCCTTACGATCAACTCGTCCGCCAGATCCTCGCCAGCACCGGCACCATCGTTTCCAATCCACCCGTCGCCTGGTATAAACGCGTCAAAGAACCCACCACGCAGGTCGAAGACGTCGCGCAGCTCTTCCTCGGCGTGCGCATGCAGTGCGCGCAGTGCCATCACCATCCCTTCGAGCGCTGGACGCAGGCCGAGTACTATCACATGGCCGCCTTCTTCAGCCAGATCGGCCGCAAACCGACCGCCATCGCTGGTGAGGACCTCATCTTCCACAAGCGCGGCACCGCGCAGACCGAGCATCGCAAAACCCGCGTCATGCTAAAGCCCGCCGGCCTCGGCGAGCCACCGCTCGACATCGCGCCCGATGACGATCCGCGCCTCGCGCTCGCCGATTGGATGGCTCAGAAGAAGAACCCCTTCTTCGCCAAAGCGCTCGTGAACCGCTACTGGAAGCACTTTTTCAAACGCGGCCTCATCGAGCCCGAGGACGACCTCCGCGACACCAATCCGCCGACGAACCCCGAATTGCTCGACGCTTTGGCAAAACACTTCACCGACAACAACTTCGACCTCAAATCCCTCGTCCGCGTCATCGCGCAGAGCCACGCCTACCAACTCAGTGCCATGCCAAACGAGCACAACGCCGTCGATCGCCAGGCCTTCTCCCACTTCTACCCGAAGCGCATGACCGCCGAAGTCTTGCTCGACAGCATCGACATGGTTACCGCGTCGAAAACCGACTTCGCCGACCTCCCGCCCGGCACCCGAGCCATCTCACTGCCCGACAACAGCTACACCAAAGCCTCGCCCTTTTTGAAAGTCTTCGGCCGCCCCGACAACACCAGCGTCTGCGAATGCGAGCGCGTCTCCTCCGCCAGCCTCGCGCAAAGCCTGCACCTCATGAATGCGAGCGACGTCAAAGCCAAACTCACCGCCAGCGGCGGCCGCGCCGAGCAACTCACCAAAGCCGAGATGCCCGAGCCCAAACGCATCCGCGAACTCTACCTCGCAACTTACTCCCGCGAGCCCACGGCTGATGAAGTGAAGATCGCAGAGACGCATTTAATGAAGCCCCGCAACGATGCCACAGGCAAGCCGCTCGACTCCCAAAGGGCCAAACGTAACGGCTATGAAGACCTGCTGTGGGCACTCATGAACACGAAGGAGTTTCTTTTTAACCATTGAGATGAGGTTGAACGGCAGCAAGCCCTACCAGCGATCTCTGAAACATCCTTCCAGCGAACGCACCTGATGTATATGTCTGAGGGGCAACCTCAGGGGCACTCCCCCTCCGAAGGGCGCAGGCAGCACAGGCTGTGCAGCCACCTCGTTGGCTTGCTGAAGTGAGTGCCACTCACGCCAGCGCCTCTTTGCAATACTGCACACACTTCGCCACTTCGGCGACGGCGTCGGAGCCTTCGGGAATCTTGTATTCCAGCTCGACTTCGGCGGGGA
>CAYMHJ010000639.1:0-2352 GCA_964390165.1 uncultured Prosthecobacter sp. | reverse complement strand
CCATTCGAGAGAATGCCGCCGAGATGCCCATTGTGATTCACCAGCACGACATTCAAGCCCTCCCTCGCCGCCCGCACTGCCATCGCGATGCCGCCCGGTGTGGCCTCATAGACGCAAAGGTCAGCCTGAATGGTTTCAGCACGCGCCAGCGAGGCGAAAACGAGGACGAGAAAGGTGATGCTCTTGAGAGTCTGCAAAAATTGAAGACGAATGGTATTGGAATGCATGTCGCTAATATGTGATCACGGTGACCTTTGCGGATGAGAGGATTGAGACCGCCACAGAACGCTGTCGTAGTTGAACGGGTCACGATCATCCAGCTCGTTTGTTTCGCTGTGAATCGAAGCCCAATCTGGCCCGCCTTTGAGACGATAAAGAAATGACTTGAACGGCTTGATCCACCCCGGGTAACGAGACGAGCTTTGAGCCACCACAATCTCGCCGGTCGGGGCAATCGCGGCGTCGCGGAAAAGATCATGATCGTGCGCTGGACCATCATAAATCACGCTTCGGATGAGATTGCCGTCAGCACCGGAAAGCCAGTCCACTCGCACATCAGCGTCCTTGCCATTCCAAGTGGAGCCTGCGCTGACGATCATGTTCTCCGGCCCAACCATTAACTTTTGGGTGCTGCATATCCGGCCCGCCGCATATGGAGCCTGTGATCCTGGATTGCGCTTGGACCAAACACGGCTGCCATCAGCACCAGATAGTTTGATAATCCAGGCGTCGAATAAAGGTGTTGTGAGGCTGCCATTCCAGGATCGCGCCCCGATGACGAAGTCACCGTTCTTATCAACCATCAGACAGGTTGGCTCAATCGTTTCATGTGAGTCAGGATCGAGTTCGACACTCCAAATCACACGGCCATCCTTCCCTGCAAACTTCACTACGACGAGATTGCGGCCACGGTTCTTCGCATGATAGCCCGTAGCGATTAAATCGCCTTCCGCGTTCACTGCGAGGTAACGTAGGAAATGACTTTGGGGGGCATCTGCTGGAAACTCAGATGTCCAAACCGGGCTTCCATCGGCTCCTTGCAGCTTTCTCAGCCAGAATGCCGCTTTTGGTGAAAATGGATCAACCGCTTTAATCGTGCTCGCAAAAACCACATCACCTGCCATGTCCGACTGCAAAGCGATGGAGCCGTGCCAGAAGACCACAGACTCATCGCGCGTTCGGTGTTGCCAGATTTCCTTTCCGCTGCTGGCATCGACTTTCACCACGCATCCATGATAGCGTGTGTCATCGGGAGTGAATCCCGCTGCTAGGGGATTTCCATCTTTGCCAAGAACAAGCGTTTCTGCCCAGTCTGTGTCATGAAGACCACCGTCGAATGACGTTTTCCATGCGAGGGTTCCATCTGTGCCCGACAGTTTGCCTACCATGAAGTCTGTGTCAGCCCCACTGAATAGAGGTTTCAAAGGTCCGGGCCGATAGCCTTTCGTTTCGGACCCGGCAAAATAGACGTCACCGTTCGTGTCCGTGAGTGGGGCACTTTGAAGTGCGCCATTTGATAGCCATCGCCAAACCTCGTGTCCGGTGCTCCCATCCTGCTTTGCCATCCATGAGCCACTTCCTTTTCCTGCATAGCTCATGCCTGACGTCAGCACCTGCCCTGCTGGATCAATGCGGATAAACATTGGATCGTCCTGTTCATTGCCGTTCCCGTTGAATCGGGTCTCCCATGCCAGTGAATCCGGCAAGGGCCGCAGGTTCACAACGATTTCGACCAAATCAGGCAGCCAGAGAATGGAGACAATACTGAGCAGCCCGACAAGGTAGCGACGCCATCTACTCTTACTCTTACGCTTAGGCGGCTGCTCGGAATCGGAAATCATGGCTGGGAGGAATCTCTCGGATGCTATTGCGTGACGGCGAGACTTTGGGGCGACTCATTACCGGCAACATCAAGAAAAGTGAGCGTGTAAGTGTGCGCGGCGCTGTTTCCATCCACAATGGAGTGCGCACGCAGCTCCTCGGGTGTCGAATCGCGGCCGGTGGCGAGGAAGGCGTCTTCGTCGATGCCGATCTCCTTCCACAATTTGCCATCGCGATGGAGGCGGAGGGCTCGCAGGCCGCCATCCAGGTTTGGAACGATGCGCCATTCGAGGTGAACGCCGTTCGCATCGCGTTTGGCCGTGAGCGAGGGGGCGTGGAGCGGCGGAGACTTGGGCTTCAGCGTGCCGTGCTCGGAAAACTCCTGCCACAGCGCGGCGAAGGTGTCGTTGGGCTGCCAGGGCGTGGAGGCATCGGTGGAAGGCTGGGCGCTGGCTTGGCCTGAAAGCACGGCGTCGAAGAAGTTGATGCTCATCAGGCGCGAATCATCGCAGCCGTGCTCGGAGCGTGGAT
>CAYMHJ010000638.1:0-2374 GCA_964390165.1 uncultured Prosthecobacter sp. | reverse complement strand
ATCAGCGTGGTCGGCTTATTGAATGAGTGGCTCATCATCGCGCCCACTGCAGTCCACGGCAAAATTAAGACAGTGGGCCTCCTCCCGGTGGAATTACTCCAACCAAAACTGGAGGCAGACGGGATAACTGCATCGGGTGATCCGGTCGTTACAACCGCGCCACGCTTCGCCAGATGGCGCAATGGGTTCACTGAACCGGGCGGGCAGTTCAAACAAGACTGGATCAAGAATGATCCGGATCGCGTGATCGTGCGCATTCCCGGAGATGTCGTCGATCCAGCCTTGCCGTGGGTAAACGTCAAAGTGAAAGGCATCACTGGTGTTTCGGGCCGAACCACAGACGACGGATTCCTTGAACTGACTCAGAAGAACGGAGGCTGGGAAAGCGAGCCGTTCCTGTTTGTCACTGACGACATCGACGACACGAAATACAACGGCGATCAAGGCCAGGACAACAACCAGCACGACCAAACCCGACTCGCCAGTTTCGAGGCGGAGATCAGCATCAAGGTTCAGTTCAAGGGGCAAAGCACGGGGACTGAAATCACGATGGGCAAGATGTATAAGCGTGAGAACACCGTGAAAGTTGAGCTGAACGTCTTGCAGGGAAACGTGGCCGTGACCGCTGCGGACAAAGCCAAGGCCCAGCAGCATTTCGACGAGGCGAAGCTGCTTTACCGGCAGATCGGCGTTGACCTTGTGCAGCAAGGCGCGGTGAACGTGGTGGCCCTGCCTGCGGGCTACGCAAACTTCATGCAGCAGAACAGTTACCTCTATGACACCACGCCGGTCGATGCCACGACTTCCAACAACCCAACTGGTGAGAAGTTCGGCGACTACCTGACACGCATCTCGGGGGGCACCCAGGCTTTGAAAGTCTACTACATCAAGACCGATCTTCAGGCGGTCGTGGTGAGCGGTGATGCTCTCGGATGGGGCGCGCTTGGCGGCGACTATTGCATCAATGAACTGCTCCAAGACAGCCCTCGTGGTGCCTATTTGACTGCTCATGAGATTGGGCATGTGCTGGGGGCAGATCACCCACAAGGCCAGTATCCACACCGAATCATGCGTGACACACTGCCCCAGCCAAACGGGGACCACAAAGACCCTCGGCGTTTTGGTGCCAACGATGAGTTCATCTTTCCCGGAGGCAAATTTTACAAGTGAACAGCGTCATGAATGCACTACCCATCTTGGCAATCGCGCTGATCTCTTGCCAGTTCGTGAGCGGACAGACGCAACTGACCGACGACATGATCAAGAGGCTTGGTGGCGACCCAGTGGCGCTTCGCGAACAGGAAATGAAGCGCCAGAAAGAAGCGCCGTCATCATTGGAAACCGCTTTGCAAGAACGCGTCGCTTCGCTCGCAGAAAGCATCACAGATGAAACAATGGCGAGCCTTTCGAGCAGCGACCCGCTGCTCAGTGCATTGTATGTGCATGGCATGGGCTGGACGAATGCCTCGCCAAAGCCAATCGCCTGGGTGGAGGTGATCAATCGCGATATGCAGCGACGCAAAGATGCCCCTCAGTTAGTCGAAGCTTTTTTTCGCGAGAAAAAGAAACCCTCTATTCGCTACACGGTGATGGAGTGGCTCGACAAGCATCGTGATGTGAAATGGGCTGACGAGATCATGAACGAGGCCATCAAGCTCTACCGCGCTGATCCGAGGGAGTGGGACTACTCAGGAGTAGCGATGCTGCGCCGACTGGTAGCCGGACGCGGCAATGAATCTCATTTGCCGTTCTTTGACGAACTTGACAAAACTGAGTTTGGCAGCGGCGATGATCGAGATCGACTCAAGCTTCGCATCGAGCGTGACAAGGAATGGGCTGCTTACTTTGGGCTGCCAGCAAACGTCTCGGTGAGCGATCTCGCAAAGTATGTTCGATTTGATCCCAGTCCCCGCGGCAATGTGCCGACGTATGTTGGCTCCGGCCCGCTGCCTCCTGGCAATCCACCTTCGCCATTCGGTCAGCCGATGTTGCCAAAAGCAGCGGCGCAAAAAATACCTTCAGCATCCATTCAGCCGACCGCCACAAATACCGTTGAGCCAGCCGCGCAACCACCCAAACCCACACAGCCAACGCCGCTAGGTCAGCAGCAAGAGCAACGAGAGGAGAATAAAGCGCCGAGCATTGAGTGGCTTGCTGGTTCAGTCGTAGTGATTGCCGCAATCGGTCTTCTGTGGCTCGTGCTCAAGAAGCGTCAGTGATGGGGCCTGCAGCGCCTCTCCCCACCGCGCCGGTGCCTGAGCTTGGCATTATGCGGCGTCCATCGGCCTTCGATGGTTGCTCGCTTCGATGATGGTTGATCGGGGAACGGGGTCAGGCGACATGAAGCACGTAAAATCAAGGGTTCCAGCGGCAT
>CAYMHJ010000637.1:0-2375 GCA_964390165.1 uncultured Prosthecobacter sp. | reverse complement strand
AATCGGGCAGATAATGAATGCCTCCTTTGGCATCTTCTGCCCACAGGGTCTTCTCCCCGTGGATTTGAAAGTGGTCCCGGAATGTTTCTGCATGTTCCAGGGTTTCAAACTCGCAGATGTAGAAGTTGAATCCGCCACCGTCGAAATTCTCAAACGCCTTCATTGGAATTTCAGCAGCCTCACGCCACAATCGAACTGGTCCTAGCTCGCTGTAGTAACGCACGTTGTAATTCACGAATTGAAAACCTTCGGCGGCGGCATTTTGTGCAGTGCTCATGATTGCGGGGGGGGCGTCTACTGCGGCATATTTTTCCAGGGAAAGGTGAGCTTTCCGAAGTGGCCGATCGTGATCTCAATTCATCTCCCCAGCGCCAGCCTTTGCGCAAAGTAGGCTGGCATTCGTGCCTGGATGATCGCCTGCTGTGCACCGGCGACGTCGTAGGGAACGCGCCGCCACAGGATGTCATTGGTATCTCTGCGATAGATCGCATAGCAAGCGCGTTCATCAAGGTCGCGCGGCTGACCGACGGCGCCCACATTCACGAGGCACTTTCGCTTTGGCTTCAAAGTTTCAATCGAAGTGATGTCCACGCCAAGTTCATCACCCTCCACCCAGAATGCAGGCGAGTGCGTGTGTCCGATGAAGCAGACCGGTCTTGTCTGATGAGGAAAACTCAGCGCAGCAGCGTCCGCCCTCAGCACATACGCCCACTCGCCAGGATGATGCAGGGAGGCATGCACAGCCTCGTAGTCTTCGGCGTGCACAGTCATGGGCAGCGCGGTCAACCAGCCTTTCTGCCCCGGAGTCAGCACGCCCCGTGTCCACTCGATGGACTGGCGCGTGGCGTCCTTCACGCCATCCAGTCCTGCACCGGTGGTCACCATCGCATCGTGATTGCCCTGCACACAGGGTATGCCGTGCTCCATCAGAAAATTGATGCAGTCGCCGGGGCTGCCGCCATAGCCGACCACGTCGCCGAGACACACGCTTTCGTGGATACCTTGTGCCGCCATGTCTTGCAGCACAGCGCGCAGGGCATGGGCATTGCCATGGATGTCGCTGAGGATAGCCACCGATTTGTTCATGCAGGCAACTACGGGCGTCGGCAAATATCGTCAACCCGGTGGGGGCGCATTTATGACACACTGCATGGTTGTCAAAACGGCCGGCTGGGTTCAATATGATTCTGTTAGCATCAAGAACCGCTCGTTGGCGACAACGGACGTGGCAACCTGGCAGTGAAAGCTGCGAAGGTGCCGGGATGAAGACTCCGGTCTTCGTCCGATGTGCAGGCTCTCACAGGCCTGAAGTCGGGTCCGCTCTTGGTGCGCAACGTCGCAACAACCACTAGCAAACCCGATGAGCCAAGCACCACGCAATTCCATCCGTCTGTCACTGCGCACCACCGCGCTGAATGCCGACCACCACTTGTGGAACAACAACGGCACTTACTGGTGTCACTTCACCCTGCACGGCCCCCGCGGGACAAAGCAGCGCATTCGCCGCTCCCTCCGCACTGCCGACCTCGCTGCTGCCCGAGAGAGGCGTGACACCCTGCTGTCGCGACTGAATGCCTTGTCCATCCCGCCTTCCGTCGTCCTCGCCGCTTGATACAAAACACCAGGCCGCATCGAAGCCATGAGCCGAAAACACAATCCGCGCCACAAGGCACCTGTAAACCACCCCGCTCCACCTGTGGCCCAGCCACCCCGCCCGATCGTTTCGCTCGCTAGAGAAGGCTTCAAACCTATTACCCTCGACCAGCTTGGCCTCACCAAGAATGAAATGAAAATCCTTGCTGGGCGCGCGCGCTCCCAGTTTCCGCCGGATGAAAATTCCAACACCCCATGATCTTTCATGCCATCCCTTGCCCAATCAGTTGCTGATCTGACTTTCGCTTACGCTGAACGCGAGGCAGTCTGGCTCAATCGCTACAACAAGGACGACAAAAGTCTCGAATGGGCCTTCAAGGAAGGCTTTAATCAGAAGCGAATTCGCGAGCTGCTCGGGTTGATTGCCGATGAGGACCTCGAGAAGTTGCATACCATCATCACGGCCAGGCTTGAGAACCCGCCGGGGGAGGCCACGAGACGCCGAAGCCCGGCGGCGACGACGGAATTGATCGGCAGGGTCCGCCATTCGATTGAAAGCCCGGCATCTCCAGACGAGAGCGCGCACTCCTGAAAGGCCAGCAATCTCGCCGTCGGCAGCAGGTGGATGTTCATGGCGATTGCCGAAGACCGTTTCCTGACAAACATCTCGCCACATGATTGACGCCGACACCCTATTTCATGCCCACCTGCCGTTGGCGAAGAAGATCGCCGGTGGCTATGCGAACATCCCCGGCGTAAGCATGGATGACGTGCGGGCGGTG
>CAYMHJ010000636.1:0-2376 GCA_964390165.1 uncultured Prosthecobacter sp. | reverse complement strand
ATCACAACAAGGTCGGCGGCGGCAAATGCCCCATCGTGGACACCTGGTGGCAGACCGAAACCGGCGGTCACATGATCACACCGCTGCCCGGTGCTGTCGCCACGAAGCCCGGCACGGCCACCCTGCCCTTCTTCGGTGTCGATGTCGGCATCGTGGATGATCTCGGCAAGGAAGTCGGCCCGAACGAACAGGGCAAACTCGTCATCAAGAAGCCCTGGCCCTCCATGCTGCGCGGCATTTGGGGTGACAAAGACCGCTACCAGAAAACCTACTGGGCGGACTTTAAAGGCTGGTACTTCGCCGGCGACGGAGCCCGCCGTGACAAGGACGGCTACATCTGGATCATCGGCCGTATCGACGACGTGCTGAACGTGGCCGGACATCGCCTCGGCACCGCCGAAGTGGAGAGCGCCCTCGTTTCCCATCCTTCTGTGGCTGAGGCTGCCGTCGTCGGTCGCCCCGATGAGATGAAGGGACAAGGCGTCGTCTGCTTTGTCACCGTGAAAGAGGGCATCACCAGCAATCGCGAACTCGGCGAAGAGCTGAAGAAGCACGTCCGCAAAGTCATCGGTCCCGTGGCCACACCGGATGAAGTCCGCTTCGCCGCCGCGCTGCCGAAAACCCGCTCTGGCAAGATCATGCGCCGCCTGCTGAAACAGATCGCCGCCGGCGAACTGATCAAGGGCGACACCACCACGCTGGAAGACTTCAACGTCATCGCCGCACTGTCCGCAGCCGGCGGTGAGGATTGAACCGCCGCACACAAACGCCCTCACTCACGCCTCACGGCGCGAGTGAGATGGCTTTGTAGCAGTGGTGTTCCAGCAGCGAGTGCTTGAGCCCCTTCACCTCAGGACGCACCAGGATGCTCCGCGTGTACCAGTAGATCGGCAGCACGGGCAGTTCATCGAGCAGTAGGTTCTCGGCTTCCTTTAGTAGGGCGAGACGCTTCCCAGTATCCAACTCGCGCAAGGATGCCTGCAGGAGTGAATCATAACGTGGGCTGCTCCACCCAGTCTGGTTGTTTCCATCGCCCGACTGCCAGATGCTCAGGAAGGTGAAGGGATCGAGGAAGTCGCCGATCCAGCCTGCACGGCTGATGTCGTACTTGAGGTTCTTCTGGGAGTCGAGATACACACCCCAGTCCTGATTCAACACGGCGACCTGGATGCCGAGATGCTTCTTCCACATCTCTTGGATAGCTTCCGCAATGGTACGGTGGGATTCGAGGGTGTTGATAAGGATTTCCGTTTTCGGGAAACCTCTGCCATCGGGATAACCCGCCTCCGCCAGCAGACGCCGTGCCTCAGCGGGGTCAAAGCGCAGCACGTCGGGCGGCAGGTAACCCTGCCCTGAGCCTGGAGGGCAGAAGCCCGTGGTTGGCAACTGCCCGGCGCGCAGAATATTGCGCACCAACCCTTCGCGATCCACGGCCAGCGCCAGCGCACGGCGGATGAGTTTATTGTTCATCGGTGCCTTCGTGACATTGAAGCGGTAGAAGTATGTGCCGAGCAGAGAATACTCGTGCATGAGTTCGGGATGCTTTTCCCTATACTCGGGGATCAGGGAGAGCGGGACCGTCTCGGTCTTGTGGATCTGCCCGTCGCGGAAGGCACGCTCCTCGGTGGAGTCGGAGACTATGGGGATGAAGACGATCTCATTCAGCTTCACCGTCGCCGCGTCCCAGTAGTGCGGGTTTCTTTCCACCGTGATCGAGTGGGTAAAGCGCCACTCCTTGAGTTTGAAAGGGCCGTTGCCGACGAGATTCCCGGCGCGGGTCCACTTGGTATCACGGTCCGTCATTTTCCCGAAACGCTCGATGACATGCCGGGGCACGGGATGCCAGGCATAGTGTTTCAGCATGGATGGCAGGTAGGGTGCCGGACCGTTCAGGTTGATCCGCAGCGTGTGGTCATCCAGCGCTTCCGCTCCGACCTGGGAGAAGTCTTTGATTTTGCCCTGGTTGAATTCATCTGCGCCACGCATCGGAGAGAGCATCTGAGCATATTCAGCCCCCAGTTCAGGAGACAGGATGCGCTGGAAGGACCACACGAAATCCCGTGCTGTCAGTGGCGTGCCATCGCTCCAGAGGGCGTCCTTTCGCAAATGAAAGGTCCAGGTCACAAAATCTGAAGTGTCCCAATGCGTGGCCACGCCGGGAGCATTCGCATCCGGATCATCGATGCCCGTCGTCACGAGTCCCTCGAAGAGGGCATCAAAGATATGATGTTCCGGCGTCCCGGTGGCGATGCTGGGGTCCAGCGTGGCAGGCTCCGTACCGTTTCCAGTGATGAGCCGGCCAGCCTGGGTGGCCAGATCCACACGGCGCGGACGCTGCGAGCGGCTCTGATGAAACCAAGCCACCGTGGTGATCAC
>CAYMHJ010000635.1:0-2376 GCA_964390165.1 uncultured Prosthecobacter sp. | reverse complement strand
ACAGTTTTGCCGAGCGGATGCGCAGCATCAATGCCGCTGGCGAGAAAGCCATAAGGCCGCCAATTCACGGCAAATGAAGCCGCGTCAGAGAAGTCATCGCTCCACGATCGAGGAGCGGGAGCGCTGTCAGCGGCGTGGAGCACAGCCAGCGGCGCGGACAACAGGGCGGTGAGGAGTGTGAGTTTGCAGGGCAGCTTCATTAAAAGAGAACTGTGTTACATGGAGAGACGGTGGGCAAATCAGCTCCGCTTATTCGACCGGCAGATTGCCTCGAATTTTCTTGTGGTGTTGCAGATGTTGATTCCCCAAGCCCATGCGGCCTGCGACGAAAGCCCGTTCATGTGGCGGTGCTTGTCGGCCATGTTCGCGATCTCCTCATCTGAATACATCATCTGCGCAGGTTGCCGGTAGAGCTTCGAGAGATCGTCGTAGCGCAAGGTGTAATAGCAGTCCGTCTCCAGCACCACCCGCCGCGTGCGGAACTGTTCGCGGGCCGCCGATGCGTAGAGATCGAGGTAGTCGCCCACGCGCGGATATGGCCCGTAGCACATATACATGACGCCCAGATTTTCGTGGCGGGCCAGCAGCTTGTCGAAGACCACCGTGTCGCCGCACTCAAGGTCAATTGTCACGCGTGGCGCATGGGCGCGAATGGCCTCGATGATTCTCGAGAACCGGTCGGCGACTGAGGACGCGATCCCGTCGCGAATTTCGCCCCACTCCTTCGCGTCCGGCCGAATGGCGGCGCTGCCCAAGCACAAGTCCGCTGTCACCCACGGCGAGAGCACAGCCTCCCAACACAACCGCACTACATCGACCTGCTGCTCCGGTTTCACGCCGAAACAGGCCTTGGCCCACGTTTCGAGCGCGGCACCCGTCGAGCGGCCATGCAATTCGCCGTCCCCGGGCTTCATGTAAGCGCGCAGACCCGCCGCATGAGTCCGCTCCACCAGCTTCAGCCATCGTTCATTCAACGCTTGAAAATCTTTGCCGTCCCGGCTGAATCCCACGGCTTGGAACGCCTTGGTCCCGATCACGTCGTCAAGGAAGCGCTGCTCGACATGGTCGAGTGTGGCGCACGGGTCGCCCGACAACGAGTGTCCGCCCTGGGGTGAGGTCAGATATACGCCCGCGACGCGCTCCTGCGTGCCGCTTTTTTTCACCTCCAACTTTTTGTCCCTGAGGATTTGGCGCTCCCAAGTCGGCAACGACGCGCTCATCACGGGCGCAAAACTCCGCGCAGGAGGCGTTGCAGGCGAGGCATTGGTGTCCAGTTCCGCGCAGGGCCAACGCGACGCGTCAAGCACAGTCAGCTCCCAGGTGCTTTCACGGTCAAATGGAGCGCGGCAGGTCACCTTCGCATTCCCTTTGCCATCCCCTTCAACGACAACCCCGCCGTCCTCGGCACCCGAAACCAACAGCCCGGTCTTCAGCACGGGTGAGTAGTAAGCGCCGGCGTTCTTTCCCTGCCATGTCTTCGAGTAAATTCCCCGCCCCGTGAAGGGGAAGAGCAATCGGCAGGTCTTGTCCGTCTTTCCGGGAATCAGCGTCAAGCGTATGTGCGGTGCCATCGCTGAAAACTTCAGCCGGATGCTCAGCCTCTCGCCATAGCGGATCAGGTATTCTCCCCGGGCGGAAGCGTCCCTGGGCGCGAACAGCTCTCCGGGTGACCGGAAACCCAGTCCCGTCGGCGTCCCATCGTCCCAGACAGGCTCGATGAAATACCGTTCGGTGCACAGCAGGTCCGGTCCCCCAACCTGAAACGACCCAAAACTGACATACGAGATGCGTTCGTCGAAGAGTTCCGGGGACGCGCACAGGCGAAAACTCATCCAACGGCCCTGCCAGACGAACCGATACGCCTTCGCCTTCACCTCCAGCCGCGGATACTCGCGCTTCATCAGGAAGCGGGTCAGGTCATACTCCGGTTCCGCGCCTCCAGCCGCACCGTCTTCGGTGGCATCCGCGAACGGCACGCACCACTCGGCGGTCAAGCCCGCGGCACCTACGAGGGCCACTTGCTTGAGGAAATCCCTGCGCTCACAATCAAAATGTTCGTTCATATCATGCTCCTTGCCACTCACAGTTTTGCCGAGCGGATGCGCAGCATCAATGCCGCTGGCGAGAAAGCCATAAGCTCGCCAATTCACGGCAAAGGAAGCGGCGTCTGAGAAGTCATCGCTCCATGATGGAAGAACCGAAGCCTTGTCGGCGGCGTGCAGCCCTGCCAGCGGCGCGAGCAGAAGGGCGGTGAGAAGCGATTTTTGCACGATTCATATCACTTGGTTGAGGTTGGCAGCTTGCCGGACCTGTAGCTGTCGAGGCTCACTTGAATCCGTTTCTTCATTTCAGGATCATCGGCGAGGCGGAGTGCTT
>CAYMHJ010000634.1:0-2379 GCA_964390165.1 uncultured Prosthecobacter sp. | reverse complement strand
CCGCGTGCCAAAAAGCAAGCCGCCTCGGTCGCGTGACCGAGGCGGCTTCCAATAGTCCGAGCGGAACGGGTTTCGAACAGCCGAGTTGGGCTTTGGCTCTCCTAGAGAGCGAGATACCCCTCTGGCGTGACGGAATCAGGGTTCCGGATCACGTGGAGAGAGTGAGACACCTGTGAAACTGAGCCAGCCGTGGTTATGTCTGGGCGTTTCGCGAGAGCCCGAGCGCTGAGCGACGGGGAGATGAGGCTCCAGAGCGGCGCGGTAGGTCGGCGCTTAACCCCATTCAAGAGCTCGCAATTGCCCGTCTTCGCACGCGAAAAGTGGCTTTGCAGCGCCGGAAGCCCATCCGCCGAGATTTTCAGGCATTCTGTGAGGGGAGGGGTATGGAAATTGCGTTTTTGAAGGTGGAGCGTGGTGCATCGCCATCGGCTGGGAGCCGGGCGTTCATCGCGAAACATCGTGGGCTGGCCATGACCGGCAGCCTCGGGAATCGGGACGTTCGCCGACGGTCTCGGTCGTGTCACTGCCCGCACGGGAGTGTGGGCCATCAAGCGGGGCCTTGCCCCAGGAGTTTGGCAATGCAAACGAATGCAAGGACGAAGTGCGCCGTGGGCGCGATGCTGTTCGGTGGAACGCTGGGCGGAGTCCAGGGGGCCTCGGCGAACATCACCTTCGATCTGAACGGTCCCAACTTCATCGGGGCCAACTATGAGTCGACCTACAACAGCGTCTATACCTCCTTCCTCAACACCGGCAGCTTTGCCGCGGCCCAGCACTCGAGGACGGGAATCAACGGTCTGAACATGGACTTCTCCTGGTCGGAGACCACGAGTGCGGGCTTCGCGATGAACAAGTCCGGGGCCGGAATCCTGTCGGAAGGTTCACCGATGGAGGTCCGTCGAGCCTTCACCGTGACGGGTTCGCAGGAGGTCCAGATCTCCTGGTCGGGTGGGTCGGCTGGGACAGAGGTTTACCTTGGACGAGTCGACGGCGGTGGTTGGGGCGCGATCAGTGCGCTGACCGCCGTAGGCTGGTCGGAAGTGCCGACACTGATCTTCCCAGACCCCAGTCCGAATCTGATCTCGTACCTGGAAGCCAACTCCGGTTCCTACACCTTGACGCTCGGCGCGGGCCAGTACTACGTCTGGGGCGTCGTTCGTCTTGAGAATCCTGGAGATGTTTCCTTCAACTTCTCCGTCGTCCCCGCTCCAGGCGCGATCGCGCTCCTCGGCGCTGCCGGCCTCGTCGGTAGCCGTCGTCGCCGCGCCTGAAGCGCGTTGATCGACTCACGTCTGCTCATCGCAGTCTTGCGGTGAATGCGAATGCGAAGCCCCCCAGTGCGTGCACTGGGGGGCTTTCTCTTCGGCAACACACTCTTCGCTGTCGGTGTACTTGCCGTGCACCATCTGCAAAGACACTCACCCCCGCGGGCGTCTGCTCACGGGGGCGAGGAGTGTGGGCGCCGGCAGTCTTGCCGGCGCTGGTTTGTGACCCTGGCTCAGCGACGACGGCGTGAGCCGACAAGACCCGCAGCGCCAAGCAGCGCGAATGCGCCCGGTGCGGGGACGGTGAAGGTGGCGAATGTGCCGTTCAGCGAGGGAATGGCGCCCGCTTGGTCGAGGTTGCCTGCGCCCATGCTGACGTAGTACGTGCCATTCCCCAGCTGCATGGTGTAGGTTCCTGCGCCGGTTGCCGCCCCGCCCGGGACATCCAGCCATGCTTCATACGGAATGTAGCCGGCCTTCTGAACGATGAAGCCAATGGACCCGTTGACCATCGTGAGGTCACTGAGCACGACAGTCGCAGTCAGAAACTCACCGGAACCCAGCCCGAAATCGTGAAGTTCCGGTTCGCGGAGACATAACTCGCTGGGCCTCCAGAGCCGCCGAACGAGAAGCCATCCGCGGTGTTCGTGTAGGTGAAGGACGCGGAGCCAAGCGTATAGGTCGTCGATCCGATCGCGAGAACCGAGGGATCGGTGCTTGCAGACACGAGTTCGCCGATGTAAGCGGGGCCATCCTGCACGAAAAGGTTGTACGCCGAGCCTGTGTTGAAGGCGTTGTTCGCGCTCCAGGTCACGGTCACCTCGGCCGAGGCGGCCTGCGTGAACGCCAAGGTTCCACCGAACAGCATCGCTCCCACGGCGCACTTCTTCACTGCATTGTTGCGCATCGATAAACACCTTCCTGGGCAGGGCCCATGTGATCGCCCACACTCCCGTGCAGGCAGCGAAACCGCCGAAACCGTCGGCGAACGGCCCGTGATCGAGAGCCTTCTTCCGCCGGAGCGGGCGACCTCCGAACTCGCGAGGCCAACACCCGTTCAAGGCGGAACGCGCATTGCGCTCCTTCCAACACCGAAGGCGTAAAGCACTGTTCA
>CAYMHJ010000633.1:0-2383 GCA_964390165.1 uncultured Prosthecobacter sp. | reverse complement strand
AGGAACGCAAGGCACGCATCGCCGCGAGCATCATCCACGATTTCGACACCAAGCCACGCCTGAACGACGACCGAGGCACCGCCATCCTCGTGGCCGCGAGCATTTACGATGCCTGCCACTACTATCGGATCTTCCTGAACAAACCCTTTGGTGAGTTTTGCGGTGTCATCACCTCCTTTGAGCCGAATCATAACGCCATCTCCCGCGAGCCAGCCAACAGCGACGAGCGCTACAAGTTCGACACCTACACCAAGTACGTCCTCAAGGATGGTCAGACCACGAAGGCCTACGAGGACGAGGCGAAGCGCCGGTTCATCAAGGAACCGGCAAACATGAAGCTCTTGATTGTGGTGAGCAAACTCCTGACCGGCTTCGACGCCCCAAGCTGCTCCTACATCTACCTCGACAACGAACTGCACGATCATAATCTCTTCCAAGCCATCTGCCGCACCAACCGGCTCGACGGTGATGACAAGGACTACGGTCACATCGTGGATTTCAAGAAGCTGTTCAATGACGTGCAGGAGGCCATCGCGGTCTATAGCTCCGACGAGCTGGATATTGATCAAGGAAGCGGAGGCAGCAACAACGTGGACCTCAAGCAGTGGCTGGTCGAAGGGAAGAAGGTGCTGGATGCCGCCCGCGAGGCGCTCCGCTACCTGTGCGAGCCTGTGAAGCTGCCGCGTGAGATGGAGCAGTTCCTCCACTACTTCTGCGGCGACGCAGCGAACCCGCTGGCGCTGACCGAGACGGAGCCCTTGCGCATCACTTTCTACAAGACTGTGGCGGCCTTTGTGCGTGCTTACGCAGAAATTGCCCAAGACCTCGCCGATGCGGGCTACTCCGATGCCGAGGTGTCCGCATTGCAGAAGGAGGTCGATTTCTATAGTGAAGTCCGCTCAGCCATCAAGAAACACTCCGGCGAGGAACTGGACATCAAGCCTTACGAGGCGGACATGCGGAAGCTGCTCAACACCTATGTCCAGGCTGATCCAGCCGCAGACGTGGGCAATCTCGATTCGCTCTCACTCACGGAGCTGATCATCGAGACCGGCATCCATGATGCCATCGCCCGCAAACTAAATGCCAAAGGCAAGCTGTCCAAGAACGCCATTGCCGAGGGCATCATCAACAACGTCCGCAAGACGATCATCCGCGATCAACTGACCGACCCACGCTTCTACGCGGAGATGTCGAAGCTGCTGGATGACCTCATCAAGCAAAGTCGCAAGGATGCCGCAGATTATGAGAAATTCCTCAAGAAGGCCGAAGAGCTGGTGAAGCGCATGGCAAAGAAGGACACCGTCTCGGGCGTGCCTTCCATTCTTCACGGCAAACCAGAGGCCATGGTGATCTATTCCAACCTCTACGACATTCTTGCGGTCGACACCTCCTCATTGCGCGAGGAGAGCCCTATTGAAAAAGAGGCGCGTGCTGAGCTAGCCCTGCGGATCGACCAAACGATGCGCGAAAAGGCTCCGGCAGGCTGGAAGGGTGACATTGATGGTCCACGAGGGGTCCAAGTCATCAATGCGCTTTTCCCGATCATGTCGAGAGATCGTAAGGCGACTCAGGCCATCTTTGAGATCATCAAGAAACAACCGGGCTACTGATGACCGAAACGATTCAGATCGGGGAGATTTCGATTCAGGTGACCCGCAAGGCCATCAAGAACGTCCATCTCTCCGTTCATCCGCCCGAGGGCCGCGTCACGCTGGTCGCTCCGGCTGCGACTCGCTTGGACGTGGCTCGTGCCTATGCCATTTCCAAGCTCGGCTGGATTCGGCAGCAGCAGGAGAAGCTGCGAGGACAGGCGCGGGAAACACCACGCCGCTTCGTTGAGCGCGAAAGTCACCAGATCTGGGGCCGCCGCCACCTGATGACGGTCAAGCACGCGGAGGCAAAGCCGTGCGTCAGACTCGACCACAAGCGCATTACCCTGACCGTGCGGCCTGGATCGGACGCGAAAAAACGAGCCGAGGTGATCCACGATTGGCACAAGTCTCTGCTTCATGAAGTTGTGCCGACGATCATCAAGAAATGGCAGCCCAAGCTCAAGGTGCATGTGGCGAGCTATTTCCTCCAACGGATGAAAACCAAGTGGGGAAGCTGCAACCACCGCGCCGGACACATCCGTCTGAACACCGAGCTGGTGAAGAAGCCGAAGGACCTGCTCGAATACGTCATCGTCCACGAGATGGTCCACCTGCTGGAGCCCACGCACAGCGAACTGTTCATCACCATCCTTCAGAAGCACTACCCGACTTGGCGTGAAGCGCGGGCCGAACTGAACGAACTGCCGCTGAGTGCTGAGGTGTGGCGGGAATAAAAATCTTCAACCTGCTGCATTTTTTTCTCGATGCATGAAAACGGGGGCAGGCTT
>CAYMHJ010000632.1:0-2390 GCA_964390165.1 uncultured Prosthecobacter sp. | reverse complement strand
CGAGCCCGCCGCACCGGGCGGCCCCTTCCAAGGCTGCGAGATGGGCGCGGTCCAGGTGCCCTGCAAACAAACCCCGTGCGGTACCAGCAGACTGCCTCCGAGGAGATAACTGCCCGCTGGCACCCAAACACGACCACCGCCTGCCGCATGGGCTGCATCCAGCGCCTTTTGAAAAGCCGCCATGTCATCGCTGGTGCCATCGCCCTTCGCGCCGAAGCTGCGGACGTTGAGATGATCGGGGCCGATGGACTCCGCCTCAGCCGCCTGCGCAGGTGAAGCGACCGAAGCCGCGAGCAAGGCGAGTCCGGCAGTGGTGAAAGCCTCGCGGCGGGTGGTGGCAGCAGTGGGAGGATTCATGGATGTAAACCAACGTCGAACACCGACACGATCTCCTCCACGCTTTGCCACGTTGCCCTTTCTGAAAGCCACACGACAAGGTGGTGCAGCCGTGTCGGCAGCCGCAGGTGAGTCCAGAGGACTCAAGCACATGAACGACGCACTCACCCCAGCCTCTCCACCAGCCGATAAACCCAGGTCGGTGCAGTTTTGGATGGCGCTCTTGGCTGCGGCTTTCGACGATACGGTGCTTGAATTTGTTTGGAATGGAGTAATTAGTTCAAGCAGTTTTTGAACTATAATGCCTAAACTAATCAATCTCCGACGCTTGGATCTGCCGCAGGGGATGCCTTTGGGCACCGCCGACCTAGGGCGGGCGGGTATCTCGTCGGCCCTGGCTCATGATTATGTGAGCACGGGCTGGTTGGTGCGCCTGGGGCGCGGGGTGTTCATGTTCGCGGGGGATCAATTGCAGCGCGACCCCAGCATTAGATTTCTGGCTCGCGACCTACCAAAGCTCCATGTGGCCGGAAAGACGGCGCTGGCTTGGCAGGGCTTCGCCCAGAACCTGAGCCAGCGTGAGATGATCTGTCTTCACGGATTAAAAAAAGCTACACTTCCCGAATGGTTCGTGGAACGATTCCCCGCTAGATACCAAGCGAGTCGCATTTTCGACGAAGCTCTGCCGGAAGAGGAGGGGCTTGTCAAACTGCCGGAAGCGCCAGATGGACCGCTGGTGTCCACTCCGGAGCGTGCGCTACTGGAAATGCTGAGTGAGGTGGGCGTGCATCAGGAGGCTGGCGAAGCGCGCGGCATCATGGAGTCTCTGCGCAGTCTGCGCATGAAGGAGTTGGGCGAGCTTTTGCGCCACTGCCGAAAGGTGAAGGCGGCTCGGCTTTGTGTGGTCTGGGCGGAGGAACTCGGCCTGCCCTGGGCTGGTGCGGCGCGTGAAGCTGCTGCTGGCAGACTGGGGCAAGGGCGCTGGATACGCCGACTCAAGGATGGCAGCCTGCTCGTCGTCAAATCATGATGAATCCTGAATACGTCCAAACCGTCCGCCTGCTGCTGGCCGTGGTGCCAGAGGTCTTTGATGGCGGGCACTTCGCGCTGAAGGGGGGCACAGCCATCAATCTCTTTCTGCGGGACATGCCGAGACTTTCTGTCGATTTGGACTTGGTGGTTCGCGACCATGCGCTCACGCGCCACGAGGCATTTGAACTGATTGCAAGCCAGATGGATCGCATGAAATCGGCGCTGATGAAGTCAGGCTGCATTTGCGAGATCGGTGCCACGCGTGATGGAAATGAAGTGAAGCTCTTTGTGCAGCGAAATCGTCAGCGGGTAAAGGTGGAGGTGAATCATGTCTTTCGAGGTGCCGTGCTGCCAGTGGAAAACCGAGAGCTTTCACCAAAGGCGCAGGAGCTTTTTCAGACACGTCTTCAGATTCCGGTGCTTCACACGGCTGAACTCTACGGCAGCAAACTGGTGGCCGCGATGGATCGGCAGCACCCACGCGATCTTTTTGATGTGCTCAGTCTGTATGCAGGTGAAGGACTTTCCGCAGAGATGATCGAATGCTTCGTCTGCTACCTCGCGGGGCACAACCGGCCTGTGCATGAGGTGCTTTCTGGCAACCGACTCAACATTGAGCCTGCCTTTGTGAATGAGTTCGCAGGCATGGCCGACAGCGCAGTGGCTCTTCTGGACTTGATCGCAGTGCGGGAAAAACTCTTCACCGATTTGCCGCGCCGCCTGAGTGCGCAGCATCGCCAATTCCTGCTCGGACTTGTGAATGCCGCCCCTGATTGGAGTCTGATGACCTGTCCGCATTTGGCAGCGCTTCCAGCCATTGCCTGGAAGCTGACAAATCTGTGCATGCTCAAGAAATCGAACCCCAAGAAGTTCGAAGCTCAGGCAAAGGCGCTGGAAAAGCTCTTCGCAGATGACTGAGGGAAGAGCCTAATCGCGGACCATATAGCCCAGTTAGCATAGACCGCTGGTTTTCACCTCCTCAGCTCAATGCGTCGCACATCGGCGGTGCCATCCGTGGCAGG
>CAYMHJ010000631.1:0-2397 GCA_964390165.1 uncultured Prosthecobacter sp. | reverse complement strand
GCTACGTCGGCGGCATCGACCGGGAGATCGCCAATGAGAAGAAGGCCGGGCATCTCGACGGCGTCATCGCGCTGGAGGCGGAGAAGAAGCTCATCGCAAGCAAGCAACCCGTTCCCGCCGAAGACGACGAGAAGACCACCGACGCGCTCAAGAAGCTGCGCGGCATCTACCGCGAGGCCTGGACCAAGCTTGAGGCCGCGCGGGCCGCGAACCTGAAGACTCTCACCGATCCGCTCGATGTCCGCCTACGCCAGATCGAGGCCGCACTGACGCAGCAGGATCGCATCGACCACGCCAAGACCTTGCGTGAGTACCGAGAGAGGCTGGGAAGGGAGGCTGCCCCCCCAGCCGCTGCGAGCGGCCCCGTGGGCTCCAAATCTCCAAAGGAGTCCCCCAATGACGCCTCCATCATCGAGGCGGGCAAATTCACCGCCAAGGAAACCGTGGAGTGGGTGCTTTCTCATCATGGCATCACCGTCGTCGAGAAGTCTGGTGCGCGGGTCACCATCCAAAATACCACCCAAATCCCCACCGGCAGCTTCAAGGTGCTTGAAGTCGATTTCTCCAAACCTTCTGACAAGACCAGCGACATCACCGACGCCGAACTGGAGAAGCTCTCCGGGCAGAAGGAGCTAACGCTGCTGCAGCTTCAAGGCCGCGGCGGCTTTGATGGTTCCTTCCTGCCAAAGCTGGCCGGACTGCGCAATCTCAAGTACGTGGCGGTGCCGGATGCCAATTTCGCTCCGGAGCACATGCCTGCCCTCGCACTGCTGCCAGGTCTTGACACACTGCGCATCAGCGCGACGGCGATGAACCAAGGTTTCGCTGCAATGCCGCCGCTGAGGCAATTGCGCACACTCGGCATTCATGGCTCCCCCAGCCTGGAGGTGCTGGCATCACTGAGTCGTTGCCCGGAGTTGAAGGATTTAAAGTTGGTCAATTTCCTATTCACCGCAGAGCAGGCCGAAGTCACCTCACAGCTCAAAGGACTCACGAATCTGGAGATCGGTAACACCGAAGACCCCGCCGTTTTTGTCAAACTCGCAAAACTTTCCAAGCTCAACTTCCTGGTATTTTCATCACCTACGCTCCCCATTTCAATACTGTCCGGCCTCAAGGAACTGCCCAACGTGCAGCGCCTCCGGATAAGCGCTGCGTCAGCTCAGGCTGGCTCCGCTGAACTCGTCCGCATCCTCGCCGATAACAAGAAGTTACAGCGGCTGGAACTGACGACCAATGCCGCTGGGGCAGCAGAGGCCGCCGCCCTCCAGGCAACCCTCCAAAAAGCCCTGCCGAATCTAAAGGTCAGCACGCTGTGAGCAGGCCGAGGAACAGCCCAGGAAGAGCAGCCAACTAAAAGTCTTCAAGGCGAAGCCAGGGCCATCCGTGCCCAGGTGCGGGCGCTGCTTGGGCAAAGTAGAGCCGCCCCCGCAAAAAAATCTTGCCATCCGTTCCGGTTTTTGTTGGAATCCACGCCATCAACCCGCCTCCGAACGTGAAAACACTTCATTGGGACGCGATCAACCCCATCACGGGAACGCCCTTCACCTGGGATGACCCGAATCTGCGGTGGGGGCCAGCCTTCTTATTACCTGGAGCCCGGAGACCCTGGTTTTGTGCCCTAGCGACGGCAGCCAGCCCGGCCCGGCGGACTTTGACAATCCCAACGAGATGAACTGCGATGTGGCCCTGAGCATCACCGCAGAGACCCGCGATGCCTGGCGCTCCACCCTCACAATGGAAAGCATGGGCGAGGTGGGCAAGGTGAGCCCGGACATCGACAGCATCATCAGCCAGGAAAACGATGTACCCGGCAAATACTCCCCCGGCGCCATGATCGAACTCAGCGGCCACCGCCTGGACATCGATAAAAGCGATCTGGAGCAGGGCGTCTTCTTCCGCAGCGGCAGCAATGCGGAGGTGCGCGCCACCGTATATGGCACCATCACCCCTACCTCCCTCTCCGTGCTGGTGCCCGCAGCCCTCAGCGGCCCCCTCCTGGTGCGCGTGGTCAACAAGATAAACGGCAGCGTCCGTTCCTTCACCTACATGGACGCCATCATGCCGATCGCGTGAGCCACCCCTCACGCTTCGCCGGGTCAGGGGCGGCACTTCCACCCCTGCCCCCTGGCGATCCGAGGGGTTACCCCTCGAACTTCATGGGGTCACCCATCGAAGCGCCACCCCTGCCCCACTGCAACGCCATGGGTCACCCCTCGAAGCCCTACAGGTCACTCATAAAACTGCACTGCGGCATCCATCAGGGCTGCGTTGTCCAATGGATGGGCTGAAATGTTCGACTCGTGGTGCTTCTCCCACTCGACCCGCCGGATGACTGCCTACTCTCAGCTTGAACATGCTGAGCATCCCCCAGCGAGGTTGACTAGATACGAAAGG
>CAYMHJ010000630.1:1187-2402 GCA_964390165.1 uncultured Prosthecobacter sp. | reverse complement strand
TCGGCTTCGTCATCGACGCGATCCAGCCCATCGCATCCACGCTCATCGGCTTCTGCTTCCCGATGTCCGCCATCCCGTTCGCTTCGAGATGCAGCACCCCGTCCTTGTTCGCCACCACCGTGACCGCTCCGGCGACTTCATGCTTCGCGATCATCTCCTGCATCGCCTCGCCAACGCCGGGCAGTTTCGGTGTGTCCGCGAAAGCGAGCGATGAGATGAGGAGAGGAAGGAGGAGCGTGCGCATGGTGGTGGGCAGTCAGAACGAAGCGCCTGGATCAATGTTGCTTGCAGGTGGATGAGGCCTCGATCGCGTCTTTCGTGTTATTCAAACAGCGGAGGCAGGTTGCGTGCGCCGTGCAGGATGCGCAGGACTTCGACCTCGTTGGGAAGCTCGCGATAAAAGAGGAGGTAGTTCGGATACTGCGATGCC
This sequence comes from uncultured Prosthecobacter sp., assembly GCA_964390165.1. GTDB lineage: Bacteria > Verrucomicrobiota > Verrucomicrobiia > Verrucomicrobiales > Verrucomicrobiaceae > Prosthecobacter. Next base: position 1,972 of record CAYMHJ010000630.1, on the reverse strand, counting down.
GGCAGGAACCGGATGCCAGCAAAGCGTTGCGAGCTGAATCGTGGTCGGATGCCGAGGCCGGGCTGGTGTCCGAGGTTTTCTGCGGTGTCGAGAATATCCTCCCGCACGTCTTCTGCGGCCACAGGATTGTCCGAGGCAATGTAGCCGGTGATTTCTTCCAAGTCCTCCAGGGCCACCGGGTTGAAGACAACGGGCTTCATGCCGTCTTTCGACGCAGTTGCGAGAGCGGGATGCGTTCGCCGGGATGCGAGAGCGCCTCATCGAGCAGCGATTCGAGCGCAGGCGTTGCCTTGCGGCCAAACACCGTCCTCACCGCCGTTTCGAGGGCGACTTCGATGCTTGGAAACTGCCCGTTCGCGACTTGCTCGCGGAGCAGGGACTCGACGGGTTCAGTGAGCGTGGCGGTCATGGCGAAAGGCTATCCATCTTCCCCCACTCTCGCAAGCAGACATGCTGGCATTCGGAGGCAGGTACTCGCGGCTGCTTGTCATGAATCGACTCCCGACCCACTCCCGACCCACTCCCGACCCTTTTCCGCTAGATCACCTTCTCGATAGAAGGGCATGTGATTTTTTACCGTGTAAGCATTTTGTGGTGCAAGGACGACAATTTGAGGCGTTATTCCAATTAGTTATTGAAAACCGTTACAGTTTCCTTCACAAACAAAATATGAAACTCAATCCTCCAAGGCACCGCGTTAATCGCAAAGTGCCGGCCACGAAGGACAAAAGCTCCGATATCCATCAAGGATTCGAGTTGTTGGGTATTCACAATCGAACCCAGCA
>CAYMHJ010000630.1:0-1177 GCA_964390165.1 uncultured Prosthecobacter sp. | reverse complement strand
GTGGACAGAATTTTGCAAAGCAGTTTGTACGCTGCTCACGCACCAAATTCACTCAGGTGACATATTCGGCCAACTCAAACTGATCTGGCATGCCAAACTGGGGTGAGGTTCTCAAAGAAATTCAGGTATGTGAGTTTCGCGACCCACTGGATCGCATCCGGCGAAAATATCTCAACAAACTTGCCGAGAAAACAGGTCGGAACGTCATAGCTTATTATTCTGGTTGGCTCCAGCATCCAGACCTCTCTAACACGGCGGTGGGCGATGATGACAAGAATGCTTTGATGGCTGCGGTGCATGGATTAGATCGGTCCAAGGGACTTGATCTGCTGCTGCACACTCCTGGCGGAGATTTAGCAGCCACAGAATCCATTGTTGACTACCTGCACAAAATGTTTGGCAACGATATTCGAGCTATCATTCCCCAACTCGCTATGTCAGCAGGCACGATGATCGCTTGTGCGTGCAAAGAAATTCTAATGGGGAAACAGTCAAATCTGGGGCCAATCGACCCTCAATTTGGTGGCATTCCAGCTCATGGCGTTTTGAAAGAGTTCGACGAGGCGATAGCTGCTGTGAAAGCCGACCCAGCGAGCACTCCAATTTGGCAGGTCGTGGTTGGGAAATATCATCCCACTTTTATTGGTGAATGTCGCCATGCACTAAAGTGGTCTTCAGAAATGGTGCAGGCATGGCTTGAGCGAATCATGTTTCATCGGAAGAAAAACGCCAAAGCTCTGGCTTCAAAAGCCGTAAAATATCTTGGAGATCACGATCATACCAAGAGCCATGCACGGCATATCCCCGTCGAAGAGGCGGAAAAATTGCTGAAAGTGACCCGGTTAGAGAAGGATGATGTGTTGCAAGATCTTGTGCTCACAGTTCATCATTCGTTCATGCATACGTTTGCAAATAGCGCGGCCGTCAAAATCGTCGAAAATCAAATGGGTAGCGCCCTCGTATCGATTCGGGCAAAGTAGGACCATTTCAGCGCTCAATAGTGTAGGGGCAGTAGCCCCAGAGCACATTGGTTGTTACGACGGACTGAGTTTTACTCACCCAAACAAACTCATTTGCCCCGCGTCTTCATCGCTGCGCGGTTTCTTCCTTGTCTTCGCGGGAACGCTGGTGGCCACGGGGACTTCTTTGACGCTTTCGGCGGGCTGGTGGCCGGATT
>CAYMHJ010000629.1:0-2408 GCA_964390165.1 uncultured Prosthecobacter sp. | reverse complement strand
CGCCGAACTCACCCGCGCCTGGCACCGCCGCTGGAAGACGCTGGAGATGGGGGCGACACACCAACCTTGATGGCCGTCAAACCAGCCGGAGCCTGCGGCCTCAAATCGCCAGGTCAAGGGGCAGGTCTGAGATGTCCCGGAGACGCTTGCCCGCGATCAGCATCTCCAAGTCCTGATCTTGTTCGCTGCGGCGCCCTTCCATGCTCTCGCTTACGGCCGCTCGAAGTTCGGGCAGGGCTATGTGATACACACAGTCCAAGTCGCTCGTTCCTTGTGCAATCGAAGCTATGCGTTTTGGCATGGGTTCGGCAGTAATTGCCACGATATGAGGCACATGGCCGTTGCGATTTCGAATCAAGTTCAGTGCCTCCGTCCTCGCGTTTTGGGCGCGATCGCTCCGAATTGTCCACTTACAAGAAATGCTCGCGTGTAGAAACTTTCCAGGAACCGAGGAAGCATTGCGAAGCCTTAGCGGGCTGAGAAGCGATACTTGATCATCGACGATCGAATACGGTTTATTAATTACAGAATCAGGTTCCGCATGCCGAACGACCACAACGTCGGGTTCTATGAAGTACTCTCCTCCCAAGACAGCACGAAGGTCAGGATCCGTCTTGGTCTTCTCGGCCAGCCTCAGCAAATGATGGTACTGCTGGAAGTTGGAAATACGAACCAGAGATCTTTCGGAGCCATGCAGAACTTCCCAATTCCCCGGACGTAGGTGCGCCAACTCAAGAAATGTAGTCCGCAGAAAATCCGCGACGGCGATTTCAAAACTTTTACCTGCTGATTGCCCGCTCGTCTTCTCTGCTGTTAGAACCTGTCCAAGACGTGCAACGAGTGAGCTCGCTATGCTTTTAGAGATCGCGCTTCCACGATCTGCAATGCTAGGAACACCGTCTTTGTCTACGCTTAAATCTCCTTTCAATAAAGACGCTAAAAATTGGGCGCGTGCGGCCTGAATGATCGAGTTTTGGCTTGCTGTCATTTGGCTGGTCTCCTTCGCTTGTGTTTGTATTCCGCCTGTTTTTCCAAAAGCCGCATCTGGTCTTGGGAGCCCCATGTTGTCGGTTTTTCGCCTTTCAAGGCGGCACGGATTGCTGAGCCTAATGCCTGAGCAACTCGTGGTGGAAACGCGTTTCCGATTTGTCGGTACGAGGCTGTCTTGCCGCCGAAAAACGTCCATTCATCCGGGAAGCTCTGAATTCGGGCAGCCATCCGAAGGGTGAGCCGGGGCATGTGATCTAATGGAGCATCTGCAAGCGGCGCACTATTTGCAATTCCCATCCCATCGACCCCTAGCGTTCTCCACTGAGCCTTGGCACGGGTAGGGCCGAGGTCAGGGCCTCCGTGCAGCCTTGAACCGCCCACAAGAGTGGGGGCAATCGTGTTTGCGCCCTTAGCCCATTTCTTAGCGCCCTTCCAGCCTTCCGCTCCCATGAGGTCAATTAGGGTTTCGCCCACTGTCTTGGCGTCTAATGTGGGAACGGGCCAAGCAAACCCATTCCAGTCTGCGATCTTCATCCCGATAATGATGAAACGTGGACGAAGTTGCGGCACACCATAGTCAGCAGCTTGAATTAATCGTCCTTCAGGCTCATAGCCAAGCTCTCGAATCTTTTGAAAAAGCTCGCTGCGATAATCGGCAAACTTGGCTGCGGCAAGCCCCGGGACGTTCTCGAACATGATCGCGCGAGGTTTTGCGCTTGCGATGATCTCAAGCGCTGCTGGAAACATGTCTCGTTCGTCATTTGATCCGAGTTGTTTGCCCGCAACGCTAAATGGGGGGCATGGGACTCCTGCCGTGATCAAATCAACACCACGATAAGGGGATCCGTTAAACTCCCGAATATCCTCGTGATGCACTTTCCACTGAGGGCGGTTCTCCCTGAGACTCCCACAAAACTTTGCTTCGTACTCCACTACCGCCGCATGTTCGAAGCCTGCCATTTCGAAGCCCAGGGCTTGACCACCACCGCCGGCACACAATTCAAGTACCGATGGATTCACGCCTTCACCCCCTGGAAAAGACTGCCGGAATCCGTTCCAAGTGCTTTGGCGATGCGGACGATGCTTAGCAGACTGGGGTTCCGCACGCCACGCTCAATGCCGCTAATGTAGGTAGGATCGAGGTCGGCCTTGTCGGCGAGGGCTTCCTGGGAAAGACCTTTTTCGGTTCGGGATTTTCGAACGTTTTGCCCGAAGTGATCGAGGGCACGGTGGCGTTGGCTCATGCCTTCCATCTTGGACGATGAGTCTAGGGACTATGAGTCTAGTCGTCGTGTTGATCACCCCCCTTTAAGATGACTGATCCATGGTCAACAATGGCTCATGTCCGACGTTTTTACGAAAGCCAAGCGCTCCGAGGTGATGAGCCGGATCCGGTCGCGGGGGAACAAGGAGACGGA
>CAYMHJ010000628.1:0-2409 GCA_964390165.1 uncultured Prosthecobacter sp. | reverse complement strand
GATTCAGGGAATAGGAAATGGGCATCCGCTTCAAAACGGAATTTCATCAGCGGTCTGAGTCCCTGAATGACGAGCCTGGGAATGGGACGCCACGTCCTGATCACGGACATGCCGCCGAATGCAGAAGAGCATGAGGGTAGCGGCCAGGTGAAGACAGAGCTCGGCTAGCTCGCGGGAAACATCGACGATCGCCGGTCCTTGGCCGTGTCCAGCGAGGGTGTTCCGAAGAAATGGAACAGACGACAGGACAGTCTTTTCAAAGGGATAGTGAAGGTTGGGTGGAAGGACATCAAGGACGCCCGTCTTCTTGAGATCCTTGATAAGGTCACCCGCCTGCCCTCCGTTGCGGCCCACGATTCCCTGCAAGACACTCTCGAAGGCCTTGCATGAATTTAGGATGGCACCTTTGTAATCACCCGCGACAAGGTCGTTGCGGGCTTCAAGGAATTCCTGCCTCGCACCAACATGACTATGCGTTTGCAAGAGCTCATTCAGCTGGGCCTGGACATGTATCTCGAGGAACTGCGAGTCAACCTGGAAAAGGCAACGCTCGCAGAAGCACCACGGAAACCCCTCTTCTTGGAAGAGGACGTTTAGCGCTGCTTGAAAGTCGCGCTGCCGCCGTGCCTCCAAGGCGTCATACCACAGTTGAAGCACGTCGAAGACCTTGGGGGCCACAGCCGCTTCCATGAATGCGGCAACATCCACCCCTCTGCCGTCGGGGTTGCGCCCCTGCAACTCCAAGGTTTCGGTGCCATAAAGCTTGCACAGCATCGGCACAATCTCTGTCTGAACATCCGAATGGTCTATCCATCCATCATTCGGATCGCGCTGAACATCGTAGGAATCGTTGTACTCCTTGAGCAGCAGACGAATTCTGGCTCGAATTCTTTGGGTCATTTCAATCTGCAGGTGACCATTCTCGATTGCCTTCTGGTGCAATCGCGAAAATGAAGATCGGGGAGTGACGCTCATGGATGGTCGCCTGACTGACTCGGGAACCGTTGGTTGGTGTTTGCTACAAAGAGGCCTTTAGACATGCGCACGGTCGTCTGGCACTACTGGGAATCCGATAAGCGGTCAAGTGTCTGCCTGAAGGCATGGATTTCGTCCTCCAGTTCGATGGAGCAATGATCTTGCTGAATGGGTGCCGTCGTCGCGGTTGGCAGGAACCGAATGTGGTCAACCGCGTCCGAGAAGGGCATAGATTGCTGGTGGACCTCATCAATGAATCGGTCGAGAAACTGCTCGAATCCATCGAAATCGAGCATTTCCCGGCTTGCCGACAGGGTTTGGAGCCATCCCCAGATTTCCAGGATGGAACGTAAATGGAAGTCTTGAAGATGCCTGATTTCCTCGCGCCATACCATGCGACGGGGCAGGGTGTCTTGGGTACAATAGATTCGGATGGCGTAGCGAGGCTCAGGCCAGTGGCCAGCCGACCAATCCTCATAGGTCCGATGGGGAGACCAGAACCTAGCCTCGATCCGTATGTGGTGGCCATTGGCCAACTGGACATAAACTGCGTCCAGCTCCGGGGGATCTGGCTCTGCGATGTGCAGGATGTATTCGTCATCATGCATGGCTTCCTATTTTGGCCGGAGCACAACGGGGACCTGCCCTGCGTTTTGCATGAATCTCATGGAACAGGCGAGGAGTTCCCTTTCGTGACTCGCGCGGGCGCTGGTGGGGCATGGCCCCAATGCCGTGGGCGTTCGTTGGAGATCCTTGCATGTTTAGGCCAGTCTCCACCGGATGGTAAAGACCTGTTGAGACTTCGCGGATTGGCTGAGCATCTCCTTCATGCGATCGATGAGGCCTTGACGCTGCTGATCCACCTTGTCCTGTGCCTCAAACATGGACCGGCGCATGTCCGAGCGCTGGCTTTCGAGCCTCTTGATGCTTTGCTGGGCCGCGAGCTTCTCCGTCAGCGTCGGTGCACTGGTGGCGGTCCGCCGGGCTTCCCTGATTTGGCGGTCGAGATCCTTGATCTCGCGTTCGAGGCCAAGCTTGATGTCATCAGCCCAGCCATCGAGCTTGACCTCCTCGGCCTCGAAGAAGCGGGCATTGCGTTCATCGATCGTGCGTTGGATGGAGGCTTGCTGTTGTGCGAGGACATTCTCGAGTGCCTTCGGCGCGGGGCCTGTGCAGGTGCCGCTCGTCACTCCCGGAAGAGTGAACAGGCGTGACGCGATTGCAGGGTCGAGGGTGGTGCCGTCGTCCAGCACGACTGCGAAGACGAGGTGATCCTCCGCTTGGTTGAGGGATTCGACGGTGTAGCTGGCGAGCTTGAGCCATCCGGCCTTGCCCACGAGCGGCTTCAGGATGCTGATGATGCCTTCATGATCGCCGTAGTCGAAGCGCACCTCTTGGACGGGAAGCTCGCGGGATTTGGCGCGCGTGATGATG
>CAYMHJ010000627.1:0-2422 GCA_964390165.1 uncultured Prosthecobacter sp. | reverse complement strand
GATGCCGCACTCCGCCCAAGCGCGACGCTGAATGGGATCTTGGCGGGGGTGTGAGTCTTAGCTCCGATCCGGAGCTAGTGGATCACCAAGCTTGATTCGATCGGATTGAGTCCAGGACATTTAAGAGACAGTGCCTTTCGCACTGTCTCTTTGTCGGGGGTGCTGATGTGAGGCCCTAAAATCAACCCTCTAATCATCTTGGCTGGGTCTATCCTGAGCAAAATGAACGGATCTGGCGCACTAGGCCTGCATTCCGGGCATACTGTCGCAGTGACGCGAACTTCTTTTTCTGCATCAAATCCTTCTGCTCGCTTAACGGCTGAACCAACACTTGGGATGAAGCGTGGAATATCCTGTCCCTTGCTCCAATAGGGAGTGCCTACGACATCCAGTTCGATTTTAGAATCCAAATAGATCGCTGAAGCTAGGCTCCAACTGTCAGACATAATACAAACACCTTGAGCGGCGTGGCCATACACAGTCCACATCCAAACGTCCTCTCGGATGGAACATGTCCAACAGTGTTGATAGGTGTGTGGGCGATCAAAGACGTTGTGTTCGTAATCGCGGATTGAGTGGTCAATCGTCGATCCAGGATGATCACCAAGAGGCTCCAAAACGGTCGGAGTATTGCGACCATCGAACGGTAACAGCGCATCTTCCGTGTCCATCTCCGACCTGACGCTTCGACTCATGTGCAAGGAGTCGGAGTTCAGGATGCTACAGAAATAATCAGCGCGCATGTAGTGCATAAGATGCAAGTTTTCTATGCGCGGCCGAAGATACCAGTTCGCAGCCTCAGCTTGATCTAGTGGCATCTCGAATCTGAAGACTGTAACTGGAGGTGGCTGTTTTGGTCTCATATGTCAGACAGTGTGAAATGCTTGCTACGAAGCCATTCGATGACCTCAGTCTGCAAAGCTGACGCGAATTCTCTCAACTCATCCGCCTCAGACTGGCTCACCGTCCCTGCCACGTCATACTCCGCCGTGTTTCGTTTGGCACGACAGGCATCGAGATAGTCGGCATCATCGTCACGATCCGCCCCGAGGATCAGTGGCAGCGCTTGGAGTGTTCGATAATGGGCGAGATTCTTCTCAGGCCGATAACCGCTCGCATACAGCAGGATGGTGCAGAGCTTCAAAGCGGCATTGTAGGCGATGCCAAACTGCCAGTCGGCTGAAACACTGTATTGCGTGCGTCAGCCAGATCACGTTCCACGATGGCCAGCAGATCGGCGATCTGCTGGCGGTTCGTCTGGTGTGGACGCAGCCAGCCGTTCTTAACCCAGTTTTCCAAGCTCATCGTCAGCACCTTTCAGCCAGAGTTTCGGTTCGCTCAAGACGCGATTCACAAAGGCATCCTTCTTCGACTTCTTCAGCCGCCACTCATCTACCGTGAGGCAGTGAGGATTGATCTCCCGGCCCAAACGCTCCGAAACGCCCCTCAAAGCCGGTGTCGCCTTCCGCAGTCCCGCCGTGCCGATCAGCGTCACATCCACATCGCTCTCCGCCTTTGCCGTTCCCGACGCCATCGAGCCGAAAACGAAGGCCAGTTCGATCCCCGGCACCTTCTCCAGCGCCTTTCGCAGCTCCGGCACAATCCCCGTCGTCTTCACCACCAGCCCACGAAGTTCTGGAAACAGCGGATGCGTCGTCTCCGCCCGAAAATAAAGCCGGTTCCCATCCCGCTCTCCCTTCACCAAGCCGATTTCCTGGAGATATCCGAGCTCCTTCTGCATCGCCGCCGGCGTCATCCCCGCCAACCGCGCCAGATCGCGGACATGCGCCTCCTTGCCCGGCTCGGCAAAAAGCAGCCGGAACACCTCGGCACGTGCTTTTGGGAAAATGGCGGTCAAATTCATCATTGTTCACCAAAATTAAACGAACGGCCACTTTTGGTAAACATTTTTCTTCAGCAGCAGTAAGTCGCATTAAAACGTCCATAAACCGTCATTAAACGGCAGGAAGGTTTCATGGCGCATCGAACGGCCATAGGCCTTCCGCCCCCACCTGCTTGACCAACAACTTGACTTATGCTTGACTTATTTTCATGGCCTACGAACCACAATTCACCATCAACGCCCGCCTGCTTTCGCTGGTGGAGGAGATCGCGGTCTTGCGAGAGCGCATTCAGAGCGCAGCGGTGTCTGTGTCGTGGATTCCGGCCTTGCAGAAGGACACACGAACTCGCAACGGGCATGCTTCCACGGCGATTGAGGGCAATCCGCTGACCCTGGAGCAGGTGCGGGCGCTTGAGGAAGGCCGTGAGCTGGCGGCGGCGGACCGGCGATCAAGCCGCGAGGTGCTGAACTACTTCGCCGGGCTGCGCTATGTCGAAAAGAATGCCCGGAGGAAGACAATCCGCCATGAGGACCTCTTTGAGCTGCATCGCCTGCTGGCCGACAGCGTCATGGATCAGG
>CAYMHJ010000626.1:0-2426 GCA_964390165.1 uncultured Prosthecobacter sp. | reverse complement strand
GTGGATCTGGCTGCATGGTCGTGGCGATACGGCGACGGATCTGCACTTCGTTTACAGTAAGCTCATGGCGAAGAAGCCCGGCCAGTTTCAGCCCGCAGGCAGCATCGTGATTCATCCCTTTGGCCGTTACTGCAATGGCTGGAAGTCCGCCGGTGAGGTCGATGTCTTCGAGTCCCGCGATGACGCCATCGCCCGCTTCAAGGTGGATACGAATCGCATCGTGCTCGCCGGTTTCAGCATGGGCGGGGCAGGGGCCTGGCATCTGGGCGCGCACTATCCAGATCAGTGGGTCTGCGTGCATACCGGGGCTGGTTTCGCCGACGTGAAGCGCTACCAGAAGCTCACGCCGGACAAATATCCGGTGGCCTATGAGCAGACGATGTGGGGCTTTTACGATGTTCCCGACTACGCGCGCAACTTCCTGAATGTGCCGCTCATCAGTTACAGCGGCGAGCAGGACGCGCAGCGCGACAGCGCCGAATACATGATGGAGGTGCTCGGCAAGGAAGGCCTGAAGGTCCCGCATCTCATCGGCCCCGGCATGGGCCACAAGTATCATCCCGAGACGATCAAAGAGGTGCAGGCGCTGATCGAAAAAGAGGTCGCCAAAGGCCGCAACAACTTCCCCGATGAAGTCCACATCCAGACCAAGACCGCCCTCTATGGCCGCGTGAAATGGATGAACCTCCACGGCCTGGAGCAAAGCTGGAAGGACGCCCGCCTCGACGCGAAGGTCGCTAATGCCAAGACGCTGGAGATCAAGACGAGCAATGTCTCCCGCATCGTCTTCTACCCACCGCCCCAAGTGCGCAAAGGTGGCGACAAACTGACGCTGAAGATCGACGGCCAAGAACTCGCCATGCAGATCGGCCCCGAACTGACGAAGTTCGAGAACTTCCTCAGCCCCGGCCCCCGCGTGCCTAACTCTCTTTGCCGCTTGATTAAAGAAAACGGCCAGTGGCGCGACTTCGGCAATGCCACACCTTTCCAGCATGAAGGCCCTGAAGGTGGCAAAGGCGGCGCTCATCCCGGCCCGATGGACACGAGCTTTATGAAGCCCTTCCTCGTCGTGTTGCCGGATGGTAAATCCGCTTCCGCAGCCGTCGATGCCTGGGTGAATGTCGAGTCCGCCCACTTCATCACCCGCTGGCGCAGCCTCATGCGTGGCGATGCCCGAGTCGTCAGAGCCTCCGAAATCAAAGATGTCTATGAGGCTGGCAAGACCCAGAGCCTCATCCTCTGGGGCACGCCGGAGTCGAACTCCTGCATCAAAGCCCTGCTCGCCAGCCTGCCCGTGAAATGGGACGCGGAGCACCTGAGCATGCTCAGCCTGGGTAACCGGCCCGCCTTGGACGCAAGCAAGCATGTGCTGCTGATGACCTATCCCGCCCTCAAATCACCCGGCTTCGAAGTCGTCATCAATTCCGGCCTCACCTTCCGCGAGGCGCACGACCGCACGAACTCACTGCAAAACCCGAAACTCCCCGACTGGGCCATCCTCGACATCACCCAGCCGCCGAGTGGGGAAAGCGCGGGTAAGGTTGTGGCCGCCGACTTCTTCGATGATCTCTGGCAGGTGAGGTAGGCCCTCCGGCCACCCATTTCATCGACCGCTAAATGCGGCCTGGAACGTCGGGCACACCGGGTTTAATCCGGTGCGTCATGACCGAATCCTCTGCTACTGTCGAAACGAACCCTTGGACCACCCTGAGCACGCGGGAGGCTTATGCAAACCCCTGGATCAGGGTGCGGGAAGATCAGGTGATCAATCCCAGCGGCGGGCGCGGGATCTATGGGGTGGTGGAATATAAGAACCGCGCTGTCGGGGTGGTGCCCATTGATGACGATGGTTTTACCTGGCTGGTGGGGCAATGGCGCTACTGCCATGAATCCTACGAGTGGGAGATCCCTGAAGGGGGATGCCCTCTTGGGGAGGCACCTGCGGACTGTGCGCGGCGGGAACTTCTGGAGGAAACCGGTTTGCGTGCGGAGATCATCGAGCCGCTTCTTTCGGGCCTTCAACTCTCGAATTCGACGACGAACGAAGTCTGTGACCTCTTCGTTGCTCGTGGGCTGACGATGGGTGAGTCGGCACCCGAGGAAACGGAGAAGCTAAACGTGATGCGACTGCCCTTGAAGGAGGCGATAGCGATGGCGATGGATGGTCGGATCAAGGACAGCCCGAGTGTCCTGGCACTTCTGGCTCTAAGCACGGAGCCTCTTTTTTAGCTGGATGGCGGAGCAGTTGTGCTGTGATGGGGCTCGATCCTCAGGAAAAAACAACGTCAGGTTTCCGAGCCTTTAGGACTCCGTTTCGACCTCCAGCGGCGTCGCCATTTTCATGGCGGGGAGCGTGCCGATCTGCTGTGGTCTTCCTGGCTGCTGCGGTGTAGTGGGAGTCGGGCTGATCTGGACGGGCAGGGGAG
>CAYMHJ010000625.1:0-2428 GCA_964390165.1 uncultured Prosthecobacter sp. | reverse complement strand
CAGTCGGCGGCGTGAACGGATGCGGCGAAGAAGAGGAGAGAAAGGGCGGTTTTCATGGGCTAGGTATGATTCAAGCGGGAAATCGAATCCGGATCAACCGCGAGAATTCATCAAAACCGCTCTTCGCCACCCACTGACCTGTTTGTGTGGAGGCAGGAGAGCGGAGGGAGTCGTCCGGTTCCTGCGGGTTTCCTGAATCTGTGGCAGGATGTTCCCGGTCGGGGCAGCAAGAAGACTCGTGGACTGCGTCATGTCGGCCGCCGACATGGGCTGGCACAGATCTGTGCCGTCTTCGGCCAGCCGCGCACCTCGCTTGAAGCCAGCGACGCCGACGTAATACACGGTAACAACGGCGTCGAGGCCAAGGATGCCCACAAAATGGGCGCGTGGTTCCTCGACGTCGACTGCGACTGCAAGGTCTTCTGCATCTGCCAGGCCTTCTTCCTCGTCCAGTCCGCCCTTGAGAAATTGCCCGCGCCCTGAAAGGCGACATTTTCAATGCAGCCTTCGAGCAACTCAGCAGCACCACCGGGCTGCCCTTCGAACCCGCCTCCCGTGGCATCGTGGTCATCAAGGTTATCGACCCGCGCGGGGAAGAGGTGATGCGTGTGCATCGGGCGAAGAATGGAGGTTGACGAAAGGTTGACGGAGCGCCTCTGTTACCGGAATGCAAGCATCCAACGCCATGCCTGAACCTATTGAATATGTGAATGTCATGCTGGAAGGGCGAATGCCCACTCTGAGGCACGAGGTAAAGCATCTTTCGAAGCCCAGGAAGCTGAAAACGAAGGACGGCCAGATCTATGAAGTCTTATACGTCGTGGGGCATGCCGATCCGCCGCCGGGCATACGCTACGTGCATGGCCCGAAACACGACAATATCATTGTGATGAATGCTGACTCTCCCGCCAAGGCGGAAACGGTCATGTGCAGAATATTGGACGGTGGAGAGTTGATCGGGTCCAACGTGCTTGCCTTCACTAAGCCCAAGGTGTGGAACCAGCCGCGTCTCCAGAATCTCGTCCAGTCAGTCGGCCGTGCCACGCGCCTGGGACTGGTGGTCGAAGATGAACCAGAGAAAATCACCCTGTCGAAGCTGGAGGCGAATTTGAAAGAATGGCTGCCCGCGTGGCATCTCCAGGCTGGGGCCAGCCGGACGATGCATCCTCCCTACCTGGCGTTGAGACAACGACTGAGTGATGAGTCCAGCGGGCGGCTTGATGGAGCCAAGATCGCCAAACTCTTCGGGTTGAGTACTGCGGAAATGGGAGCCATCTGCGGTGTGTCCAAGCAATCATTCCACGCGAATTTCACGAGCAAGGGGATTCAAGAGAAGCTGGAACCGTTGGCGAAGGCTGCCCGCGGCGTCCTGTGGTGTGGAGGAGACGAGGCCAAGTTTAAGGCATGGCTCAACGAGCCGAATCCCGACTTTCCCGAATATGAAGGCAAGCAGCTTTCCCCGCTTGATTTGATCCGCATGGGGCATGCCCAGGTGATCGCGGCCAAAGTTCAGAACCTCCTAACTGGGCATCCCGCCTGACAAACATGGCGGACAAGACACGATTTGATGACGCACTCGAAAAAGTTCCAGTGAAGAGCTTTGAGGAGACGTGTCACCGCATCGTGTCACTTGCTGCTTATGAAGCAGGTTCACCCCGGAAGCTGCTTTACGACCTGGGTCCCAAGTTGAGCGCCGACGGACAGCGTTTCAGTCCACCTGGAGATCATGCAGGCCTGTATGTGGCCGTGGAGCGTGTGACAGCAGGGGCTGAACTCACGGGTTCCGTGGCTGCCTGGAACCAAGACGGCGGAGGAAACTCTGTGGTCTTCAAAGTAGATGTAAAACTGGAACGAGTGCTGGATCTGACGGACGTCAATGTCCTGGCGCTTCTCGGCATCACCTCAACTGAAGTGCAAAGTCCTTGGGAAGGGCATCTGGCTTTGTTTGGCAAAGAGCCTGTCACTTGGGAACTTGGAAGGGCCGTTTTTGCCTCTGGTTGCTTTGACGGCATTCTTTTTCCTTCAAAAAAGAACCCGCCGGATGGCCGGTGTCTGCTCGTTTTCACCGAACGTCTGATCAAGGGCAAAACCGAAGTGGTGCTGTTTACCGATGATGGGAGCATCCGTGAGCGCGTGCCAGCGTGACACGGGTTCATTTTCTGCGGGTCTCCTGAATCTGTGTCAGGACGTTCCCGGGCTGGACAGCGAGGCGACCCGGGGATTCGGGCGCAGCTATGGGGAGGCCACGCCTTTGCAGGCGGGGTGGTTCACACCAGCTTGGCCAGCACGTCCGGCAGCGGCAGATTGAAGACCATTTTTTTGTCCGTCGCCGGATGGACGAAGCGCAGCTCGGTGGCGTGGAGGGCTAGGCGCTTGGCGGGGTCGGTGACGGCGCCGTAGGGCTTGTCGCCGACGATGGGGTGGCCCA
>CAYMHJ010000624.1:0-2437 GCA_964390165.1 uncultured Prosthecobacter sp. | reverse complement strand
TCCTCTGTGCGGCACTGGAGAAGTTCATGACAATTTTCGAGGCGGCCGGCGGCATCGGGCTGTTCGTCGATGCCAAGGATGAGGATGCCAAACGCTTTTACGAGGGCTTCGGCTTCGTGCCGCTGCCGTCCAATCCGCTCCAACTGTTCCTGCCAGTAAAGACCATCCAGTCGGCGCTCAACACGTCGGCGACCGCCGAATGAGTAAAAGGCAAAGGCAACGGGGTCAGATCTGTCCATTCGACCATGGATCGAGCAGGGCAGCAACGAAGGCCTGCATCTCCGGGGTGTTCGGTGCCCGCTTCCAGAACCTGCAGATGCCTTGCCACGCCGCACCGCTTTCTGTTCCCGGCCATCAGGACCAACGCATGAAGCTCGAGTGAGAAGCGCTCGGGCAGTTCCGACAGCAGCCCAAGAAACCGGCGCCGATCGAGGTCGTCGCGGAACAGGAGATCACCCCCAGTCGCACCGCATCATGATGTGATGCCACGCCCCGGCCCTATCGATCCGCAACGGTCTTGGCTGCAGCCCACTTGATCCGAATCGCCCTCCAAATGTCGAATGGACAGATCTGACCCCGGTGCCTACCCAGGACGTCGCCGACCGGTGCGGTCCAGCTCCGGAAGGTCCGCAGGACAACGGCGAACGGCCGGACTGCACTGCTGTCGCCCATCCTGGTTCGACCCCGCCACGCAAGCAAATGACCGGAATCGGACGTCCGCCTTGGCATCGTCCACGATCCCCTTCGGCTGCGGACAAAAATCGAAATGTGGCTTGCTCCGCAGGGCGCCGCCCCGGGGGTTCCCGCTCACCAACCAAAGGCGGTATCGCCACGTGGTGAGGCAGGGCTGTGCAAAAGCCCCATTCGCAGGTCCGATTGCGCCCCTCGCCTCCAACAACTCCCTCAATGCTCCGGCACTACCCGGAGTTGCTCGCCTCCGGCTCGATGGGCTGGGCTCTTTCGGTCCTGGAACTCGTTTCACCCGCTGAAAGGCAGCAGTTTCGCCTTGAGCGATGCCGGGAATCAACAGCTGCCGTACTATTTTGGGTTTCCACAGCCTCAGGGGTCGCCAAGACGACCTGCTTCCGGTAACGCTGCGTCGATTCCCACGAGGCTGCCACGCCACCCGACATGAGCGAAGTCACGCAACTTCTGGACCGCGCGCGCCAGGGCGATACCGAAGCCGCCGAGTCATTGCTGCCCCTGGTTTACGGAGAGCTTCGACGACTCGCCGCAACCAAGATGACGAACGAACCGGCTGACCACACCCTGCAACCCACCGCCCTGGTCCACGAGGCATGGCTGCGGCTCGGCGCCGATGCGCCACCGTGTTGGGAGAATCGCGCGCACTTCTTTGGCGCCGCAGCGGAGGCCATGCGGCGAATCCTGGTCGAGCAGGCCCGCCGCCGTCAGGCCGCCAAGCGAGGATGCGGCGCTGAAACGATGCCGCTGGACTCGATGGAGTTGCCGGCGTCTCTCGCGCCAGAGGATGCGCTGCTGCGCGTCAATGACGCTTTGGATAAACTCGCTGCCACCGACCCGCGCAAAGCGGAACTGGTCAAGCTCCGGTATTTCGTGGGCATGACGTTCGAGGAAGCGGCCGCCGTCCTGGGAATTGCCATCCCCACCGCCAAGCAATGGTGGGCCTACGCCCGCGCCTGGCTCTCCGTGGAACTGGGTGGTTCGCCACGCGACTAAAAGATCACCGGATCGATGGCTCGGGAGAATGGGCGGAGAAATCCCGCATACCTTTGCAGTGCGGAGCGCGCATGATCGTTCAAGTGCCGAATCCTTCCTCATCGCCGACGCCAGGGCCCGTAGAGGGCGAGGAAGCCCTCTTTGCCGCGGCCCTGGAGCTGCCTGAATCGCAGCGAGCGGCTTTGTTGGAGGCCGCGTGCCAGGGGAACCCCGCCTTGCTCCGACGTCTCCACGCGCTCCTGGCGGCAGCCTTACGGCCGGACCCTGGCCTGGAGACGCTGGAAAAGGATGCCGGGATCCAGCGCGAGCTATTGGAGCCTCCCGCGGAGGATGCCGTGGGCCAGACTCTTGGGCGGTGCAAGCTCCTGGAGAAGATCGGTGAAGGCGGCTGCGGGGTGGTCTACGTGGCCGAGCAGAGCCATCCGGTGCGTCGGAGGGTCGCCCTGAAGCTGATCAAGATGGGGATGGACAGCAAAGGGGTGGTGGCACGGTTCGAGGCCGAGCGTCAGGCCCTGGCAATGATGGACCATCCCCATATCGCCAAGGTGTTCGACGCTGGAACCACCGAACGCGGCCGTCCGTACTTTCTCATGGAGTTGGTGCGAGGCCTCCCCATCACCGACTTCTGCGACCGGGAGGAGCTCTCGACCGGGCAGCGCCTGGAGTTGTTCGTTCAGGTGTGCCGGGCCATCCAGCACGCCCATCAAAAGGGAATCATCCACCGTGACATCAAGCCGTC
>CAYMHJ010000623.1:0-2456 GCA_964390165.1 uncultured Prosthecobacter sp. | reverse complement strand
CCTGGCCTCGTCACCGTGACTTCGTGTGTCGCGCCGTTTGCATCACCATTTATGAGACTGCGTGGCTCTAGCTCAGGCAGCTCTCCAAACGGCTGTGCCGCTCATGATTGGAATGAGTAGATTGCGGGTGCAGAAATTTCACTTTAGGTGTCCCGGTGGAAATCCGCCAAGAAACCACCCTGCCGAAAGTGCTAGCTCACCTGAGCCGGACGCAGATCGACCGCCCCGCCGGGATGATCACCCAGGTGTTCGATGATTACGACTTCCTTGTTGGCGAAAGCCTCCGGCTCAGCCCCGACGGAAGGGCTCTCGCCGGGCATGCGCGCGGGCAGGAAGACCACCGCCAGATCTTCGTGAAAATCCCCTGGGGGCAAAACCCCCTCTATCAGCTCATCTCAGAGGAGCCCGAAGTGGCCCTGCACTACGTGGATGGGTTTGTCACGGGCCTTCTCTCACCCCGGCACCAGCTTTATGAACTCCGCAGCAAAGGCCGCCATGTGGGAAGGATTCACCACTTCCCAAACATCGGTTTCGTCCTCACCAACAAGGAGCCCTGCACCGTGCTGCAGCTCATTGACTACGCAGGCGAAAAGTGGGTGGTTTACCATTCGGACCTGCCCTCGACCCTCCTGACCGTCACGCCCTACGCCGTGGTCACCACCGCCTCGGGCGAATTGGCGGCCATCCTGGCGGTCCAGCGCGGCTGGAACATTCGCAAGAACTGCCTCAAACTGTTTCGCCCCGTTCCTGCGCCCGTCATTCCCATGCTGATGGCTGTCTTTTTCGGTCTCCAAATGACCCGTAGCGTGGACCCCGCCCAACGGGACGCCGCTCTCGCGCTCGCCTTTGGGGATGGAACAGCTCCCGTCACATGGCCGTGAGGATGGCGGCAGGGCTTGCCAAGTTCCGTGAAGTCCTTTTGAATGAGGAGAAGCCTCATGGAAAAAACCGGAACACCCTCCTGGAAAGCCCGTCTGACCCTTCTGGCCGCCTACCTGCTTCTGGCTGCGCTGGTCGTCTGGGCAGCCACAGCACCGCTCACCCGCTTTACCGGCACACTCACGGCGCTGCTTGTCCTGGGCTGCTGGGTGCCCGGCTACATTTATGCCAACTGGCACGACATCCGTTCCAATCGCGTGTTCTGGATCAGCAATGGACTGGCTCTCGTTGTCACCGCGAGTCTCTGGCTCACCCTCATGCCGCGCAGCATCGAGCTTGATGATGCGCTCCAGGCTGAGGCCCGCAGGCAAAACAGCTGGAGCGGCATCGGGGTCGCCATGCTGGGCTACATCGGCTTCAACCTCGTGTTCAGATTCCTGGCCAACAAAGTTTTTGGCACCCTGCGCGATGGTATCGAGAAGAGGCTTGAGGGCAGGGGCTTATGATGGCTTGATTCTTATCACGCCTTCCCAAAGCCCTGCTCCATGAGGTTGAGGTCCCACTGGTTGGCAAAGTCCCGCAGGTCGCGCAGCAGCGCTGCATTCCGAACCTTCAGCCGGCCTTCCCGCGTCGCCTCCGCCACCACCTGATAGCAGCCCATGTAGCTGTTCTCGAACGTCAGCGGCGTCCAGGTCGTCCCGGGTTCTGAAGGAACGACCAGGAACGTGATCTCCGGGTCACGCATCGCATCCCCGTTCTGCTCCCCGTAGTGCGCCACGCTCACCTCATAGCCGCCGTTCTCATACGGCCCGCCAATCACCTCCACCACCAGCCGCATGAACGGCGGGTTCTCCAGCCTCAGGTAGTTTTCCCGCACGGCCTCATAGCCGCCTCGCTCCTCAATCATTCTCTGGATGTTCTTCATCGGTCGTTCTCTCGGTTGGGTTGATTTCAGGGTTGCTGGTCCAGGTAGGACTCCAGGTCAGCCAGCGCGGCCCGCACACACCCGCCGCTGCCCACCGCGATCTGGCTGGCCGTCACCGCTGGCACGGCCCAGTGGCTGCTCAGGAACTCCGCCAGCTCCTCCGTGGTGGGCGGCAGCAGCTTGATCGCCTGGAACCGCGTCTGGAACCGCTCCGTCAGCAGGTCCAGCTGCAGGTTGCTCGTGCCCAGGAACGCCCGCCCTGGCGGCAGCCGGTCCAGGTAGGTGAGCAGCAGGTCCTGCGCCTCCCGCGAGCAGCGGTCCAGCTCGTTGACGATCTTCACCGACCAGGGCGCAAACAGGCTTCCATAGGGCAGCTGCGTCATCCACTGCCGCACCACGTCCACCGTCACCTCCCGTCCGTTGTAGTCCTCAATGGCCAGCGAAGTGCCTGCCAGCTGCATTGCCACCAGTTCCACCACGCTGGTCTTGCCCACCCCCGGCGGCCCGTAGAGCAGCAGCTTCATCGTGGCCGAGGGATCACTGGCTAGGCGCTTCGCCTTGGCCACTTGAGCCATTGCCACTCGCCGGGCCTGGCCAATCAAGTCATCCGCCAGACGTGGTCGCCAGTTCATCGGTGATGCCACAAGCGTTT
>CAYMHJ010000622.1:0-2463 GCA_964390165.1 uncultured Prosthecobacter sp. | reverse complement strand
GAGAGGATCGGCCTAGGAAAGCGTAGCAGTGGAGAACTGGCGAGCAGAAAAGCGGTGAGAGAGGGAAGGACGGAGGGTTTTGGATCAGGGGAGTTCGAGGACGACGCGGAAGCCGACGGTTTTGCCATCACCGCCGCGTGGCATGGTGATGCGCTGGCTGGAGGCGCGATATGGGCCAAAATTGAACCAGGAATGACCGCGGATGACGCGTTGCCCCTTGGCGGACTCATCGTTCCAATCGGCGCACCACTCGCTGGCATTGCCCCACAAATCATGCAGTCCATCCGATGTGGCGGGAAAGCTGCCGACTGGGGCGGTGAAGGGAAACGTGTCCCGCTGAGTGCCTTGGTAATTGGCAAAACCGGGCGGGGGCTGGTCATTGCTGCCCCAGGGGAAATAAATTGCGGCTGATTGCCCTTTCTTCGGGCTTTTGTTCACTGGCTTGAAAGCGGCATTTTCACTCAAACCCATCCCGCCAGCGCAGCTCCATTCGTGATCGCTCGGCAGACGGCAGAGAATGCCGTCTTTCTTGGTCAGCCACTCGCAGAACTTCACGGCGTCCTCCCACGACACATTGACCACCGGATGGTCCCCCGTTTGGGCAACACCGCCCTCGCTGAGATTCTGCCATGAGGCATCGCTCATTGCATTCGCCTTGGCAAATTCAGCAAAGTCCCGCACCCGTGTCTCCCAGACGCTGAACAACAGAGTTTTCCCGTCCGTGGGACCGCCGGTGATGCGAATCGGCACGAACTTCATGCCGATCGAGTTCACAAAAGGTTTGTCCTTGGTGGCTTGAGTCACGGAAGTTTCAGTCGGGCCGACAACACCTGTGCTGGGAGTAGCGGGGGACTTGGGATGATCGATTTGCAACGGATCACCTGCCGAACGCGATGGCAGCTCCACCACGACACGAAAACCACAGTAGGGGTTCCTGCCTGCGGTTCGGGAGGCGGGCAAGGCCATGGACGGACGCAGATGGTTGATGTCCCAGCAGTTCCAGGCTCCCCCTCGCAGGAAAATGCGATCTCCTGAAAAGCCAGCAACCTCCGTGCAGATCTCCCACAAATTGCCGACAAGGTCATGCACTCCAAGGTTGTTTGGGGCGAAAGACATGACAGGTCCTGCGGTTGCAAACCCGTCCGAGTAGCCATTCAGAATGCGCGACTCTGGTGCCCACGCTTTGTTGGCCGAATCAGGAAGATTCGCTGTGTTGTCAGGCGGCGGCATCTCAGTGGTGCCCCAATAAAACAGGCTTGTGTCATTTCCTATGGGTGGTGGATTCCATCCGCTGCGCAGTGCCTGGTCCCATTCTTTCAGGGTAGGCAGACGACAAACGATGCCTTCTTTTTTACTGAGCCATTGGCAAAAGCTCGCCGCATCATCAAAACCGACGTGACAAACCGGGTGAATGTTCGAAACCTCATGGACTCGCCCCAAAACTCCAGTAGGAGACCTCCACTTCTCTTCACTGGATGGATGCTCCTTGGCATAAGCCTCGTAGTCTTGCCTCCGCGTTTCGTGGATGCAGATCAGCACCTTCGTTCCTGGCACGGGCACGAACTTCATGCCGAGGGAGTTTACGAAGGGGCTGTCCTTGGTGGCTTCGGCAGGGTTGGCAATTGTGTTTGTCTTTGTTTTTGAAATGGAGGCGTCCGGTGTTGCGGCATCTGCCGTGAACGCTGCCAACAGACTCTTCCGATAATGCTCCACTGCCTTCGCTTCATCCAGGTTCGCTGCTTGCACGAGGGAGGCCTGTACGGTGGCGAGGGACTGGTCCAGGCCGTTGAGGAGCGTGTTCTCGATCTTCATGACTTCGCGCACGAAGATGCCGCGCAGGTCTTTGAGGCGTGGCGGTGCCGGATCGACCACCGAAGCGAGCGTGGGTAGCGGTTTGACCTCGGTGGCGTTGCCCTGGGCTTCGATGGCCTGTGCGTAGGCGGAGGCAGCAACGAGGGTGGCTTCCGCCGCGGTCACGCTGGCGAGGACGCCGCTCTTGGTGGCTGTGTCTTTTTCCGTCGTCAACGCCGCGCTATACTTCGCAGTCAGCGCGCCCAACTGCGCCTGCCGGGCCTTCTGGTAGTTGGCGATGCGGGTGATGACTTCGGCTGGCAGCCCGGAAGCTGGCAGGCTTCCTGCGCTGGGTGGATTTGAACCGGTCGATCCGAGGGGCCGCAGGGTAAGCTTTCGGTAAACGACTTTTCCAGCAGGTGCCCAGCGGCTGAAGGTGAGGATGGGTTGTGCAGGCACCACGGATTCTTTTTGGAGATCCACCGTCTGCCGACTGCCCAGCCATGCCTGAATCCTGCCTTTCTCCACCTGGAGCCTGAAGGGAACGAAGGTGTTGTCCGGCAACAGTCTGGCCGATGCGGATATGTTGCTTTCTTTGCCAAGCGCATAGGTGAAGAGCCCGCCCGAGCCGACGCCTTTTTGCTTGTTGGTGGAACCGCAAAACTGAAGTTC
>CAYMHJ010000621.1:0-2468 GCA_964390165.1 uncultured Prosthecobacter sp. | reverse complement strand
CAAGCGCAGGTGTCGGCAATCCGCCGCACGCTGAAGAACGGGGCTCAGCATTTCGCGATCCGTTCTGCCGGACCTTGGTCAGGCCCAAGCCAGATGCTCATCGATGGAGTGGATCACCTCGTGCTTAACTGCGTGTCCGATCTTCAGGTTCGAGAGGCGCTACTCGAGGCGGAGACGGCAAATAAGCCTTCCGTGCTTCTGTGCACGATGAGCGAGGAGGCGCTCGGCGATGATGTGATCGACCGGCTTGCCAAGCGTAAGGTCTTTTCACCTCAAGTCCGGGAAATGGTGGCAGAGTTGTTCTCCGTGTCGCCGACACTGATTGATCCAAGGGTGCTCAAGAGCAAGGTGCTGATGAACGCCCTTCTGGAGTTCGTGCCGCCCGAGGGATATACTCCGGTCGCCAGTGGCACTCTGGACGTCCAAACGGCCTGGCTTACGCTGCTCGGCCGTCTTGTCGGGGAGCAACTAGACACGCCGAGCCTGACTCAATTCCTCGAATGGTCGCTCTCCGATGAAAAGCTTGGCCGCCTGATCAAGATGGACGCCGACCTCAAGGAAGATTTCATCGACTGGTTCGTGCGCTCGAAGGGCGAAGCCGTGCGGTTTATGATTGCCGCTGTGGATTCAGGATTCGGCGCGGACCTTGTGGCACTGGGGGCGGCTCTCGGTTTGGCGTTTGATCCCAAGAATCAACGCAGTGCCGAGCATCAGACTGCCCGGGGGCGGCTGGAGAGGTATTTTCAACACCGGGAAATCGACGCAGAGAGCGCCCATGTCTGGTTCCGGGCTTCGGAAGCCATCCTGTCGCAGATGAAGGATGATCCGGCTAGGGCCAAACGCAGGGCGGTGCTCAATCGATTGGACGAACTCCTCGATAAACTGGGCCTCTCGGATCATGCCTGGGCTTCCAATTATTCGCCATGTGGTCTGGAGCAGCGCTACCAGCAGACTGGACAGGCCCTACGGCAGGCGCTCTCGGCCAAGAGTTCCTCTGGAATCGAAGAGGTTCGGGGTGCGATCACGATGGTCCGCCGTCACTTGCTGGGCGAAGAGGACGGTGAACGACTATCGAGGGTCGAGATGGCCTGTCGTCTGATCCGTTGGCTTCAGACCGCAGAAACAGGCGGCTCGGGGGACTCGCTGGATCTGAAGGTGGTCGATTATCATCGGGACGGAGGTTTCATTGATTGGGCCAAAAATCGTCTGAAGGAGACCGACGAGTCGCCGGAGGTTCAGAAATCCTACGATAGTATTCTGAAACGTGTGGAGGAGCGGACCGACCGCCATGAAGCATCATTCGCTGAGCAGTTGCAGGAATGGACCCGCTGCGAGCATCAGTCGAAGCGATTCACGCTCATTGAGAATCTACTGGCTGAAGTCGTGACCCCGATCGCCAAGCAACAACCGGTTCTTCTGCTCGTGCTTGATGGCATGAGCGTGGCGGTGTTCAGACAACTTCTGCAGGACATTCTTCGGCATGACTGGATGGAGATCGTCCATGAAGGCGAGGGCCTGCCCCGTCCTGTGGTCGCGACCCTTCCGTCGGTAACAGCCATATCCAGAAGGGCTCTCTTCTTCGGGAGGCTCGACCCTGCCACGAACGGTACCGAGGAAGGTGAGTTTAAGAAGAACGATCTGCTGTTTCACGGCAGCGGCAGCCAGGTGCGCCCACAGCTTTTCAAGATGGGTGATTTAGCCGAGGACGAGAACGGTGGGATATCGTCGAGCGTCAGAAACGCGATTGCCGACAAAAAATGCCGTGTGGTTTCAGTCGTGCTCAATGCGATCGATGACCATCTCGACAGCGGCAAGCAGGTCGATTTTGTTTGGACACGGAACACGATTCGCGGGCTGCGTGACTTGCTCCGGCAGTCTGGTGATGCAGGACGATTGGTCATCATGACGAGCGACCACGGCCACATTCTCGACTTTGGCACCAAGCAGCGGGCGAGCGCGAAGGACGGCAGGGGAGACCGCTTCCGTCCGGCTGATGGCAAGACGGAAGAGGGCGAGCTCGAATTTGAGGGATCGCGGATTTACAAGGCCACTGGAAGCAATCGGATCACTCTTGCATGCTCGTCGGGTATTCGTTACGGCAAGGGCAAGCGAGGCTACCACGGAGGAGCCAATCCCCAGGAGATTGTGGTGCCACTGGCCATCCTTTCGGATGTCCGTGGAACGGTTCCCGAGGGGTGGGTGGAGACGCCATCCTACCAACCCGGATGGTGGCGGATCGATGCCTCGGACATGGTGCCAGCGCCTGCGAAGAAGGCCAAAGCAGAGAAGGCCGTGGCCGGACTTGATCTCTTTGAGCTTGCTGGTGAAAAGGCGGGAGGCAAGGACGTCGAATGGGTATCGTCTCTGCTAACGAGTCCCATCTATTTGGCGCAGTCCAAACTTGCGGTGCGTGGTGCACCGGCCGCCGATCTGATGGCGAAACTCCTTAATGGTATCGAAGCCAGGGG
>CAYMHJ010000620.1:0-2471 GCA_964390165.1 uncultured Prosthecobacter sp. | reverse complement strand
ACTTGTCCGGACGGATCAGCCCGATGTTGGCATAGGTTTCACCATTGCGTCCCTCCGTGTGGACGATGACGAGCTGAGCCATGCGACCAATGAGCGTGTCGGTGTCGAACTCCTTCTGCTCGGCGGCCGTCAGATCGCGACCGAACCACTGCTTGAGGAAAGCCCGCAGTGCCGCCTTCTCACCAAGGCTGGTGGTGAAGCCGCGAGACCAGACCAGATAGGGCCGACCGTCCTCGCGGAGCTGGGTGGTTTCAAAAACGAGACGGAACTGCTCCTTGGGACCGTAATCGGTCTGCACAGTTTTGGGAGGAGTGACATCCACACAGACGGCGAGGCCGTTGTATTCAGGATGAGTGTCGAAGGGTTTGTTGGCTTGAGCGCTGAGTTTCATAGGATGTAGGATGGGGGTTTGGATGTTGGGGGTGTGTTGATGGGAAAGGGCTGGATCACTGTTTGGACTGGCCGGGGTATTCCCCAGCGAGGAGGCGGTCCTCGACGCGGCGAATGGCTTCGAGATCGAAGAGGCGGCGCTGTGGTCCACGCGGGACGTTCTTGAAGCAGCAGGGCTTCAGCCATGCATGGCGAAGGGCATCGTCAGCCGTCTGTCGGCCCAGCAGTCGATAGACATCGGCCTGGCTGAGAATGCGGGCATGGGGGAGGAGTTTAGGCATGAGGTTTGTGTCGGGTTCGGGGTGTCAAATGCCGCTGATTGCGACGCCCCGATTTACTCACGCCCCCCGGTGTCATGTCGCTGGGATCGACCTTGAAATTCGCATCCCATATGGGCACGCATATGGTCCCCATGCTGGCCCCGTATGGGCGATGATCCCGGTGTCACGCGCCCATATGGGAAGTGACACCCACCGCTTCTTTATTCGCCAATGCTGCTATGGCTGCAATGTATGCAGGGTTATGAAATCCAATCGCATCATCTCCCTCCGCGTCATCGGCGGATTCCTGGACGGCCTGACCCTGGACTTTGACACCGGTCTGACCTGTATCATCGGTGCCCGTGGCACCGGCAAGAGCACCATCCTGGAACTGATCCGCTTCTGCCTGGACCAGCTTCCCAAGAAGGATTTGTCCGCCGCTGCACGCAAACGGGTGGACAGTTTGATTGCCGGCAACCTCAACGGCGGGCGTGTCGAGCTTGAAATCGAGAACGCCGATGGCGTGCGCTACTACATCAGCCGTGCTGCGGGCGAGGAGCCGATGGTGCTCGACAAGAAACGAAACCCTGTGCCCGTGAAACTGCAGGGGTTCTTCCGTGCGGAGATCTTCAGCCAGAACGAGGTGGAGGGCATTGCTGACCAGAAGCGCTTTCAGCTCGATCTGATCGACAGCTTCGCTTCTGCTGACCTAGCATCACTGGACTGGAGCATTGATGACATCCGCGATGAAATTGTCAGGACAGCGCGGGAGACGGACCCATTGCGCCAGCAGATTCAATCGCTCGACGAGAAGATCAAGCAGGTGCCCAACCTTCGTGAGCGTCTCAAGGCGTTCACCATGGAGGGAGGTGACTCGGCCGAGGAGGTCAACAAGGCGCATGCCGCAAAGGCCTTGCGTGATCGGGAAACGAGGGCGGTCCGGGCATCAGATGATTTGATCAAGCGCTTCCATTCAGATGCCAGCGAACTGATTGGCCGCCTGAGCCAGGAGCTGACCGGCAAATTTTCCAAGGAACTCCTCGCCGGTGCCAATGGTCCTTTGATTCAGCAAATCGTGGACAACCTGCGAGCCACCTCTCAGCAGGTGGACAAGCATTTGACGCTCACCGTCCAGACGTTGAATGCGTGTGTCGCGGCTCAAGAAGGCTTGAGCAGGAAGCTCGTGGAGCAGCATCAGACGCAGGAAGTCGCGTTCCGCAGTCTCATCGAGAAACACGCTCACTTTCAGAAGCAGTCCGCTGAACGGGCGGGTCTTGACCGTCAGTTGAACGAGTTCCTTGAATCCGAACGCATCAAAAAAGAGAAGGAGCAGGAACTCGACAAGATCGAACGGCAGCAGGCCGAGTTGCAGAAGAAACTCTCCGAGGAGCGGGACCGCCGTTTCAACATCCGCAAGGACATCGCGGACCGCCTCAACCGCGACCTCTCTCCCACGATCCGTGTGACGCTCGTTCAGGATGGTGACACCAC
This sequence comes from uncultured Prosthecobacter sp., assembly GCA_964390165.1. GTDB lineage: Bacteria > Verrucomicrobiota > Verrucomicrobiia > Verrucomicrobiales > Verrucomicrobiaceae > Prosthecobacter. Next base: position 330 of record CAYMHJ010000620.1, on the reverse strand, counting down.
CTGCTATCGCGAACTGCTGGAGGAACATCTCAAGCCGATGAACATGCGCCACCTCACCGTGGCCCAGCGGCTCGCCCAGTCCACGCCACCGTGTCAGCTTGCGACTATCGTCCGCAGTGGTGACCTCAAGTCCTTGGCGGAACAGGGGGATTTGAATCCGGATCAGGCTGGTAAGGTGATGCAGGCATTCAACCATCCGGTGCGACTGGCCGAGCTCGAATCCGTGGACCTGCGTGACCAGCCCACGATCGAACTGCAGGATGGTTCCGGCTACAAGGACTCCAGCGCGCTTTCCACGGGCCAGAAGTGCACGACCATCCTGCCCATCCT
>CAYMHJ010000619.1:0-2475 GCA_964390165.1 uncultured Prosthecobacter sp. | reverse complement strand
CGCTCCCTTGGCGATCTTACTGGAGACTCGCCGCAGTCCACCACCAGCACGCTGGGAGACAGCGGTCTCGCGGGCAGCCTCGCACAGATGAACGCCGACTTCTCCGTCGCCGAAGGCCGCCTCGGCATCAACAACCCAGACCCATACGGGACTCTCTTCAGTATCAGGCACGAGCTATACCGCATCAATTCAGATGCCGCCTCCACCACTGATGACGACGCCTGGCAGCAAAGCCTGGAGCAGGCCATCCGGCCACATCTGCTCAGTGACCCAGACGTGGCCCGCCACTGCAACAACCTCCGCAGCGCCGTACCCGGCCTGATCATCCCGTTCACCACCACCATCGAGCATGGCAAAAACCTCTTCGGTCTGCCCTATGCAGCCGGAGATCACAACTACAGCCCCAGCAGCTACAGCACCAAGATCAGCAGCGTCGGCCTCGTCTTGCCTGGATACATCGGCATGGACCCCTACGCCAGTGGAACCCCCGGTGCAGGCGGCCCCACCAGCAGCCACCCAGATGCACTCGGAGCCACCCCCTACGTCTATCTTATCCCCTGCGGTCAGGATTTCATGCTCGCCCCACCGCTGGGAGACACCAACACCGTCCGCTCCTGGACCGTACATGATCAGGCCCTGCCGCTGCCCTACAACCTTGGTGCCAGCAACTTCAACACCACTCAGTTCTTCACCTCCACCGGCACCCTCAGCGAGCAGCCATGGATCGTCCGCAAGCATCAGTCCTTCCGCCCCGTCTCTGATCCTGCCTTCTTCTACAGCAGCGTCCCCGCCGAGTTCACCAACAGCCGCCTCATCGGTCGCAGTGTCTGGAACAGCCAGTGGAAGCTCGTCATTCCCGCCTTCACCCTGCTGAACAACGAACAGGAGGGGATGAACCGCTTCGTCCGCAGCGTGAAGGACGTACAGCTCTTCCTACGCACCTACTCACACTCCGGGAACTGAGCGTCAGCTGCCGCACGCACGAATTAGTCTGATCGAAATGCTGCGCTGACCCTGCGTACGCTTCACGTCAACCGGGAAGCTCGGCGGACTGGGCGCAATGCGGGGGCATGAGGTGGAGCGGCTGATCGCGCGCGGCGGATGAGTTCCGTACATCATTCTGGTGACACCCTCCGGCAGGCACCTTTGTCGGCAACAGCTTTAAGCTTCCACCCCACGCGGGGTTTCGGCTCAAAACAAGATCACTTTTGAGGATGACCCGTGTCACGGCAACGACGGCCTGTGAGGCGGCATGAGCTGACTGGCGCGAGGAATGAGTCTTGGGCTGCGTATGGGGTGGATGCGCTATTTTATCTTGGCTTTGATCAGTCTCCAGGCTCAGGCCGCTGACTTCCGTGTGGGGGCGGCCCAGGTGGACATCACGCCGCAGCCGGGGACGCCGATGGCGGGGTATTACTCGTTTAGGGCAGTGGGCGGGGTGCTGGATCCGATCTTTGCCAAAGCGATCGTCGTGGAGCAGGATGGGATTCATGCAGCGGTGGTGGTGATCGATCTCTCGGGCACGACACGCCCCATCGTGCAGGCAGCGCGAAAGGCTGTGCAGGAGCAGTGCGGCATCGAGGGAGATCATGTGATGGTCTCCGCCACGCACACGCACACCGGGCCGCAGCTTGCCCGCGGTTCATTGATGGATGACCTCACAAAGGCAAACTCGCCGCCCGGCCTTTCTTACATGCAGGCGCTGCCCGGCTACATCGCGCAGGCCGTGAAGGAGGCGAAGGCGAAGCTCGCCCCTGCCCTGCCCTTTGTGGCGATGGGGAAGGCCGAGGGCATCAGCTTCAACCGCCGGGTGCTGCGTGATGGTGTGGCGGAGGCAATATGGCAGCCGAAGAAGATCGACCCCAGCAAAGAGCGCCCCGCCGGGCCTGTCGACCCTGAAGTCGGCATGCTGGTGTTTCAGGCGGAGGGCAGGCCTGTCGCCAGTTACCTGAACTTTGCCATGCATCCGACGAGCGTGGGAGGCGGCGTGAAGATCTCCGCAGATTATCCCGGCGTCTTTTCGCGTCTCGTGGCTGAGCGACATGGGCCGGGCATGGTCTGCCTCTTTGCCAATGGCTGCTGCGGGAACATCAATCATGGAGACTACCTCACGGGTAAGCGCCGCAGCACGCTGGAACTGGGCACGGCCCTGGCTGATGCAACCACCGCCGTGTGGCCGGACTTAAAGCAGGTGAGCACCCACAAGCCTCGCATCCGCAGCGAGCAGGTGACGCTACAGCGCCGCAGTGTGAGCGCGGCGCAGCTTGCCAGAGCGAAGGACATCGCCAGCCGAATGATGACTGAAAAGCTCGGCACGGTGCCGATGGCTGAGGCTGTGTGCGTGCTGGAAACTGCGGCGAAGCAGGATGTACCGCTGCTGGCCGAGGTGCAGGTCATCTCCTTCAGCGATGAACTCGCAATCGTGTCCCTGCCCGGTGAGATTTTCGTGGAGCTGGGACTGGCTTTGAAGAAAGC
>CAYMHJ010000618.1:0-2482 GCA_964390165.1 uncultured Prosthecobacter sp. | reverse complement strand
GTGTGACTTCTTCACTTGATGTTCATTTGCCCGGCAGGAACGCGATAGGGACGGCAGTTGACTCTCTCGCGATGGCGGCTGCGGCCTCGGGGCCGGAGTGGTGTCTCCCCTCTGCGAAGTCCCCCACCGAGCTCAGCGCCTCGTAATCCGTGCCCGCCAGCGCGGCGGCAAAAGGCGGCACCGTGCTGGCAGTGCCGTCGCTGGTGCTCAGGGTAACGCTTGCTGCAGCCGCGCCGCCAGTGCGTGTCAGCGTCATAAACGCATGACCAGTGCCTGGGAAGCCTCCACCGAATCCGTGTCGAAGGCCACCTGCCCCGGCACGTCCACATAGCCGCTGGCTCCGCCGAGTACAAAGGCATCCTGTGTGCCGCCGCCGCACACCAGCCTGCCAAACACCTTCCCTGCCGCCAGCGACACACGGGACACCGCCACCGGCAGCAGGCTGAGCTCCGGTGTCGTCGTACCGATGCCCAGGCCGCCCAATCGCTTGTTTCCCCAGGCCGTCAGTGGTGCCGTGTTCCAGCAAAGCCGCGCCATTCGGACTGCCGCGACCCGCTGCCACTACCGCGCCGCCATCCAAGGTGCCGAAGCTCTTTATCGCCACTGGAGAATGCGCCCTGCTTTGGGTGTCATTGCCCACGATTTTCTGCCCGGAGCCCCAGGCGGCCAGGGTTCCGTCCGCGCACACGGCCAAGCTGCTGTGGCCGTCGGCAATGGCCTGGACCACCGTCTTGCCCGCCAGCGCGCCGCTCATGTCCACGGCCACGGGCCCAGTGTGCTGGCAGCGGGAGCCTGAGAGCATGGTCTGTCGGTGTGGAAAGCATCGGCCTGAGCGGCTTGGCCGGTCCGCAGGGGAGCTGCGGCGCCAATAGGAGTCACCGTTTTTTTCGCGCGGGTTCCAGTTCTTCCCGAAAAATTTCGCCGACGCTTCGGGACGGGGTGGCGGCGCGTCATTTCTGCAGCATGACGCGCATGTCGCGCACGCCGCCGGCATGGGGCGGGCTGGCGTAGCTGCCCTGCTCGTTTTTCACAGAATAGAAAAGGCCGGCTGTCGTGACGCCGCCCGGCGACACATGGGTTGTCTGGCGGCCCTCGACATAGTCGCTGCCGTCGGAGGCAGTGAACCAGGGTTGGAGAGAGATGGTGAGTTTGTTGTCGGTGAGGTTTTCCAGCTTCAGGTAGCTCTTCACCTGGTCCTTGAACTCGCGCCGGTACCGCCACCAGACGCGCACGCCCGCAAAGTCCCCGACGACCGTCCAGTCCCCGTCGCCAAGCGCGTTGGAGCGGTGAGAGTAGGTGCCGCCCTGCCCGGAGGGGGCGATCATGCGGCCGCCCGAGCCGGTGCCGGAGTTGGAGGCGCCGAGCATGGCGCGCTTGAAGTTCTCCACCTTCCGCATCTCCGACTTTTCAAAGGCGGTCACGGCCTCGCGCGGGGAGAGCCCCTCGTCGTCGTCCTCATCTTCCGCAGGGCTGCTGTAGCCGCCGCCGCTGCTGCTGGAGCGGGTGGAGGTGTTCTGGTAGGTGTGGCCGGAGTCGGAGCTGCCGGAGGTGGACGGATAAGAGGCTTCCACGACTTGGGCGATGGCGCCCATGGTGGCGGGGTCGCTGACGATGTCGGCGGGGATGGAGAGGATGGTGTAGGGGATTTCGAGCAGGCCGTAAAAGACATTGCTGGCGGCGCTGCCGACCCGGCTGCCTAAGCTGGGGCCGCTTTTTTTGGCCGGCTTTGTGTCTGTGGTAGTGTCCGGCGTGGAGCACGCGGGCAGGAGGCTGAGGAGGGCCAGGGCGAGGCTGGCGGGCAGGTGGAGTTTCATGGGAGAGTGCGGGAGATGGGGAGCCGGGAAAGGGTGTCTTGTGAGTGCGTGTGACCTGACGCCTCAGCGGGCGTAGCCCTGGGTTCCGGTGCCGGTGCGCTGGTGGAAATCGCGCGCGAGCCCGGCGTATTCGCGGTGCTGATTGTAATAGGCTTTTTCGCCGCTTTTCTGATAGCTGGCGAAGGCCTGGTCGGCGGCCTGAATGTAGTATTTCATGTGGTCGCCACGGCTCTTGACTGTTTTGCGCAGACCCCACTCGTCGATCAAATTGCCGCCTTCGAGCGCGCCACCGCCCGCGCTGGAAACGCCTGGCAAGTTGGAGCCGCCACGGCCGGAGCCTCCGGGGGTGCTGGTGGCCCAGGAGGTCATCTGGCTTAGGCCGCCGCTCTCATCGCCGGAGAGCATGGTGAGGCCGGCACTCGCGAGACCGACATCCCCACCCGCGATGCCGCTGAGGCCGAGCATACCGCCGACGAGCTGGCCGTCTGAAAGACCGCTGGAACTGCCTGAGGAGGAGCGGCCTGGGTTGATAATTTCGGCGCTTGTCATGATGCCGTCATCGAATTGCCAGCGCCGGATGCTGGCATCCACGGAGTCCCTGCGGATGACCTCGCCTTCGAATTTACCGGCGACCATTTTGCCCTCGTAAGTCGTGGTGTTGGGGTAAA
>CAYMHJ010000617.1:0-2488 GCA_964390165.1 uncultured Prosthecobacter sp. | reverse complement strand
TGGTGATCGAAAAGCCCTGAGAGCGCTCGGAGCTTTTGATCCGGGCAGGAGGCGATGTCTATGACCGCCTGTGATGTCGGCTCAGGGGAGCAAGTCCACACAGATCAGCTCGCGGTCATCGCGGAGGAACACTTTGCCGTCCGCGTAGGCGGGGTTGCACCAGTTGCTGCGGCAGACTTGTGCCCGGCCCAGCTCCTTGAACTCCTTGGGGTTGGCGGCGACGAGCACCAGCTCTCCGGTTTCGGTGAGAATCAGCAAGTTTTCGCCGAGCACGATGATGGCGAGATGCGCATTCTCCGCCGGTTTCAGGGTGAAGCCTTCCTCCGACCACATGGGCTTGCCGGTTTTGGTTTCGACGCAAAACAGGTTCTTGTCCGGCCCCAGACCGTAGATATACCCGCCCACCGCGACCGGACTGGAGAAGTTCACCAGATGGTTCTTGGTCTGCCACTTGATCGCGGCCTTCCATTTCGAGGTGCCTGGTTCGGCTGTCAGTTCGACGCCCATGAGGCTGTTTTCCTTGGACGCGACCATGACGATGTTGCCGTCGATGATCGGGGTAGTCACATGACGTCCATGGGTCGTTGTCAGCGGGATGCGCCAGAGCAGGTCTCCCGTTTGGAGATTCACACCGATCAAACCTTCCACGGTGAACGCCAGCAGTTGCTTCGGCTCGATGCCGCCGATCAGGGCGGTGATGGGAGCTGCGTTGGCCGCACGATCATTCAGCGATTGCCAGAGCACCTTGCCGGTGAACTTGTCGAAGCACACCATGCCAGCACCGTTGGTATCCCCCACCAGCGCGATGAGGCGATCTCCATCCACCCAAGGGGCAGCGGTGAAACCGTGGCGTTGAGCCCCCTTGTTCAAACCCTTCTCCGCTGGCACCTCGGCGTGAAAATCCTTGGTGAAGTTCACACGCCACTTCAACTGGCCATCGGCTACCGCCAGACAGCGCAACTCACCCAGGCACGACTGCACATAAACGCGGTCGCCATCCACCAACGGCACAGCGCGCGGCCCCGGTTTGGTCTGCGCGTTTTTGAACCCGTCATCCAGTGGTGCCCTCCAGAGTTCGCGGCCCGTGTTTCTGTCGATCGCATGAGCGACCTCCTTGCCCTCCTGAGCATCGAGGTAAAAGACCTTGTCCCCGGCCACCACCGGGGAAGCATGTCCTTCGCCTATAGGAAGTGTCCAGACGCGTCGTGGCTCCAGCGGCAGAGATTTGGGAACAACACTTCCAGCAACCGCATGGCCATCGCGTGCCGGGCCGAGCCAGCCTGGCCAGTCCGCTGCGAAGCCATTGGCGACAGCCAGCATGATGGCGGCGCATAGGTTTCGAGTGAGTGGGGCTGATGAGTTAGTGAGTCGATGCATAGATGCGTAGTGTTTTGCGAAGTTTCTTAAAGGTTTGGATGTTCAGTGGACGACTTCAATACCTCATGAACGGGCATGAGCGCATGGCGACGCTTCCAAGGCTATCGTGAGCCTATTTCTCCATCACGAGCCGTCCCTCTTTCAGGATCGCTGGAGCGGCGGATGCGGTCCAATTGCCGTTCTCCTTCTTGATGTTTCTCGCGACCATCAGCCGAGGTTCGCCACCGGGGCCTTTTGGCAGGGCAAAGGCACCGACGGAGATGTCCACTTCATGGTGGGTGAGCAGTTTGAGGTCGGGAGCGCACTGGTAGGTCCGCTCTTTGCTGTAGGTGCCGAGCCAGAAGTTTCCGTGGGCAAAGGTGATGGTTTGAATGCCATACGCCGTTTTACCGGGGACCTTGATTTTTTCGACGGCGACGAAGTCAGGCGTGAACTTGTGGACCCAGTTGAATGGCTGCGTGCTGTCCTTCGGCTTGCCTTCTCCGACATAGAAGAAGCCGTCCATATAGGTGATGCCGTCGATTCCGCCCTCGAAGGAGAAGTTGATCGGAAACTCCCCGGCAGGCCGCAGGTCCTCACATGAATATACATTGATGAAGACGCCGCGCCTTTCCTTTGTCCGGTTCTGCGTGGCCACATAGACCTTGCCGTCATGGACGCAGCAATCGCCGTGATGCGGATCGACAGGCCGCTCGGCCACCACGCGTCCGTTGAAGTCCGTCTTCACGAGATTCGTGAACATCGACCAGTAGATGAACTTGCCATCGGAGTCGAATCCCTGGAGATGCCCGCTGGCCTCGCCCTGGCAGATGATGGGTGACACCGCCAAAGCGGAAGAAGCGTCGATCACGAGCGCGAGAAGAGCATAGAGGAAGGGTCTCATTCGTGTTGTCTCCTAACTACAGTATTCAGGAAGGCATTTGTCCGGTCAGTATCACGGCGCGGCTCGCAGGCCTTGCAGCAGTTCCAGAGCCTTCGCGGTGATTTTGACCGAGGCCTCACGCTCGACGCGATTCGTTCCGAGCCAGGTTTCATAGCCGCCGAGGTCGTGCTGGCGTGGCGTGGGGAGGTAGCCGCTGCTGCCGTTGGCGAGTTCGATGGTGAAGGTGTC
>CAYMHJ010000616.1:0-2501 GCA_964390165.1 uncultured Prosthecobacter sp. | reverse complement strand
TTCCCCGGGGGCCCCCCCTGGCGGGGGTGGGTTTGTGGGGTTCGCCCGCAGGGGGGCGGGGGCCCACCACTCTTCTCTGAGCCACTTTTCAACACGGGCTTCGCCTCGGGATCGCGCCAGGAGACGGCGTCGAGGATGGCCTTCACGTCGGCGGGCTTGAGGTCGAGCTTGAGCTTCTTGACGGCCTTGCGCGTGTCTTCGGCGAAGACGTTAAAGTCGTGGCTGGTGGCCTCGCCGAGATGCGTGTGCAGTTTCTCGGCGGCGGCGAGGAGGTCACGCCGGGTGGTCCAGGTGGTGGTGTCGAGGAGCTTCTTCTTGTTCGCCGGGGTGATCTCGATCTGCTCCTTTTCCAGCCAGTGCTCGATGGCTTCCTTTTGCGTGGTGAGGAAGCCTTTCTCATACACCTTCGCGCCCCACTGCTGCCAGATCCATTCCATCTCGGTGCTGAGGGCGGGAATGAAGCGCAGGGTGGCGATGCGGTCGGCAGTGTATTGGGCGGACTTCCGCAGCGGACGCTCGACGGTGATCTTCCAGTAGCCGAACTCGTGGTTGGGGAAGGTTTTGCAGCGGAGCGGAGAAGGGAGCGCGGGCACTCCTGCCCGCTGCTGGGCTGCATCAGAGCGGACTGGAGTGTCCGCGCTCCCGTCCTGCATTCTGGCGAATGCGCCTACGATCTCGTCGAGGTGCGAAGCAGTGAAGGCGCAGTTCTTTTCGCCGAGGTTTTTGCGCAGCTTTTCGTAGAGCTGGGAGGCGTCGATGAGCTGGACCTTGCCCTTTCGCTGCTGGGCTTTGTGGTTGGACAGCACCCAGATGTAGGTGGTGATGCCGGTGTTGTAGAAGATGTTGTTTGGAAGCTGGATGATGGCCTCCAGGTAGTCGTTCTCGATGAGGTAGCGGCGGATGTTGCTGGCCCCGCCGCCGGCATTGCCGGTGAAGAGGGCGGAGCCGTTGTGAACGGTGGCGATGCGGGTGCCGAGCGGGCTGTCGCTGAGGCGCTTCATCTTGCTGACCATCTCCATGAGGAAGAGGAGCTGGCCGTCATCCACGGCAGGCGCGGCGGAGACGGTTTCTTTGTCTCCCTGCACATTCGGCAGCGTGACCTCGAAGCGGCCATCAATGATGACGGTCTGGCTGCCCTGCTTTTCCAAAATCTGGCCCTGGTCGGTCTTCCAGCTCTTCCCATACGGGGGATTGGAGAGCATGAAGTCGAAGCGCAGGGTGCTGAACTCATCGGTGGCGAGGGTGGAGCCGTAGCGGATGTTTTCGGGGTTGTTCCCCTTGATCATCATGTCCGACTTGCAGATGGCATAGGTCTCGGGGTTGACCTCCTTGCCGTAGAGATACACAGCGGCGCTGGAGCGGATGAGGCCCTCGGGGTCGAGGATGTAGTCCTGTGCCTCGGTCAACATGCCGCCGGAGCCACAGGCGGGATCGTAGATGGTGATGACGGGCGGGAGCTGGTCCTTCACGGGCTCGATGAGCAGGTGGACCATGAGCTGGATGACCTCACGCGGGGTGAAGTGCTCCCCGGCTTCCTCGTTGTTCTCTTCGTTGAACTTGCGGATGAGTTCCTCGAAGACGTAGCCCATGCCGAGATTGCTGAGGCCGGGCAGCTTTTTCCCATCCGGCGCGGTGGTGTCGTTCGGGCTGAGATTGATCTCCGGGGAGACGAACTTCTCGATGACGCCGAAGAGGGCATTCGCCTCGGCCATCTTGCGAATCTGATTGGCGAGGTCGAACTTCTCAATGATCTCGCGGACGTTGTCGCTGAAGCCGTCGAGGTAGTGGGTGAGGTTCGCGACGAGCTGGGAGGGATTCCCGAGCAGGGTCTTCAGGGTGAACTTGGAGGTGTTGTAAAACACCTGCCCGGAGGCATGGCGCAGGCCATCGGGATCGAGCAGCGGGAGCTTGGCCTCCTCCTTCTGAAAGCGGACCTCCTCCAGCACGGCGGCCTTGGTGTCCTCCAGCAGGCAGTCGATGCGCCGGAGGACGAACATGGGCAGGATGACATCCCGGTATTTTCCCCGAACGAAGACATCCCGCAGGCAGTCGTCAGCGATGGACCAAATGAAGGAGACGAGCTTGTTGTGGGCGGAATGATCCATGAGGGAGTTTTTTCTTATGCGACTCTGGGATAAAAGCGGAGAGTGGGGGGGATGGCAAGGCACGAAGCGCTGAGCCTTCTTCGTTTATGCGGACAGCAAAAGTTGGGTAACAACCCAAACCGACATGAACCACACACCCACGAAAAAGCGCACCTACGACGAGCAGTTCAAGCGCGACGCAGTCGCGCTGCTGGAAGGCGGCCGCAAGGCCGCGCAACTCGCCCGCGAGTTGGGCATCTCCCACTGGAACCTGCGCGATTGGAGGCAACGCTACGGCACTGGAGCTGCCGCAGTGAGCCAGCCCGCGCACAGCGCCGGGCTGGCGAACGCAGGCGGCTCCAGTGCCGTAGCCGCCGCGGTGGAGATCGCCGCCCTGCGCCGCGAACTCGATGCCAT
>CAYMHJ010000615.1:0-2533 GCA_964390165.1 uncultured Prosthecobacter sp. | reverse complement strand
AGAGGAAGACGAACTGAAGCTCTTGGCTTACGTTAAAGCACATGGTCTTATAGAGGCTGATTCAGATGAGTAGTCACTGCACATCGAAGACCCCCACAGCAATAGCTGGGCGAACAAGGCGCGGCTGGACAACCGCTGGGGCTGCTGTGTCGGCCACGCTTTCCGTAACTTTAACCCGTCATCCGGTCTCGACGCTCACCCCCTCCCCAGCGGCGCCAGCGCTTGAACGTTCGCCCAACCCGCCGGCCTCCTCGTCTTTTCATGAAGTTCCGCGTATTACATGACAGCTTGCTTGTGACCGAGGGCTTCCCGCAGCATCCGATCTGGGCACGCTATCACGAGCCTGCGGATGTGGCTATTATTTCATCTTGGGGCTTGCCTACAGCAGAGGTGGAGGATGCACTTCGTTCCGTGGATTGGTCTGACGAGTATTGTTTCCCTGTTCTCCGCCCGGCAGATGCTCCTCGCTTCTACGATTACTATGCGGCTGCTGCCTTTCGTATTCCTTCCGGGCTTACGCTCTGCGGTGCAGTCAGCGCACAGTTCCCAGATTCACTTTGGATATTCCACGGGGACACGATGTTACTGCTAACTCCGGATGACCCTGAACTGAGCGAGGAGGACGAGGCTACTTTGATATCCGCCTGCGGCGGAGAGGCACTGTTTCCCCTCACCGTCGAGTCTTGCGCTTTGCCTCTAATGTGCGAAACAGTCACAAAGCAGCCACAGCAATCAAACGGGGCGAACAAGGCGCGGATGGACAACCCCCACTAGCCCTTCTGTTTTCGATGTTTCACCTTCAGTCAACCTCAGCCCCGCGATCAACGCTGGCCCCCGCTAGTGGGGTTGCCATCGCTTGAACGTTCGCCGAAAACCCATGACTCCCGCGCTCCAAAGTCAAATTTTTGAGCAGTTCGTTTGGGATAACGAGCTTCCGGCGTGGCCGACTCTTAACGGCGTCTATCGAGGCCGCCCTGAAAAGGAGATTGAGGTGTCGTTAGTCGGCGATTCGGAGATGACTATCGATTGGGCGGACTTCCTTCATCGGAGCGAGGCGGCTTGGCATCTCCTGATGGCTCATGAGACCCGAATGCTTGGAGATGCAGCACCCGATATCCACCAGAAGCACCGGGCATATTTTGGTGACCGATGGCAGAAGACTTCAGAGGATTTACTCTCAGAACTGTCTCTTCGACTGGTTTGTTTCTACCCCGATGGAAGCGCACACTTGTGGTATTCGGGAACAGCGACGTTCAACTACCTTGATGTCGATCTGGGTCTTGATTCCGACCTGAGAGTCACGGAGGTAAGATTCGATGGCTAAACCACCAAACAACGGCGAACAAGGCGCTGCTGGCAACGGCTCGGAGCGAGCTGTCGTGTTTACCTAGTCTTACGCTCGCCGTCGCCAGAGCTTAGACGTTCTCGTAAGAAATGAGAGTCCTTCGCGCCATACTGGTGGCGGTTGCCATTGCAACCCCGCTATCTAGCTGCGTCATCTATCGGAGCTATGATCGGGAAGTCCGCGTGTGGAATGCACGAAGTAGCGAGCCCGCTCGGCATGGTGAATTCCGTTACAGCCACGCGACACCAGTTCCCCATTTTCCGCGTAACCCAGATCCAGTGGTGGCCACTTTGGATGCGCGTGGCGTTGCCCTAGTTCGGCTTCCGGGCGCTTTCGGTTGGATCCGATACGGGGAGGACTCCACCTTGATCACAGGATCTCAGATTCGCGATGGAGGGACTTTCGGGCTATCTACCCCACAGACATCTGCGGCGGGCTCGCCAACCTCGCCTTGGAAGGTGACGATCTCAAAACCTAGCGAATAAGAGAAGACAACGAGAACAAGCCGCATCGTGCAACCACTACCAGCCGTTCAGTTCCGATGATTTCACCTGACTTCAACCCCATCTCCATGATCGACGCTCGCCGCCGCTGGTAGCGGTGCACGTGCTCGACGTTAGGCCACATGAGCACCTCGCCATTTACCCAGTCGCTTTCTTCCGACGCGAAGATGCTCAATCGAGTCGCGCAGGGTCGCTTGCCATTTGCAGACGCGGTTCGTTGGTTCGAGTCATTGCCAGAGACTGAGCAGGCGGGTTGGCTCAGCACCGTCGCATTCATGTGTCATCAGGCTCATCCTCAACGCGAGGAGATTGATGTCGCGATAGCACTTGGCGAGCTTAAGCCGACGTTTACGCCTTGTGTGATGCTTCAGGCAGCTGTGCAGCCCGAGCACGCGCTTGACCGCATCGCGGCTTTGCCTCCGAACGAGCATCAGAAGGCTTTTCGTCTGGTGTTTGCTTTGTATTGTATTGCTGACACTCGGCGTCGGGAGAGCGATTGCCGAGGCGGTTGTTCTCATGCGTGGCACAACTTTGACACCAATGTGGCCTAACCATGCGCTGCAGCGAACCCGGCCATCGCATCGCGGTTGCAAGCGAACGCCCTCGTGGGCCGGGTCGCTGAGCTTTGGTCGTTAGGCCAAGAAACCAAGTCCGCAGTGAAGACCTTCAACATCGTCGAAGACCG
>CAYMHJ010000614.1:0-2538 GCA_964390165.1 uncultured Prosthecobacter sp. | reverse complement strand
CATCAACGACACGAACGGCACCGGCTCCACGATCATCGGCGGCACGTTCACCACAGTCACTTCGGAGTTCCTTGGCGCCATCACGCTGAAGCACAGCACGCTCATGGGCGTGGACAACATCCGCGAACTGACCCTGATTTCCGAATCGAATGATGCAGGCGGCGGAGTGCTCATCTCCGGGGCCATCTCGACAGCGGACCCCGGCGACGTGCTCAGCATCAACAAGCAGGGTTCCGGCACCGTGACGCTCACCAACGCCGCCACCACCTACACTGGTAAGACGACCGTCTCCGACGGCACGCTGGCAATCTCCGGTGATGCCGACATCACCTCCACGAGCTGGATCGAAGTCGCCGATGGTGGCAGCTTTGATTTCTCCGCATCAAATGCAGGTGATCTTATCTTTGACGGACCTGTCTGTGGTTCGGGAACCGTGGCGACCGGAAGCGGAAGCCTGATCATCGGCACCGACGGCGGTGCCGGGGTGCTGAGCCCGGGCATGTCCTCAGATCCTTCCGCCATTGGCACGGCGGGTGATGGCATCGGAGTGTTCACGGTGGACGGCAACCTCGAACTCGCCGGAGATGCCTCGGGGGCGACACGTCTCACTCTCCAGATGGGCGGGGCCAACGGCGCAGACTACAACGACTCCGCCAACTTCCAGATGCACCTGGGGAATGGCGATTACTCGGCCTGGTTTGCCACCCAGGGCGGCTTTTATGATTCGCAGACCGGCGGCAATCATGACCGGATCGTGGTCACCGGCTCATTCAGCATGGACAGCGGCGGCATCATCCGGTTCACCAATGGCGGCACGGATTACCAGCCGGTCTTTGGTGACGTGTTCAATCTGCTCGACTGGTCTTCGGTCAGTGCGAATGGATTTGATGTCGGCAACGGTGGCGCGTTTCGTGCCGGTGGCCTGCTGGGAGATCTGGAGCTGCCGGATCTGATGCTCTCGGGCCTGCTGTATGACACGAGCTTGTTCACCAGCCACGGCATCGTCGTCATCGTCCCCGAACCGGGTCGCATGGGGCTGCTGCTGTGCGGATTGAGCGTTCTGCTGCTCCGTCGTCGCCGCGCCGGAGAATCCGCCCCGGCACAATGCTGACAAATACGAGAGAAGGCCGCCCACTCATCACACAACCCACTCATACCATGAATCCATCATCCATGCCAAAGGTTCCCACGCAGCGCGCCCTCCGCCATCTGGGCGTCGCGCACCGCCGCCGCCGCCGTGCAGTCGCGCTCATCACGGTGCTCAGTGTCCTGGCGCTGATCCTGGTGCTGCTCACCGCGCTGCTCAGCGCCACCCGCGTCGAGTTCAACTCCACCGTGGCGCAGGTCGAGGGGGCCAAGGCGCGCTTTTTTTCTGACTCCGCCATCAACCTGGCCATCAGTCAGATTCAGCGCGCGACGCACCAGGACAAAGCTGCTACCGGCATCGAAATCTGGGCATCCCAGCCTGGCATGGTGCGGCAGTACCGGGAGGACGGCGCGCTGCTGCGCGGCTGCAAGCTCTATTCGGACAGCAAGATGATCGCGGCCAACGAGGCGGAGATCGTCGCGGACACACCGCCTGCGGACTGGGACAGCCGCCCTGCGCAGTATGTGGACCTGAACGAGCCGGTGCTGCGCGCGAATGTGGAGAACCCCGGCGGGCCGCCACGGGTGTATTTCCCGGTCATTGATCCGCGCGCGTATTCTACGGACTCCGGCCGTGCTGTGGAGGGCTTCAGCTATTCGCCCTATGCGAACGGGGCCACTGGCGAGTCATTGGCCGGCGTAGTGGTGCCTTCCGATGGCGATGATGAAACTCGGCAGCGGCTGCCGATGCCGGTGGAATGGCTGTATCAGCTCAAGGACGGCACGCTGGGCTTTCTCGACGACAGCAGCAAATTTGTAGGCGCCAGCGGCGTGGAGGCCACCCGTGACAATCCGATCATCTCACGGATGGCGTTTTGGACCGACGACGAGTCGGCGAAGATCAACATCAACACCGCCGGCGAGGGCACTCCCTGGGACACGCCGCGGTTGTTTCATGAGCGAGATGGCGAGTGGGCGCGGTTCCAGCCGATGGCCTATGAATATCAGCGCTATCCCGGGCATCCTGCCACGGTCTGCATGAGCGCCGTGCTGTTTCCGGGCCAGAACATGAGTCCGCTCACCTCGGACGCGAGCGGTTTCGCCAGGGTGCTCAAGTACAAGGAGGCCATCTATGATCTCATGCCGAAACTTTTGCCCGGTGGCTCGAAGGCGGGTTCGGTGCTGGTGCCGGCGAACCGCACGTTCAGCCCGACGAACTTCAGCGAGGTGCAGAAGGCGCTAGGCGAGCGGCTCTTCCCCAGCGGGGACGAGTTTTTGCTGCGCTCAAGCTTGCAAGACAATGGCAGGCGAGCCGAGATCGATTTGGGCACCGCGCAGATCTGGGCGGGACTGGAAAATCATGAGGCGGTGGAGCGGCTGCGGCCGTGTTTGACGCCGCGCAGCCGTGCGTCGGACCTGAACCCTTTTGGCTATCCAAAAATCTCGATGTGG
>CAYMHJ010000613.1:0-2552 GCA_964390165.1 uncultured Prosthecobacter sp. | reverse complement strand
GGCACAAATCCGTTTCAAGTAATGCCGCTCGACCAAAACAGTGATCTGCCTAGGAGCATGGGGTTTGATGGTGCTGATCTTGGAAACTTTGCAAGGAATCGCCGTGGAGATGGAGCCCAGGCGATTACTTCCCGATGCAGAAGCTGGAAAAGATCACGTCCAGCACCTCCTCCACATCCACCACGCCCACCACCTCGCCCAGAGCCTGCAGCGCCTCGCGCAGATCCAGGGCGATGTATTCCGGTGCCTGCCCGGCTTGCAGCGCCGCCTTCGCCGCCGCCACATGCGTCGCCAACCGCTCAAAGCAGACCTGATGCCGCGCATTGATCGCCACCGGATGCTCGCTCAGCAGCGGACCTGAGCGCAGAACCAGCGCACGGATCGCCGCCCGCAGCTCCTCCACGCCTGATCCTGCTTGGCAGGACATCTTTACCGCCTCCTCAGGCCAGCCAGCGGCCACGCCGAGGTCGGCTTTGTTTAAAAGCAGGATCCGTCGGCTCTCCGCCCCCGGCGGCAGCTCCACACGACTCGTCATCGTCGGCGGCACCGACCCATCCACCACCTCCAGGATCAGATCCGCCCGCTCCAACTCACGCCGCGTGCGCTCCATGCCCACCTTCTCGATCCCGTCCGCAGACTCCGCCGCGCGCAGTCCCGCTGTATCCACCAGCCGGAGCGGAATCCCGTGAACCTGGATCACTTCCTCGATGGTATCCCGCGTCGTCCCCGCCGTCGGGCTCACGATGGCCCGCTCAAAGCCCAGCAGCACATTCAGCAGGCTCGATTTCCCCACATTGGGTTCGCCACAGATCACCGTCCGCGCCCCCTGGCGCAGGATGCGCCCCTGCTCCCCCGTGTCGATCAGTCGCCGCGCCCGCATCATCACCTCATCCATCCGCAGCACCAGCGCCGCGCCCGTGTCAGGCGAGATGTCCTCCTCCGGGAAATCAATGTACGCCTCCACATGCGCCAGCACCGGTAGCAGCACTTCTTTCAAAGCCATCGCCTCCTTGCCGATCGCCCCGCCGAGCTGCTCATGCGCCGCCCGCAGTGCCAGCGTGCTCTGCGCCTGGATCAGATCCATCACCGCCTCCGCCTGCGTCAGGTCCATCTTCCCGTTTAAAAACGCCCGCTGGGTAAATTCCCCCGGTCCAGCCGCCCGCGCCCCCGCCGCCAGCACCGACTCATACACCTTCTGGGTCACCAGCAGCCCGCCGTGCCCGTGGAACTCCACCACCTCCTCTCCGGTGTAACTACCCTTGCCGCGGAACACCAGGAGCAGCCCATCATCCAGCACCACCCCGTCCGCCCCACGCGCCGACGCCCGATGCGCCATCCGCGCCCGCATCTCCGTCAAAGCCACCCGCCCCGAAAACACCCGCCCCGCCACCTCCAGCGCCTGAGCGCCCGAAATGCGCAGCACCGAAAGCGCCGCCTCCCCCAGAGCCGTCGAGATCGCCGCAATCGTGTCTTGAATCATGCCCACGCCATAGCCGGGGGAACCTGCTGAGCAACGGGAGAACACTGCCTGCCTTGCTGCATTGCCTCTTCATCGCCTCAATTCCGCGCCTCGGGGTGATCCTTCATGTCGATCTTTAGTGTAGCGCCCGGAATGGTGAACGTGACCTCCGAGGAGTCCTCAGCCCATCGGATGATCTTCGGGATGTTGCGGAAGTATATATCTCCATTTTTCTCTGAGGGATAAAGGACGATGCGCTTAAAAGGCGGATCATCACCTTTGGTGACGCTGAATTCGTAATAGACGTGAGGAGTACTGCGCGACAGCGGGTTCAAGTCACGCAAGGAGGATGCGTTGGCTTCGAATAGCTTATTGGGAGAACTTTCATATTGCCCGCCACCCATTAACATGTGGACTGTGCTGAGACAGTATAAGCCGAGACAGACCAAGGCGGTCAGAGTAGCGAATATGGAATAGATTTTCATGACTCAAGATGACTTCCGACTGGCTGGATGAAGTGATGATTTCCCGGTGAGGCAATGCGCACGGGCTTCATGCTTCATCCGTTCTGTTCTACATACCTCTGCCGCCGCTCATCAATCCTTTTGTCGAGCCAACCGAGCCTCTGACATATCGCGGTCTTCAAATCCGACAGGGTTCCGCCCCTTTGAACAGGCTGTACTTGAAAGCATCCCTGCTCTTTTCGAGCTTACCCGAGCACAAAGACCAGGATCGCCAGCGAATACACCACCCCAAAGGCCTCCCAGACACGCGTCAGCCGCTTCGACTGGCGCTCACCCGACGGCGCGGCGTTTCGCTGTCGCGTCCGATAGGCTGAGCCTACCCAGATCGGGAAGAAAACAGCGACCACGATCATCGACACACCAAGAAAACGGTCCGCCTCGGTTCCCGGAATGACGGTCATCGCAGACAGCGCCAGCGCGCCCACCAAGCTCAACAATGAAGCGACCAGGGAGATGACAAAGACAGATCTCATGATGGATTCGAAGGCTTAAAATAAGGTGTGAAAGGCGGAAGCCGAGTCGGTTTCGGCCCGGCGCTTCGCCTCCCGCTCTTCAAATTCGCGTTCATT
>CAYMHJ010000612.1:0-2565 GCA_964390165.1 uncultured Prosthecobacter sp. | reverse complement strand
CGTCCGGTCCCTGAACCAGATCATCGAATGGCGCGGAAAGCCCGTGGCGATCAGGCGAGCACAAGTTTCTGATGTTGAGATTCGTGGTCGTGTGGTGTGGGGACTTGGCGCCAACTGTCCCCATTTTGTCCCCGAACGCAGGAAAGCCCCGGCCTTGCGGCTCGGGGCTTTCGTCTGATGCGTTGATTTTAATTGGTATTTTTGGTTGCGGGGGCAGGATTTGAACCTGCGGCCTTCAGGTTATGAGCCGAAAAAATCCACAATTCTTGTTTCTCTTCATTTCAGCAACTTAGCCGATAAGCCTTTGGTATCGCAAAATTTTTTGGTGGAAATCGTCTGCACTCACCGTGATTGGACGGCCTCTATTGTGGTCAAGACTGCATTCGGCGGTTGACCAAGCGTTGACAAGAACTCCGCGCAACATTCCACCGACAATCCTGAGATCGCTGGCCGGCCGCTAGTTGCCGTTCAAAGTCTTCTCCTACTCGGTGCTCGGACCTTCTCAGGCTGGCCGGGAACCAATTCAACTTCGTATCGCCGCCGGTCCAACACCTCGAGGAAACCCATTTCGTGCCCCGCGGGCACATGCACCACACCCGCTTGGACACTGACGGCCACGTTGGTACTCGTACATGCGTCTGATAGCGCTTGTACGCTGATCTGCCCAAGATTTCCAAACTCGCGTATGGAGGCAAGATAACGTGCCGCTCTAGCGTGCGTCTGCGCATAACTCTCAAGGTTGTTCCAGTGAACGATGGCCAATTGCTGACGCAGGACAGCAACGTTATGCGGAACAGCAGCCAGTATCGCCTGTTGCAATCTACCAGTGAACTCAAAGCCACTCGGTCGCCATATGTGTACCTGAAGATTGTCAACTAACAGATCAAAATCAGCGTCTAGCTTGAAAATCCGATCTTCCTCCAGAATAAGCTCATATTGGAACAATCTAACGAGAAGACTTCTTGCGCTGACAACGCCCTTAAATTGACTTGCCCGGCGGACTGCCGTCAGCCGACACCCTTGATTATCTCGGAAGCGCGCAAAATAACAGAAAATTGGACCAAGATCTCCAAGAGCCTGCGCATCGATTGGCAGGTTAACCGCAACATGAAGAGCGTGTATCGCAGCTGCCAACGGATTGGTAATCGGAAGAGTCAGATGCTCGGTGCTGCCATGCTTCTCGCCAGGCTCATAAGGCGGTGGGTTGGCATCCGCTCTAAACATTTCGGCTCGGGTTCGTTCCGCCATCTCTCGCAGCGCAGTCTGCACGTTGGCGTCAGCGGGCACCAGCACGAACTCCTGCACACCACCCGCTAGATCTCGCCCAATGCCAAACTCGCAATGCTGGATACTCTGAAAATCAAACTGCATCAATCGTCTAGCTCCCAGAACACCGAATCACTTAGCCGATAGGCTATAATGCGATCATTGGGCGCAACATGCACGCGACGGGTGACCAGAGCATAGGTCTGGCGACCAGAGTGAGGGTTCGCGTCCTCCTGAGGGTAGATCGTGAAGACCCGATACCCCATGAAGGCGAACAGCAAGTTCATGTAGTGGAGATTGAGATGCCAGAAGATGAAGACGATGATCAGCAATACAGAGGCCGTTGCAGCCAGATCACGCAACCCGTCTGGTTCGATCCCATATAGTGGTAGCAGGATCGTAAATATATAGACGATCAGGTGTTCACGATGGTCCTCTGCCCTCCCAACGACGATTTCACCAGTGCTTCGTGCTCTCCTGGCTGCGTTGCGCCGGGCCAGCAGCACAAAGTTGGGCAAAACTGCCAAGCCAATGCATATAGGAATCAGCCAGATATCAGGAATCAGGCTATTGCCTCGGATCGCCCACAAGACAAAAAGTGGCGCCAAACTCCCAAGAACGAGAACAAATCGCAGCGCAGCTAGGGCCTCCTTGGGCGCCACACGTGAGGGTTGGGTCACAGGCTTTGCTCCTTCGAGGCGGCTACAGAACACTATACCCCATTAGAAACAATCCAGTCCAAAACGCCTACCGCCTCCTGGGCTGTCTTGATGCGCAGCTTGATTTCGCCTCGATCATTGCTTTCTGCGGTTGGGAATCTTGCGCACGTCAGTTCTGCGTCCAAAAGACCTTCATTCATGGCTGGCTTTCGGAAATACCATAGAATCCACTTCTGGTTGAGAACCGCAGAGAACAACCACTTACCTTGGAACTCGAAACGTAGTTCTCGTGCAATGTAGCCATGGCCCGTAGGGCGAACTGTCCATCCCTTTGGCAGCGGCGCTTTGGCGAAGGTGATGTATGCCTCGCGTACTGTGTCATCGACTGGATGGCGCAGATGGTCGTTCAGTGCTGAGGGGTTCAAGAGCATTTCGGCACGCCACGTATCATCCCACGAGGATCACCGGACCGAACATCAAAACCAATCCTCCTATGCACCTTTCTCATCTGAAAGGTGCACTGCCTGAACACAGAAGATACTGCAATCCTTCTGATCTGCTCGCGTAGCCCCTTTATCTTCCAATCCGGAACGCCCCTCCCCGCCCCAATTCCACCTTCCGCCTGTATTCCGGTCCCTGC
>CAYMHJ010000611.1:0-2575 GCA_964390165.1 uncultured Prosthecobacter sp. | reverse complement strand
TAAACATCACGCGCATTCCAAAAGGCGACGAGCCAGCCTGTGTCAGCGATGGGCTGCATGGCGGGCTTTGGCCAGGTCTCGGGCTTTTTCGCGAGTGCCGATGGAAAGGTCGGCTGGCAGACCCTTCAGCGGCGGGGTGGAGAGCGACTTCATCCGAAAAGCTCGTGGAGGCTTGCCGCCGCGCTTAGAAACGGGCTTCTGGGGTGCTGGCAGTTTTTGAGTGAGCGATTCGACAATCGCTTCGAGCCGGGAAACACGGTCTGTCAAAGTGGCTGAGGGCATGGCGCTATGATGCGGGAAGAACGGTCTTCGCCAAGGCGATTTTCACCCATCGCGCACTATCGCAGTCGCGAGGCGGCTTGAAACGGGGTTTGGCACTTGAAACGGCGCGTCTTGATCGTGGAGGCGGACGATCCTGGACTCTGCGCTCTCCGCTTCATCGCACCAGCAGCTCCTCGCCGCGATACACCACACGCTCGACCATGCCTTGGAGCGTCTGATCAAGGAAGGGCGTGTTGCTGCTCTTCGATTTCATGAACTGGCGGCTGAAGGTGGTAGTGCGGGCCGGATTGAAGAGGATGAACTCGGCGATGCCGCCTTCTTTGACCGGCACGGGTGGGAGTTTCATGAGGCGGCGGGGTTCAGCGCTGTAGCGCTTCACGATTAGAGCCCAGTCGAGGATGTCCTTACTGATGAAGCGGTCGTACAGCGAGACGAGGGCGGTTTCTAGGCCGGTGATGCCGAAGGGGGCGCTGGCGAAGTCTTGATTCTTCTCGAAGGGCGTGTGCGGCGCGTGGTCGGTGGCGATGACGTCGAACCAGCCGTCTTTGAGGCCCTGAAGCAGCGTGGCGTTGTCTTCCGGCGTGCGCAGCGGCGGGTTCATTTTGTAGTGCGTGTCGTAGTCGCCGATGTGCTCGTGATTGAAGAGAAGATGGTGCGGCGCGATCTCACAGGTGACACGGATGCCGCGGTCTTTGGCGCGCTTGATGGTGCCCATGCCACGCTCGGTGCTGACGTGCTGGATGTGGAGGTGCACCCCGGTGAATTCGGCGAGGCGGATGTCGCGGGCGATGCAGACCTCCTCGCTGATCGCCGGAATGCCGGGCAGGCCGAGCGCGTAGCTGATTTTGCCTTCGTGCATGCAGCCCTTGCCGCTGAGTTCTTTGACTTCGCAATGACTGGCGATGGGGATGTCGAACTCGCGGGCGTATTCCATCGCGCGGCGGAGAACCTGCGGATTGTCCACCGGAGAACCATCGTCAGTGAGCATCACAGCGCCGGCCGCCTTCATGCCGGCGATGCCGGCGAGCTCCTCGCCTTTGCGGCCTTTGGTGATCGCGCCCGTCGTGGAAATGCCGGAGCCGATGCGCGTGCGGCGGGCGCTTTCGAGCACGCTGCGGACGACGCCTGCGTTGTCGATGGCGGGAGAGGTGTTCGGCATCATGACGAAGCCGGTGACGCCGCCGTTGATGGCAGCCTCGGCGCAGGTAGCGATGTTTTCCTTGTCGTCCTGCCCCGGCTCGCGGGCGTGGACATGGATGTCGAAGAGTCCGGGAAGCAGAATGCGGCCGGTGCAGTCGATGATCTCCGCGTTATCGACGCCGGTGATGTTCGCGGCCACTCCGATGATCTTGCCCCCCTCGACCAGCACGTCGGCGGTCTGGAGCTTCGGCGAGTCTTCGCTGGCGATCTGGGCGTTGCGGTAGAGGCGTTTCATGAAAGGCTGAGAGGGCTGCGCGGGCAGCAATCGAAGCAAGAATGCCGAGCGAGCAAGCCCCGTCACCGGGTTTTTGTAGACCGGCTGCGGAAGGTGCAATGCCTCCGCCACCATGCCCGAGCCTTGCGGAATTGCAGCAACTGCCAGACCCGTCGTTTCCGCTCCAATTTCGAAAAGCCCAACCGAGCAGGTTCGAGCCAAAGGTGCAGCACGAGAGGAATGAGAGGTAACACCAGCCAGTCGATGGTGAACGGCCGGCCAAAGTAGCGAACCCAGCAGTTCAAAGGCTGGGCGATGGCAACCACGTCGATCAAGATGATGACCTCGATCAGGGTAACCGAAAGTTGAAGCCGGAAAAACAGCCAGCCCCACAGTGCGACCGTCAGCCAGCCAATCACCAGCGGCCAGCCGATAGTCAAAAGGTCAAAGTAGTCCTCGAGCCGCTGCCATCCGACGATGATGACGACAGCAAACAAGACCAACCAACTGAACGCCATGATGCGCTCCTTGCGCGTAAAAACGCCAGCCAGGGTGAACCAAGACCAAAAAACCGGCATCACGAACACACCGAGCCAGAAGAAGAATCTGGCGCGTCTGTTGTTCGGAGCTAGATCCAAAGAATCCGACATTTTCGTGAGTTCTTTCCTGCTGGTAAGAGTTGCCACACCCATCGACGGACAGGGGCGTCCGTCGCACTTCTACTTCTTCCGCACATAAAGCAGCACGCGGTCGTGAGCCAGGAGGCAGAGGTCGAGGCGGCCGTCCTTGTCGAGGTCGAGGGCGGTGTAGTCGTGGGGCTCGTCGGCGAGGCCCATCTTGCCGCGGAAGTGCGGGTCGGTCTCGAAGACGCGGAAGTGC
>CAYMHJ010000610.1:0-2576 GCA_964390165.1 uncultured Prosthecobacter sp. | reverse complement strand
CTTTCGATCAAACCTGTCATCGCCAAATCCAGGGCGTTATTGGTGGGCGCGAGGACCAAAACCGTGTTTTCCGCACGCACATGAGCAATCACTGCCGCTGCGAGAACCTTCTTGGTTTTGCCGGTTCCTGGTGGTCCCCACACAAAAGAGAGCGGCTGAGCGAGCGTTGTTCTCACTGCTGCTGTTTGCTCGCGCGTGATCGAAAAGTCGCCGGGGGGCTCGAGGCCGACACCATGAGTGGGGAATTGAAGGAGATTTCCGAACTGGTGAAACCACTGCCTAACACGCGAAACAAGGAACTTCATGTCGCTGATGAGCACTATACTCTCACGTTGAGCATTAGTGAATGCAGGCCACGCAGCCAGTGCCTTTAGCGTCAGCAATTTCGTGTCGGGATCGTACTCGATAGTTCTGTATAGTGAGGTGTCCTGCAACCGGCCTCCAACTCTGATTCGCACCTCATCCGAGTTTCGTAGTCCTTTGGTAAGATGAAGCGTCCACACACCATCGCCCTTATCATGCTTCGCTAAAACTTGGTGTTCAATCACACCCTTTATGTTCTGGTCCAGATAGTTCCAATACGTCGTTGCGGCATGGATACAGAGGTTGGCGAGCGGCATTGTGGGTGATGTTCAATTAAAGAAGTTTCTCTGGATACGCGGCTCCTCAATCAGTGCCTTTGAAAGTGTCTTTCCAAGAGGCTCTGACAATGACAATTCAAGCCCCAATCGCAGGACGAGCTTGTTGGGGATGGCGACGGGGCGGATTTGAAGAAGAGCATCTACGGCGGTGCGCACCAAGTCCGGACCGTCGAGTCCCTTATCCCAAAGTTCCTTTACGATCACGACAAGTGCGACGGCGGTGCTGCGTGAACGCCCGGCCCAACATTGATAAAGTAACGGTGCCTGGCTGCTGCTTTGAACGAAGCGCAGGATGCCTTCGAGGTGAGCCGCCTTGGGGCCGCGACCGTGGGTGCCTTTTGAGCTAAGGACATCCTCGAAGACAACGGCATGTGCTTTCAAGGCATCCTTGAGTATGGCTTCAGGGTGGTCTGGCTCCCGGATGCTGACCACATGCCAGCGGCCAGGATCATCAGCCAAAAACGCTTCGATTTCACCATGATGGCAGACAGCCATTTCGCGTTGGAGGCACTCAAGAAGCATGAGCTATTTTAACATGCTTTTGGCGTCTGCTCATCTTCTGAAATGCAACGGATTTATCTTCGCGGATGAAGAATTCATGGGTGGATTTTGAGCCGTTTTCGGCTACTATTTTGCATCACCAATCAGGCCGAAAACACTCACTGTTCCGCAACTCACTTTGAGTCAGCCATGCACTTGGTTTTCGCCCATGCGAAGCCCTCTGGCGGGAGCTTCTGGAAAGCTTTCTCTGCGAACAAATCGCAGGATCAAACAACACAACACACGCACACCATATGATCGAAGGAATCGTCGTCACCCTCACTGGAAACGAGCTGAAAAAGCTCTGCAACGAACATGCCGCACACCACCGCAAACGTGCCAAGGTCTATGCAGGCCAGATCAAGAACATGGAGGAGAACCAGATTGAGGCTGCCCACAACATGACGGCAGGTGATCCACTCGCCAATCTGAAGTCACGCTTGGACAGTCACAGCGATGATGCCGCTGAGATGAAGTTCATCGCTGCCCATCTTGACCTCAAAGAGAAATACCGGCTGCAAAGAGAGGACCTTGGGCGTCTGGGCATCTGCAAAGGCCGGAGATGGTAAGGCAGGTATGAAAGCTACCATCAGGCTCCGCATCCACATTTGACAGCCTGCCGTCACACACTGTCCCCACTCCACGTACAGGGCCAACTAGACCCGGTCTTCTCAAATGCAATTTCCTAGCAGTTAAACCCAATCCTCCTCCGGTTCTTCCCCTTCTCCCCCGAATGCTCCGCCTTGGCCTTCTTCACCTTCACAATCTCCCGCTCCAGCATCACCTGAGTCACCTGCCATTTCTCCGAATCCGCATCCGTGCTCCCCGCATGGATCGCGTTCACGCAAATATTCAGGATGTCCCCGCCGCTAAGGCCCTTCGATAGCTCCGCGAGAACCGCGTAATCCGCGCGCACCCGATCCGGGTTGGGTAGATGGAGGGCGAACAGCTCCCGGCGCATGGAAGCGTCAGGAACGCGGAACTTGATGTGACGCTGGATGCGACGAAGCAACGCGGGGTCGTAGTTCTCGAACAAGTTTGTCGTGACGATTACCACCCCATCGAAGCGATCCAATTCCTGCATAAGGCAGTTGCGGTTCTGGTTGATGCTAGTTGAGCAGGATTCACCGGTTGATACGCGCTTGGAGAGCAGACTGTCGGCTTCGTCGAAGAACAGCACCGCCTCATGTTCGCGGGCAGCAGCAAAGGCGGCTTTGATATGCTTGGCCGTGTCGCCCAGGTATTTCGAGATCACCGCTGAGTAGTCCACCTGATAGAGCGGCCTGCCCAGCCGGTGGGCGATGCCCAGGGCTGCGCGCGTCTTGCCCGTGCCGGGCGGGCCGTAGAAGTTGAGGATGCAGCGGCCCTGCTGCGGCTGGATGCTGCTCAGGTTCC
>CAYMHJ010000609.1:0-2591 GCA_964390165.1 uncultured Prosthecobacter sp. | reverse complement strand
CGTCCTCCAGCCCGCCATCCTCAGCAACGGCACCCTCGGCATCTGGCTCACCCGCCTCAGCGACGACCACGGCATCACCGAGTTCGCGTTGAAGGAACAGCCCCTCGATCAATTCATCGACCGCCTGTTCCTCAAACTCCTCACCCGTCATCCCACGGCTGAAGAGCGCGAACTTTACACCCAACATCTCGCCGCCGGCTACGACACGCGTGTCTTGAAACTTGAAACCTCAAACTCGAAACCTCAGAGCAACCGCGTCCGCGAAAAATACGTCAGTTGGTCCAACCACGTGAACGACGAGGCCAACGTCGTGCGCGTCGAGCAGGAAAAAGCCGCCCGCCGAGGCGATCCCCCCACCGAAAAACTCGACCCCGCCTGGCGCACGCGAATGGAAGACGTGCTCTGGGCCATGCTCAACGCCCCCGAGTGGGCTTTCAGCCCGTGAAACCGCAGGCCATGGTCCCGCCAGCCTCCCCTCACGAAAGTGGGGTGCGCTGGGTGCTGAAAGAGCCTTCAAACCGCCGTTAATGAGGGCATGACGCGCTCCGTCCTTTTCAGCACTCTCTTTCTCACCTCCGCTGCCATCGCCCAAAACGATAGCGCGGGCAACGATGTCTCGGACAAGCCCAAGCTCGCGCCGGTCATGCAGTGGCGCTTCGATGACGCCAAGGAACCCGGCCCGCGTGCACCGACCTATCCCGGCTTTCCTGAAACCAACACGGCCATGCTCTTCACCGGCGATGGCAAAAAGTCTGCCGTCGAGGTGAAGGACAGCGAGGCGCTGCGCTTCGGCCTGAACGACACGATCACGCTCGAAGCCTGGGTGAAACCCGCGAATCTCAGCGGTGCGCCCTACATCATCGGCAAGGGCCGACTCGGCACCAAGGAGTTCGGCGTGAACAACCAAAACTACGCGCTGCGCCTGCAAGCGGGCAAGGATGGCGCGCAGATCGGCTTCCTCTTCGCCAGCGCTAGCGTGCCCGGCGGCGAGAAAGGCGACTGGCATCGCTGGTGGTCGAAGGCGACCCTGCCCAACACCGGCTGGCACCACATCGCCGTCACCTACACCTTTGGCAAACCGAAGAGCATCAAGGGCTACATCGACGGTCGTGAGACGGATGGCGACTGGGACATCGGTGGTGCCACGGATCGTGCGCCAGTGACAGATGGCGATGCTCTTCTGATCGGCTCAGGATACACTCGTGCTGCCACGCATTCCCTCAATGGCTGGCTCGACGACGTGGCGATCTATCGCGGCCCCATCGACCTCGACACACTGAAGTCGCGCTATCGCTTCGTGCCACCTCCGCCGCCCATCGCGAAGAAAGATGTGCCCGCAGGCCGTGTGCTCGTGCAACTCGCCGAGGAAGGCATGCCGAATGCCAGCGCCTGGCCCAGCGAGCCGCCAAAGGTCGGTGAGACCTACACGGAGGACGTCTTCGGCTTCTTCGACGTGCCGCAAAAGTATGTCGATACCGGCGTGCGCGGTGAGCGCCATGTGCCCTTCCTGCTGCGTGCCGCGGCGAGCATGACCTTCCCCAAAGGCAAACACCGCCTGCTGCTGCGTGCTCGTGGCGCCACGAATCTCTACATCGACGGCAAGAACGTGCTCAACACACCCTTCCCGCCGAACGACAGCGATGGTCATCATCTCGTCGCCGATCAAAAAGACTACCTCGACCTCGGGCCCGACTTCCGCTTTGTGCCGCCCGGCAATCGCGAAACCTGGTGTGAAATCACCGGCACCGGCAAGCCGCAGTTCATCGTGCTGGAAACGCTGGTCGGCAGCTATGCAGGCAAAGCCGTCCGCCGTCCTGAACTCGGCGAAACCGTCGTCGCTTGGTCGCCCGAAGGCAGCGAGTCGTGGAAACTGCTCGCGCCTGGCAAACGCGAGGTGCCTTACAACGACGCAGGCTGGGCCGCCTACGAGGCCGAACGCACCGCGCACTACGATCAGGTGAATACCAAAGCCCGCGCCGCCATGCGCGCACAGTTTGACGGCTACTGGTCGAAGCGTCGCGATGCTGCCAAGCAGTGGCTCGCCAAGTCCGAAGAAGTGAAAGTGCCCGAGCTGCCCAAAGGCTTCCCGAAAGGCAACGCCATCGACAACTTCATCGCCACGAAGATCGCCGTCGTGTCCGAACAAGCCACGCACAAGGGCACCGTGGATTATTTCAAAGACATCCAGCCTCTGCTCGAAACGAAGTGCATCGAATGCCATCGCGGCGCCAAGGCCAAAGGCGGTCTGAAACTCGACGCGCTCGCCGATGCGCTCAAAGGCGGCGAATCCGACGGCGCGGCCATCGAGCCCGGCAAACCGAAGCACAGCGCCCTGCTCACCCGCATCCTTTCCGATGACGAAGACGACATGATGCCGCCCAAAGGTGAGCGCTTGAGCAAAGATCAGATCGCCCTGCTCACCAAGTGGATCGAGGAAGGCGCGAACTGGCCTGAGATCAAAGCCGATCACCTCACACTCACGCAGCCTGCCGACGACCTCACCTTCCTCCGCCGCGTCACGCTCGACACCATCGGCGTCGTTCCCTCGCTCGAAGAGATCGCCGCCTTCCAGAAGAATCCAGATCGCGCTG
>CAYMHJ010000608.1:0-2610 GCA_964390165.1 uncultured Prosthecobacter sp. | reverse complement strand
GGCATCGGCGATGTGACGGAGGCGCTGCCTGAGGCCGTGCGCACCGCCATGCACAAGGCGGTGGATGAAATGGGCGACCGCTCTACCTTCCGCGGTTACGGCCCGGAGCAGGGTTATGACTTCCTGCGCAATGCCATCGCGGAGCATGACTTCAAATCACGCGGGCTGAACATCGAAGCGGATGAAATCTTCATCTCCGACGGCAGCAAGTGCGACACCGGCAACATCCTGGACATCTTCGGCGCGGGGAACAAGATCGCGATCACCGACCCGGTGTATCCGGTCTATGTGGACACGAACGTCATGGCTGGCAACACCGGCGATGCCGATGAAAGCGGTGCCTACGCCGGTCTGCACTACCTGAAATGCACCCCTGCCAATGGCTTCGTGCCGGAGATTCCGAATGAGCCGGTGGACATCGCCTACCTCTGCTACCCGAACAATCCCACCGGAGCCGTGGCGACTCGTGCGCAGCTCGAAGCCTGGGTGAAATACGCCCTCGCTAACGGCACCACCATCCTCTACGACGCCGCCTACGAGGCTTTCATCCGCGATCCTGAACTGCCACGCTCCATCTATGAGATCGAAGGCGCGCGCGACTGCGCCATCGAGTTCCGCAGCTTCTCGAAGAACGGCGGATTCACCGGCGTGCGCTGCGGCATCGTTGTCATCCCGAAAGGGCTCATGGGCAAAACCAAGGCCGGTGGCAAGCAGGCCATCCATCCCCTCTGGAGCCGCCGTCACAGCACGAAGTTCAATGGCACCAGCTACATCGTCCAGCGCGGCGCCGAGGCGATCTATTCCCCTGAGGGCAAGGCGCAGGTCAAAGCACTCATCGAGCATTACATGGGCAATGCCGCCCTGCTGGTCGAGGCCTGCAAGAAGGCTGGGCTCCAGGTCTTTGGCGGCGTGAACGCCCCCTACGTCTGGGTCGGCTGCCCGAACGGGCTGACGAGCTGGCAGATGTTTGATAGGATGCTGAATGAAGCCAATGTCGTCATCACCCCCGGCAGCGGCTTCGGCAGCGCCGGCGAGGGCTACTTCCGCATCAGCGCCTTCAATAGCCGTGCAAACGTCGAAGAAGTCTGCCGCCGCATCGCCGCCCTCTAAGCATTTCATGACGGCCAATGCCGGCCGCCTTCCGTAACCCCCCCAACGAACCATTGAATCTTATGAGCCAACCCAAAATCACCGCCTACCTGAAAACTTACTGCGGCTGGAGCGAAGGCGTGCGCGCCATCTTCCGCAAATACGACCTTCCCTTCGAAGAGAAGGACATCATCAAGAACCCCGCCTTCCGCTGGGAGATGGAACAAAAGAGCGGCCAGCCTCTGAGCCCCTGCGTGGAGATCAACGGCACCATGCTCCCCGACATCAGCGGGGAGGAAGTGGAGCGCTGGATGATCGCCAACAACCTGCTCACCCCGAGCGAAGCCGAACCCGATGCACCCATCGACCGCGCCTGCAGCGATGCCCAGCACGCCGCCATGGCCGCCGGACAGGTCGGGAAGATCAACTTCCTGAGCTGACTGACCTGGCCTTTATTCCCAGGGCTTAAGCATCAAAATACTCAGCAGCTTTTGCGACAGGATTCACAAGATTGGCTGGATTAAAAGGTCTGAAAAAATCCTGACCATCCTGTGAATCGTGTCAATCCTGTAGC
This sequence comes from uncultured Prosthecobacter sp., assembly GCA_964390165.1. Taxonomy (GTDB): domain Bacteria; phylum Verrucomicrobiota; class Verrucomicrobiia; order Verrucomicrobiales; family Verrucomicrobiaceae; genus Prosthecobacter. The sequence goes on along the minus strand of CAYMHJ010000608.1, from coordinate 947 downwards.
TGAGGCCATAACTTACAGTCAGTTGCCGATTTGATGCGCAAGCCCGGATTCATTCCGGCTAAAGCCGGTGCTTCATACGAAGAGTGATCAGCCATGTCTCCGATCCTCGATCAAGCCTTCCGATGCTCCTCCGTGCCACCGGAGATCATGGATCAGCTTTGGGCGGCGGGGTGGAGGCACTTCGGGGAGTCCTTCTTCCGCTACAATGTTAGCATCGATGAGAGTGGCGTGAAGACCATCACGCCCCTCCGGCTGGATTTGGATTCTTTCCTGCCCAGCAAGAGCCAGCGCCGCGTGCTGCGCCGGAATGCAGATCTGCGCTGCGAGTTCCACCCCGCCCAGCTCAGCGATGAAGCCCGCGCCATGTTCCAGCGCCACAAGGCCCGGTTTCAAGACAACGTTCCCGATGATCTCGACACCTTCCTCTCCGCCGATCCCGCCACCGTGCCAAACACCTGCTTCGAGTGCCGGGTCTATGAGGGCGACTCCCTGCTCGCCCTGAGTTATCTCGACATCGGCGCCACCGCCACCTCCGCCGTGTATGGCATGTTTGAGCCCGCTCATGCCTCACGAAGTCTCGGCATCTACACCATGCTGCGCGAGATCGAGCACAGCCGCTCACTCGGCTGCCGCTACTACTATCCCGGTTATGCCACACTGGAGCCCAGCGCCTACGACTACAAAAAACAGTTCAGCGCCCTGGAGACCTTGAGCTGGGAAACGGGAGCGTGGGGGCCTGGTCGAGTAGCCGATCAGCTTTAGTGACGATGGTCTCGATCTGCGGACAGAACCCCTTCATCTCGTCGCTGGCCCATCCCAGGCGACCTTGAACGATGCCGCTCAGTCCATAGAAAAAGCTCTTTCCGTGGGGCATCATTTCTTAGCAGAACGCTTCGGATCAGGCGACGGCGAGCGCAAGACGTTGCTGACACGACAGATAGCCTTCG
>CAYMHJ010000607.1:0-2628 GCA_964390165.1 uncultured Prosthecobacter sp. | reverse complement strand
GGTCCGCCTGGCTCAAGGTGGAAAGACCGATCGTGTGCACCTGCCCGTTCTCCAGCTTTAGTGTGACGACGTTGTCCCGCATGGACACCAGCGAGGCGCGGAGGCTGCGGCCCTTGGCATCCGTGAAGGTGCGGACTGGATCGGAGGAGAGGGCGGGCGACTGAAGCAGAAGCGTGAGGGCGAGGATGAGGCGGGAGGGGATATTCATCGTGGCGAGGAGCGTCAGGACAGTGATTCGTAAAGTAGGGAGGCGGGTTGCACCGGATCAGCGATTTTTTTCAGCAAGGGCGCGTGAGATGGCGGATTCGAGGGCGCTGCCACGCAGTCCGCAAGCGAGGACTTTGCCCGTGTCCGCCTGGATAAGGAAGTTGTTCGGCACGGAGTGGCACTGGAAGAGCTGCAAAAGCGGGTGGTTCATCGCGCCGGTCTGGTGCTCGCAGCTCTGCGGCCAGGCGATGGCGTTTTCCTTCACAAAGGCGGGGAGCTGTTCCCTTCCGCGGCGGTACTCCACACAGATGCCCAGCATGTCGAAAGCGGCGGAATGATGCTTTTCGTAAACGGCTTTGAGGTGCGGCAGGTCTTCGAGTCCGCTTTTTTGTCCCGTGCTCCAGAAATGCAGCAGGAGGAGTTTTCCCCGGTAGTCGGCCGGCATCTGAACGGTCTCCCCAGAGAGCGTGGCGGCGGAAAAAGCGGGTGCGACTTTCCCCGTCCAGCCTTGTGAAGGAACGATCTTAAAGGTCTCGCCGCCCGGCGTCAGGCCGGAAAGCTGGTAGCTCGCACCGTCCACGCTGAAGTATTCCGTGACGGGAAAAGCTTCCGCTTCCTCCCAGCGGAATCCGCCCCGTTTGTCCAGATCGAGCCGGAAGGTGCTGGTGGGTGCACTGAAATCGCCGGTTCCGCCATCGTCGTAGAGCAGGGCATCGAACGGCTTGTCCCCTAGCTTCACGGTGCCGACACGGCCGTACTGCGGATGAATCCACAGGCTGCTGGAGGTGCTGCCAGGGCCGGTGTTTTGAGACGCCTGGAAGCGTGCGCGGTGCGCTCCGTCGCCGTGAATGAGTTCCACCTGAAACTCCCCCTGGAAGACGTCCGCTGTTTTCTCAGCGGCAGATGTCTGCGCGACCTGCCACCGGGCGGGAGGATCGTCGGAGAGGTCGCCGTTGGCGTTGCTGTCCACGAAGAGGGCGGCTTTGGTCGTTTTGGGGGCGCTGATGACGATCGCGTGGCGGCGTTGGTTTCCGCCGCTTCCCATGACGATTTCGCCATAGAGGGCTGAAACGAGTCCGACCGGAGCCTTAATGATGGAGGCGGGCCGCGTGGCGCTCATCGGCACCTCGGAGGGGTAGTAGCCACCGACATCGAAGTACTTCTCCGCGTTTTTGAAGTCGAGCTTCACGGTGTCATCGGCGGTGCTGTCCGCCGGTGTCGCGGTCGGAGGTTTTAGGTCTAGGACACATCGGAAGCCGCAGTCCGCTAGTATTGCTTGCGGAATGATGTGCGCCCGCACGCTGGTCAGCAGGTCTTCCCGGCGGAATCCCTGCCAGGAACTGCCGCGCGCGACGCGCCACTGCCGGGCCGCATGGTACCAGTCCGCGCACCATTCCCGGACATTGCCGCCCAGGTCGTAAAGCCCGATCGCGTTGGGGCGGAAGCTCATCACCGGAGCCGTGGTGGCAAAGCCATCCGCATAGCCGAGGGTGAAAACACCGACGAGGTGCTTCGGCTCGGGCTTGAAGGCATCGACGTAGGAGGTGTCCATGTAGTTTCCCGGCTTGTCCCGGCCTTTGAACAGGGGCTCGCTTCCCCAGGGGAAAAGACTCTGATTTAGGCCGTCCAGCATTTCAGGCGTCGTCTCTGCGGTTCTCTTCTCGGCAAGACCGGCGGCGGTGCTCCACTCCGCATCCGTCGGCAGGCGGTAGCTCAGCCGCTCCCTTTCAGAAAGCCACTGGCAGAAGGCGTTGGCATCCTCCCAGCTCACGCCTGTCACGGGATGATCGTCCTCGTGGCCGGATGGCACGCCTTTGAAGCCCATGGTTTTCCACGGGGAGGCCACGCCGGGTACCTTCAGCGCGTATTCCGCATAGTCCGCCCTGCGCGTCTCGTGAACGCACATCAGCAGGCGGGCGCCCGGCACCGGCACGAACTTCATGCCGAGCGTGTTGACGAACGGGGCCTCCCGCGTGGCCTGCGCTGCCGCCGTAGCCGGAGAAACCTGCCCCGCAGGCCTGCTCGCTGCTGCGAATGCCACTGCCGCCCGTTGATAATCGTGCGCCAGCTTCTGGCTCTCCGCCGAGAGCGTGTTCAGCGCCACGGGCGTGATTTTTCCGGCGATGTCCAGCAGCACGTTGCCGCCAGCGATGGCCTTGAAGGTGGCGGTGAGGCTGCGGCCCTTCGTGTCCGTCCATGTCGTGGGGCCGGTGGGCAGTGCTGGCCGTGCCTCACGCACGGCATTGAAGGCATCCCGCATGTCCGTCCATGTCATGGGCTCGGTGGGAGGCGCGGACGAGGACGCGGTGGACACGGCGGCTGCACCACCATCCCCTGCCGGTTTTGCCGCTCGCTCAAGAACCACGCGGAAGCCAAAATTCGAATGGCGATTGCCCACTGGACACCATCCGCGGTGGCTGG
>CAYMHJ010000606.1:1232-2638 GCA_964390165.1 uncultured Prosthecobacter sp. | reverse complement strand
TCGCCACGCTCGACTCCCATTGGCGTGACGCCATGGAGAACGCCAAGGCCAACCGAACCGTCTTCGCCCAGCGCCGGCTTCGTCCCGAGGAGGTCCTTCCGGAATGGGAAAAGCAGCGCTCCCTGCTCGGTGGCGGCAGCGACATCCAGCGCTTCGTCGTGAACACCTGCTCCCGCCTGAACTCCGCGCTGGAGCCGCACCGCAAGACCGCCTTCCGCCTCCTCCCCCAGCATCTCCCCCAGGCCTTGCGCGAGCGCCTCGACCTCGAAGGCATCAAAAAGCCCCTCCCGCTCTACTTCGATCCGAAGGCCTCGGTGCCCGGTGCCCGTTACATCCACCGCACCCACCCGCTCGTCGCCCTGCTAGCCGACACCCTTCTGGAGGATTCCCTCTCCGGTTCCCAGCACCCCCTCGCCGCCCGCAGTGCCGCCACTGTCACCAACGCCGTCGGCATCGTCACCAGCATCTTCATCTTGCGCCTCCGCCACCAGCTCACCAGCAAGCGCCGCGATGTCACCCGCACCCTCATGGCCGAGGAGTGCGTCACCCTCGCCGTCGCCGGCCGTGGGAATCCTCAGTGGCTGCCCGAGTCCGACCTGCCCGCCCTCCTCGCTGCCGAGCCCGTCAGCAACCTCACCGAAGACGCCGCCGCTCGCGAGATCCAGACCGCTCTCGATTTCCTCACCGCCCAGACTCCCTACCTCGAATCCCTCGCCCAAAGCCGCGCCGAAGCCCTCCTCGCCGACCACCGCCGCGTCCGCGAAGCCGCCCGAGACCTCGGCAGCTACGAAGTCACCCCCTGCCTCCCCGTCGATGTCCTCGGCGTGTATGTCCTGCTTCCTGCCGATCTTTGAAGTAAAAACGCACCCTCTTTTATTTCAAAACCTCTGCCTACTTTCGTCATGTCACACGCCGACCTTCATAGCCTCCTGCAATCCCTCCTCATCGGTTGGGAGGGCGAATGCGTGGAGTTCAAGGAAGCCAACGACAACTTCTCCACCTCCGACATCGGCAAGTATTTCTCCGCGCTCGCAAACGAGGCCAATCTACGCAGATTGCCAGCAGGATGGCTGGTGTTTGGCGTCAGCAATCGCAGGCAAATGGTCGGCACCACCTACCGCCCGGACGTCGCTCGCTTGCAGAGCTTGAAGCATCAGATCGCCCAGGACACAGACCCGAACACCAGCTTCCGGGAGATTCACGAACTCGTCACCTCGGATGGTCATCGAGTTCTATTGTTCGAGATTCCCGCCGCACCTCGCGGCATCCCTATTGCTTGGAAGGGACATTTTTATGCCCGCGATGGCGAGAGTTTGACCGCTCTCAGCCTGACAAAACAGGACGAGATTCGTGCCCAGTCCCTCGGCGATGACTGGTCTGCCGCTTTTTGCCCTCAGGCTACCCTG
>CAYMHJ010000606.1:0-1222 GCA_964390165.1 uncultured Prosthecobacter sp. | reverse complement strand
CGCCCTCGCCAAAGCCCGTGATGTTTTCATCTCGAAGTATGGCGAGCGCATCCCCGAGGCCACGATCCGTGGTTGGGATGATATGACCTTCTTGGAAAAGACCACTCTCTCGGCAGGTGGTAGGATCAAGCGTGCCTGCCTGCTTCTGTTGGGCAAACCCGAGAGCGTTCATCATCTCACTCCCGCCGTGGCGGAGCTTTCTTGGAAGCTCGAAGGCCCAGAGTTGGCCTATGAGCATTTCGGCCCACCCTTCCTTATCTCGACATCGCTTCTCTACCAGCGAATCCGCAACATCCGCCTCACGCTCCTCCCTCCCGGTCAGATGATTCCCCTGGAGCTCGCCAAATACGACCAGCGCATCGTTCTTGAAGCGCTTCACAATTGCATCGCCCACCAGGACTACACCCGTTGCGAGCGTGTCCTCGTGATTGAGCGCCCGACGGAACTCATCTTCCAGAACGCCGGCAGCTTCTTCGATGGCACTCCTCAGGACTATGTTCTGACGAATCGGACTCCAACCCGCTACCGGAACCGAGCCCTTGCTCAAGCCATGGTTCATCTACGCATGATCGACACCATGGGCTTCGGCATCCGGGATGTCATGTTCAAGGGGCAGGCACGCCGCTTCTTCCCCCTGCCGGACTTCGATGTCTCCGATCCCAGCCACGTCGTCCTCCGCCTCCAGGGCCGTTTCATTGATGAAAACTACAGCCGTGCCCTCCTTTCCCACGAGGACCTTCCCTGGCCGGAGATTCTCGCTCTCGACGCCATTCAAAAGGGTCTCGATCCCGATGATGACGCCCTCCAAGCCCTGCGCCGAAAGGGCCTGATCGAAGGCCGCCGTCCTGCGCTTCACGTGGCAGCCGCCATAGCTGCGGTCACCGGTGACACCGCAGAATACATTCGCCATCGCGCATTTGACGACGCTTACTACTGCGACTTGATCCTCGAATACCTCAGGAAGTTTGGCCAGGGCACTCGCTCCGACTTCCGCCGTCTTATCATGGACAAGATCTCCGATGTGCTGAACGAAGAGCAGAAGGAGCACAAAGTGAACACACTGCTCCAAAAGCTCAGGCGGGAAGGAAAGATCGTCTCCGAGGGGCGCACGAAAGCGGGTGTGTGGCGGCTTTCCAAAGGCTCCAACGAGCACTCTCAGCCCGAATAACGCAATCCGACGCAATCCGACGCAATCCGACGCAATCCGACGCAATCCGACGCA
>CAYMHJ010000605.1:0-2639 GCA_964390165.1 uncultured Prosthecobacter sp. | reverse complement strand
TCAGCGGGGCGATGTCCTCGTAATAAACAAAGGTGCGCGCCGGGGCGATTTCCTTCTCGTAGGTCTCCGGGTTGATCTCCAGGGAGAGGAACTGGGTGAAGCGACCTCCGGGGCCGACGTTCGTACAGGAGACACGGAATTTTTTGTCGGGGACGATGGTGAGGATGGTGCCATCCCGCGTCTCCTGATAGATCGGCTCGCGGATCTCAAAGATCTTCCGTGGAGCATCCTGGGCGACGATGCCAGCCTTTTTGATCAGCTCGACGAAGGGCTGCGAACTGCCATCGACGATGGGGGGCTCGTTGGCATCCATCTCGATGATGGCATTGTCCACGCCCATGCCTGTGAGGGCGCTGATGACGTGCTCCACAGTATGCACATTGACTCCACCTTCGGCGATGGTGGTGGCCCGCTCGACCTTCTGCACCTTTTCGACGAGGGCGGGGATGAAAGGCTTGTCCTCCAGGTCGATGCGCCGGAATTTAAAGCCAAAGTCTTCAGGGGCTGGCTGGAGGGTGAGCGTGACCTGCTCCCCGGTGTGAAGGGAGGTGCCGGTGATGGAAGCCGGCTTGGCGAGGGTGTGTTGGCGGTCAGAGGCGGACATAAGCGGGAAGGGGCCGTCGTTTTAGCCGGATGAAATGTCGGGGTCAAAGAGAAACCGCCTTTCCACACACCGTCCGCCGACTTCGGAGAAATCCTGCGAGGCGGGACCGAGAACGTCAATCCAACGCATCTCCCCTGCCCCGCACGACCAGTTTCCACGATAACTGTCCGTCCTCCCTGCGTTTGGCTTCTCCCATTCTGTCATGCAACCACGACACCTCCTCGCCCTATTCGCCACCTTTGGCATCGCCTCATCCACCCTCGCCCAGGCTCCCAAGCTCGTCGCCAAACCCGCCCCACAGCCTGCCGGACTTGGCCTGAAGGACGGCGACCGCGTCATCTGGATCGGCGACTCCATCACTCACCAGTGCCAGTACACCCAGTATGTGGAGGACTTCTATTACACCCGTTATCCGAAGCTCCGCCTCCACTTCCGCAATGCTGGCGTCAGCGGTGACCGTGCCGCCGACGCCCTGGCCCGCTTCGATGATGACATCGCCAGCTTCAAGCCCACCGTCGCCACCGTCCTCCTCGGCATGAACGACGGTGCCTATCAGGATTTCAGTCCCGAGATCTTCAAAACCTACGCCGATGGCATGACGAAGCTGCTCGACCGGCTCGACGAGCTCAAAGTGCGCGTCTTCCTCATGAGTCCCACCATGTTCGACCATCAGGCCTTCGAGCAGATGGTGGCGAAGGACCCGGCTCGCGGAAAAAACAAGTCCCCGGACAACTACAACGCCGTGCTAGCCTACTTCGGCAAGTGGGGGCAGGAAGTCGCCCGCAAGCGCGGCTACGGCTTCATCGACCTCTTCGGTCCGCTTAACAAGCTGACCACGGATGGCCGCCGCAAAGACCCGAACTTCACCCTCATCGCCGATGCCATCCATCCCGGCGGCGATGGTTCCTTCGTCATGTCCTACTCCATGATCGAGGCATTTGAAGAGCCCGGCTCCGTCTGGAACGTCATGGCCACCCCCGTGAACGGCGCGTGGAAAGCCAACGCCAGCGCAGGCAGCACCGTCACCCTCACCGGTGGCGAAGTCGGCAAATCCATCTCACTCACCCTCCAGCCAAAGTGCCTACCCTGGGCCGTGCTGGATGAATCCAAACTCGGAGCCACCCTCACCGCCTCAGGCCACCGCAAAAGCGGCGAAGTCTTCACCGTCACCGGCCTCCAGCCTGGTCGCTACGATGTGCTGGAAAACGGCCAGCTCGTGGGCACCTGGGATCACATCCAGCTCGGCAAAAAGATCGAGCTCCAGAGTGATCCTGAGTCCGCCACACTAGCCCAGGCACAGCGTGTCATCGCGCTGAACAAACAGCGCAACGATGAAGCCATCCGTCCTCTCCGAAACCTGTACGGCCAGCGCAAAGGCAAGCTCCGTGGTGATAAAGCCGCTTTTGAAACCTGGTGGAACGGCGAAGGCAAGGCCAAGGAAGCCGAACTCCTCCAGAAAGCCTCTGCGCTTGAAGACGAGATCTACAAAGTCAACCAGCCCGCCGAAGTGACGATCGAAGTCCGGCCCTCCGCCAAAGCCGCCCCTGCGGCCAATGGCAAAGGCAAGGGTGCCGCCAAAAAGAAAGCCGCGTAACACGACTTTCCAAGTCGTAAGCTGGTGCCCCGAGTTTCCAACTCGGGGGGCCATTCCAACGGCGGATTTCAAACCGCCGCACCAGTGGACGAGTTGGAAACTCGTTCTACTTCGGAGGTTGTTGTTTCACCTCACTCTGCACTTCGACTGGTAGCTCCCCAGCCACATCTTTCTCCACAGGCTGTACCTTGATCTCCACGTTCACCGGCACGGCGCGCAGGCCTTCGATGATCTTTTGCAGACGCTCGATGGTCACATCGGACAAGGTCGGCTTACTCACCGCTTGCTCGATCTTCTCCAGACCGACCGTGAAGGCGCTCATGTGGCCGGTGATGCGGTTGATCGGGTCGTTTTCGCCTGCGCCGCCGGGGAGGAGGTTGCGCGTGAAGGTGCGCTTGATCTCGTCCCCGCGCGGTTTGTCTTCTTCAGTCGCCAAACCAT
>CAYMHJ010000604.1:0-2649 GCA_964390165.1 uncultured Prosthecobacter sp. | reverse complement strand
ATCTGGAACGAATCGTGGGGATCGGTGTCTAGGGATGCGTGGCTCCGAGTGGAGTTGCCATGGGTACTTGCCCGGTGTCTGGACGGAAGAGTTCGCGTGAGCGGGTTTGAAGATCGGACACCGGGTTTCTTTTGGAGAATGCGGGAGGCGGGGCGGAAATGAAGGTTGCCGGGGGTGCAGGCGGTGACATCGGAGGAGGATGATGTGGGGCTTGCCGGCAAGGACGGTGGACGGCAGGATTGTTTGGGAGCTGAATTCAGGCCATGCCGCTTTACGAATACGAACTTTGCGATGGTTCCTGCGCAGCGTGCGGGGGCCGGTTCACGCTGCGCAGGCCGGTGACGGCCCCGGACCTGAAGCAATGTCCCTCCTGCCGGAAGCCGGTCCGGAAGATCATTTCCGGTTTCTTCACGCCCACCCTGCTGAAGCCGCTTTCGATCACCGACGCCAAGAAGGCGGGATTCACCGTCCTCAAGAAGACTTCAAAGGGGGAGTACGAGCGACAGTAGCCGGCGGCCCCCACAACAACCGAACCAGCCATGAGCGACCTGAACATTGTCGAGGAAACCCTGAAGCGAACGGCGGCCCGTGCCCGATGGGTGCGGGCCTGGAAGGGTTTGTGGCGTGGGTTGCTGGCCGGCGGAGCGGTCTATGCGCTGTGCCTGGCGACCTACAAGCTGACGCCGGTACCGTGGATGGTGGTGCAGGTGGGATTGGTTGTGGGGATGGCCTGTGCTGTGGGAGGTTTGGTTTGGGGAGTGATGCGCAAGCTGAGTCAGGACGACGCCGCGCGTTTTCTGGATTTGCGGGCCGGGCTGAAGGAGCGGTTGAGCACGGCGCTGGAGATGTCGCGCCAGGGCAAGCGTGAGCAGTGGGCTGAGTTGATCATTGCCGATGCCGGTGTGGCGGCACGAACGGTGGATCCCAAACGGGTGTTGCCGATTGAATTGCCGTCGATGGCGCGGTGGGTGGTGTTGACGCTGGCCTTGGGAGCGGGCCTGGGGTTTGTGCCCGAGTACCGGAGCAAGGCCCAGAAGCAGGTGGCCCAGGACGCGGCTGTGATCAAGGACGCCGGCAAGAATCTGGTTCAGGTGACCAAGCGGGAGGTGGCGGAGCGGAAGCCGGCCCTGGAACAGACGCGCAAGGCGATCGATGAGGTTGGGCAGTTGGGGGAACGGTTGCAGAACGCGAAGTTGACCCGGGAAGATGCCTTGAAGGATCTCGCCAAGGCGACGGAGAACCTCAAGCAGCAGGCGATGGAACTGGCGAAGAATCCGGCCCTGAGAAAGCTGGAGCAGGCCGCAAGGAATTCCGGCAATACACCCAACCAGACCCCGGCATCGCTTCAGAAGCAGCTCGACTCCCTGCAGAAGGCGCTGGGGGAAAAGGCCAATCAGTCCGATGCGATCAAGGACATGCAGAAGGATCTTCAGAAGTTGCAGGAGGCGGCCAAGGGGTTGGCTGACAAATCCGGGGCGGAGGCCGAGCAGGCGAGGCAGGACATGGCGAAGGCATTGTCTGAACTTTCCCGTCAGGCCGCGGCCATGGACATGCCGATGGAAAGCCTGGCGGATGCGGCGGAGGCATTGCGCAATGCGGATGTCGGACAGTTCATGAAGGATCTGGGGATTGCCGAGAAGGATTTGGACAAGTTGGCGGAGATGGCGCAGCAGCTCGCCCAGTTGCAACAGCAGGCCGACAGGATCGGGAAGGACCTGGCGGAGCAGTTGAAGAACGGGCAGGCGGAGGCAGCTGCCGACACGCTGCGGCAGATGATTGACCAATTGAAGCTGGCCAACACTTCGCCGGAGCAGTTGGCGAAGATCGCCGAGGAAGCTGGAAAGGCATCCAAGGCGGGCGATCAGTACGGCAAGGTTGGCGATCTGTTGCGCCAGGCGGCGCAGCAGGCCAAGGCGGGGGACAAGAAGGGCGGCGCGGAAAGTCTGGCAGCGGCGGAGAAGGAATTGAAGGAGTTGATGGAACAGATGGGTGACGCGGAGGCCATGATGGCTTCATTGCAGGCGTTGCAGAAGGCCCAGATGTGCATCGGAAACGGCCAGTGCTGGAGCCAGACTGGCAATCCGGGTGGGACGCCCAAGTCGGGCAAGGGTTCCAAGGGCGGCAAAGGCGTGGGGACCTGGTCTGAGAACGATGCCTGGTCGATGCCGGAAGGGATTGATGATCTCTGGGACAATTCCGGGATCAGCCGTGCGGACATGGAAGGGAAAGGGTTGACCGAGCGCGACATCAACAAGCCGGACACCCTGGTGCCGACCAAGGTGAAGGGGCAGATGCAGCCGGGCGGCCCGATGCCGAGCATCACCTTGCGGGGAGTGAGTGCGAAGGGTGAAAGCCGCGTACAATATGCGGAAGCGGTGGCCAGTGCGCAGTCGGATGCCCAGGCGGCGCTGAATCAGGAGCAGGTGCCCAAGGCCTACAAGAACGCGGTCCGGGACTATTTCGACGACATCAAGAAGTAGGTGGGGCCTGTCCCTGAAGTGTGCAGAAGTCACTGATTGCCACCAGGCAACCCCACGCCATGAGAAGGCTCATCATGGGCGAAATCCGTCTCATTCATCGAAATCCGATCTTTATGGGCCCCGACCGTCTGGTGGTGACCCCGACTTTGTGGGTGCAGACGTCTTCAAC
>CAYMHJ010000603.1:0-2664 GCA_964390165.1 uncultured Prosthecobacter sp. | reverse complement strand
GGCGGCTTGGGCGAGGAGGGCTTTGTTCATGAGCAGAGAGCGGAAGTTATGGCCCGATACATGGAGCATAAAAAAGCCAACCAGCACCGGTGCGTGTTCCTTACCGGTGGAGGGGGGCGTTTCAAGAGGGGAAATGATGAATGACATCAAGCCCATCCATGAATGAAATGCGCGCTCACTTCGCGAACCATGCCTTCGCCACTTCACTTGTGACGAAGAACTCCAGCAACTGCTTCGCCACTTTTTCCTGACCGCTGCGGCTGGGATGCGTTCCATCGCCACCGAAGTCGTCTTTGGCATACTTGAGGTTGTCGAGCTTGCGTCCCTTCTCGCCTTCGGACCAGAGGTAAGGGCCCCAGACGAGGAGCAGAGATTTGGCCGGGGCGAGTTCGGCTTCTCCCGCCATCTTCTTTTGAATGAGATGCCTCACGGCGAAGGCACCCTCATACGCATAGGGCTCGGGATTCAGACCCGTGGTGGCATAACCGGCGTAAATGCGGCTCCCGATATAGGTGATGCGGAGCTTTCCGCTTCCAGTGGAACTATGGGGTGAGCTTTTGAATAGGTGCGCTTTGCTCAGTTTGCTTCCTGCCAGTCATTTTCAATATCCCTAGTTTCTGGCACAACCCCAGAACAAGCCCGAGGACAAAAATCGCGATCATGACTTTGGTAATGATCGAGAGACAGCCGCCGCCAAGGGAAGCGTTTGCCGTAGCCTTCTGATTCGATTTTGTTTTGCTCCAACGACCGGGACTCATGGAACCCGCCACAGGAGGAGTGCCTGCCACTATGCTCCATGGAATCTGAAGAACCGCCCCTTGAGAGGCTGGGTTCCAAAGCAGTGGAACAAAGGGAAACTCAGGTGGTGGCATCCATAATTGTCGCAGTTGCACGTCGATCAGTAGAGCAAGCTGACCATCTGTTTCCTCGACTGGGAGAAGTCGCCTTCGGAATAGCGTGAACTCATCATCTTGAAGCAAGGACTTCGTTTGTGGGTAGCGACCTTCCGGCTCCTCGTCAAAATAGAGTATGCTTAGCATTTCTGCTAAAATGCCAGTGCTTGACACCCCAACTGGTGATTGTTCCTCCGACACAACGACCAGGCACGGCAGGCTGGAGTGTTGTTTAGATTGGAACTGCGGATTACTTATGACAGGGCTCGCATAGATTACTTCTCCATGTAGAGCCAGTTCTTGGTAGCGTGCCCATAAGGTATTGCTTTGGACACCAAGCATTTCACACTGCCGCTAGGCTGCTTGGGCTTTTTTGCGTCCCATCGCCTTATCCATCTCTGTCTTTACAAAAGGCGGCGCATGAGCGTCGTCGTAAAACACACTCCTGAAGCTTGGGGACCGCACCCATGCTTGTGCCCTGCTTTTGACTCCAGCTCCATGGACCAGCCATGGGATTAGAACCTCGGCGCTGCTGTGAACGATCCGCATGTGAGCTTCGACTATTTCTTCTTCAGACATATTTTCTCTGAACCAATCAGAACGACCTCAGATTAAAAAGCCAAATAGCTAATTTCAGGACATTTCTCGTTCCGCCGTCTATTCATGCACTGGGGATTATATAGAAAAGGGTTGCCTTTGGTGGGGGCTTTGCGCCCCTTGCATTCCCAAAGATCGCCCCTACTCTGCGCGCCCTTTTTCCCAACCCTAAACAAACAACCATTCACACAAGACTATGAGCAACCTCAAGCACGTCGCGGTCGTCGGCGCCACCGGAGCGGTGGGAGTGGAAATGCTGCGCTGTCTCGAAGAGCGCGGCTTCCCCGTCGGCCAACTCACCCTCCTCGCCAGCGCCCGCAGTGCCGGCAAGACGATGAAATTCAAAGGTGAGGACGTGACCATCAAAGAACTCACAGCGGACAGTTTCGCCGGGGTGGACATCGCGCTCTTCAGCGCAGGTGGTGGCATCTCCCGCGACTTCGCCCCGCACGCGGTGAAAGCCGGTGCTGTGGTGGTGGATAACTCCTCCTACTTCCGCCAGGACACGACTGTCCCGCTCGTGGTGCCTGAGATCAACGCCGCCGATGTGAAAGGCCATCAGGGCATCATCGCGAACCCGAACTGCACCACCGCCATCTCACTCATGGCGCTGCATCCGCTGCATCAGGCCTTCGGCGTGAAGCGCATCTTTGCCAGCAGCTACCAGGCCGTCTCCGGCACTGGCGCGCAGGCCATCGAAGAACTCGCCAAGCAGTCCCGCGAATGGGCCTCTGAAAATCGTGAATGGGATGCAGCCAAGCTTGCCTCCAAGCCGCATGTCTATCCTCACCAGATCGCCTTCAATGCCATCCCTCACGTGGATTCGTTCCTCGACAGCGGCTACACGAAGGAAGAGATGAAGATGGAGAACGAAGGTCGCAAGATCATGCATCACCCGGACTTCCGCGCCTCCGTGACCTGCGTGCGCATCCCCGTCTTCCGCGCCCATAGCATCGCCATCAGCGCCGAGTTCGAGAAGCCCGTCACCGTCGCCGCAGCCCGTGAAGTCCTGAGCAAGGCCCCCGGCCTTGATGTGATCGACGATCCCGCCAACAAGCAGTACCCGCTCGCCCTAGACATCGCGGGCCGCGACAACTGCGCCGTCGGCCGCATCCGCATGGACTGCGCCCTCGACAACGGCCTCTCCTTCTGGGTCGTCGGCGACCAGCTCCTC
>CAYMHJ010000602.1:0-2672 GCA_964390165.1 uncultured Prosthecobacter sp. | reverse complement strand
CGCCCACACGGCCATCCTCACGGCGCTGGAGAAGACCTTGCCTGCGAAGGTGCGGTGATTTGAAGTCCCAATATTCCCCATGAAGAATATTGACATGCTTGTGATGGGTTTCTGTTGTTTGCTTCTTCTTGATGCCTGTTCTGCTCCCAAGAAGCATGCGGAGAAAACCGAGCCAACCTTTGAAGAATGGGTCCAGCAAACCAAGCTAGAGTCGGCCAGCGAGGATGAAGTCACAAAAGCTAAACAATCCGAAATCAAAGTCTCAAAGCGACAGGCTCAACTGGATGACAATCTGATTGTTGGAGTCCATGTTGGAACAAGCATTGGGGGTGGTAGCAATCCCTATTCAACCACGTCGTATTATGAACTTCGTGGCTCGAAAGGGATTTCATTGGTTAGATTTCCAAGCCGTTTCGCCTCCAACGGGTTCGACGGTGGTTTCCGTGTGTGGGCCAATTCAGATCGCTCCATGATTCTGGTTTACGAATGGATGGGGACTGGTGTTGACGTCCATGAGTTTCATTTTGTCTTCATCCATGAGGATCATGGTTGGACGGCTCATGGTGTGGCCATTCCAAAATGGACAGCCCCATCTTCAGTGCCAACCATTCCAACTCCGCATGGAGACGAGGCAACCTCAATGCCTCTTGTGCCAACTGATCCCGAATACAGACCCGGCTTCATTGGCCCGTATGGCCCAGACGCCATCGGCATTTCTGATGGTTTTCTGATTGTCGTGCCGAAACGCGGCAGGCACTACCGAGTGCGTGCCGAAGATCTGGAATCTATGCACCCCTTTCCGTTCATTGTTGGGTAACAACACCAACCACTGCGAATTCAAATATACTCACGGCATTGGAGAAGAAATTGCCAGCTAAGGTGAGGTGATTCAGATCACGTCACTGACTACCTCCGCCACGCGATCCAACTCCGCTTCGGTGTTGTAGAAATGCGGACTGAAGCGTATGAGCGGCTGGCCGACGCGGTTGTGGCGCAGGGAAGGGGTGATGTCGTGCTCGTTGAGGTGCTTGGAGATGTCGTCGAGCAGCGCTGCGGATGTTGCACGGTCGTGATGGCCGAGGCGTGGATGCTTTGCGGATCGGGGCCGAGGAAGGTGAAGCCTTGCGGCATCAAACCCGGCATGCAGGCGGGCATTCGCCAATGGCATTGGCCGTGTATTCGACCTCGAAGCTCATAAGCCCCGAAGTCTTTTGTGAACGGTCTTGGCGGAGATCGTTTTGCCCTCAGCTACCTCGTTGAGGCTGACTTGGATGGATTTCATTGCCGCCAGTTCCTCCATGTCCTGCTGCATATTATCGTAAGCCTTGCGTCCGAGGAGCACAGCTTCTGCCTTGCCATTGACCGTGAGCACTTCGGGTATGCCGGTCTTGTTCACCCGGCTCAGGTGCGTTTTGGCGTTGCGTTGGAAATCGGTGGGCGGATGGATGTCTTCAAGCATGGAACATGCGAGGGATTAGAAATGGAATTCCATGCGAATCCAGTGCGGAGTACAGCGCCTTGCTAAACACCAATCCAGAGATCGACCCTGCTTCCTCCCGAAGTCGATGCCGCCCACACGGCCATCCTCACCGCGCTGGAGAAGAGCTTGCCTGCGAAGGTGAGGTGATTGCCGCTGGTTGTGTTTCCATCTTCGTGTGGCAGACTTGACCACATGACTCTGACCATGCCAGCCACCATCGAGCGCAAGATGGCTCCCAAAGCCGCCAGCATGCATCTGGCGATTGGTGCCTTTGCGGCAGAGGAAGTGACCTTGGGCCAAGCTGCGGAGATTGCGGGTGTGTCTCAGACCGAATTCATGGCGGAGCTGTCGAAGCGGCGCATACCGCCGCACTACGACCGCGAAGAGTTCGCGGAAGACCTCAAGACCATCGCCAAGCTGAACAGCCTGCTTGATCATGCTGGTCATCAGTGACACTTCCCCGCTTACCGCGCTGCTGCTTGCGGGGCGGGAATCTCTGCTGACGCAGATTTTTGACCGAGTGGTCATTCCACCTGCGGTGGAAAGCGAGCTTCTTCGAGTTCACAGCTCCTTGCCTTCATGGATTGAGATCATCGCCCCGCTTTCGATTCCAATGAGTGTTTCAGAAGCAGGACTTGATGCTGGAGAGACTGAGGCCATTTCCCTCGCCTTGGAACTGCATCCTGATGCAGTGCTCATGGATGAGCGTCTCGGCAGGCGTCTTGCCACCGCTCATGGCTTGAATGTCACCGGCCTTCTTGGTTTCCTGGTGCTTGCCAAACAACGAAAATTGATCTCTGAAGTCGCGCCGGTCATTCGCGAGGTGCAGAGCCTGGGGAATTGCTGGTTTGATCAGCGGTTGATCGAGGTCGTCTGCCATTCGGCAGGCGAAACGTGGTCGCCTTAAGCGACTATTTCTGACTGCCAATCGCCTCCGCTACGCGCTCCATCTCCGCTTCCGTGTTGTAGAAGTGCGGGCTGAAGCGAAGGAGCGGCTGGCCGGCGCGGTTGTGGCGCAGGGACGGGGTGATTCCTTGCTCGTTGAGGTGCTTGGCGATGTCTTCGAGCGAGCGCTGTGGATGCTGCACGGTCGTGATGGCCGAGGCGTGGATGCTTTGTGGGTCGGGGCCGAGGAAGGTGAAGCCTTGCGGTGCCAAACCGGCATGCAGGCGGGCTTTGAGCTTCAGAAGTT
>CAYMHJ010000601.1:0-2682 GCA_964390165.1 uncultured Prosthecobacter sp. | reverse complement strand
TCCACGGCCACGACCATCTTTTCGTCAAAGAAGAGCTCGATGGCATCATCTACCAAGAAGTCCCCCAGCCCGGCCATCCGAGCGGCGGCACCCGCAGCGCCGAAGAATACGGTTATGGCGGCGTCATCCTCGGCAGCGCTGGCCATGTCCGAGTCACTGTGAGTGAAAACGAAGCCAAAGTGGACTACGTCCGCAGCATCGTGCCCGGCGTGAGCCGCTCCGACCTCGAAAACGGCGCGGTGGAGCATAGTTACGTGGTGAGGGGGAGATAGTTCATCGCTTCGTAAAAAAAATTGTCCATCTTTTGCGAATTCATGGAACATCCCTGTAGCAATTGACTCCACCGTTCCACCCCGCCCCTTCTCTTTGTGCTCAGTGCCTCTGTGGTGCCAGGCCCACGCCCGTTTGGTTCAAGAAGATCGACCGCAATGGCGATGACTAAGTCTTCCGTGAGGAGATGCCCAAAAACGGCATCGGCACCATGGTGGGCGATCTTTACCTGCCAGAGAATCGCAAGGAAGGCGAGAAGCTGCCTGCCATCCTATTATGCGCGGGAGCGGGTGGAACGAAGGGGGGGGCGCGGGCGGGAGTTTGGGGCTGATATTTGCGGATAAAGGCTACGTGGCGATCGCTTTTGTTGTCGCGGCTGGGCGCGAGCGAGAGCCATCTCATGGGCGTCGAGCCACAGACGAAACTGGACGAGATGATGCCCGGCTAATTCGAGTATTTCCTGCCGGTGAGCGGAAGCGTGGCGATGAAGCGAGGGCAAGGACTATGACTCCAAAACACCCGGCCTGCTGAGCTATTTTGATGCGAAAACCGGCCACGCATCCCGTATGCTCGACCTCACGCGCCGGATTAATGAGCGGAATGAATCAGAATCGCTTCGGTATCGAGCACGACTCGGGTCCGGAACGCTATGCTGACACGAACAAAGACGGCCAGCATAGCCGCGAAGAGTATCCGCAAAAAGACCTCTTTGACGCTGTGGACGCAAACCAAGACGGCCAAGCTAAACTAGATGAAATGCGCGCCTATTACCGCAGCAACGCTAAGCACCAAATAACCGGCTGCACCATGGACTCGCCCCCTAACGAAGCTCGCCATGCGCAGGGCATTTGATTATTGGGGTATCCACGAGAGATTGGGTGAAGAAAAACTGTGGAGACGATGAGCGGGCGTGCTACCTCTGCTGCCCCATGAAATTCCACTCTCTTCGTAAATGCATTCAATTTGCAGCGCTCGCAATAATGGCAGCTTCTGTGTGCAGTTGTAAAACCGCTCGCGGTCGTCACATGTATGGTCACGAATTTGATCCGCCTGCAACTGCTCCGAAAAACCCTTCGGCAGTGAAAGTTAAAGTCAGTACGGGCGCGCAACGTGTTTACGTCGTCGAGGGCGACAAAGTTCTGCTCGCCACACCCTGCTCGGTGGGCACAGGTGGCTCGACGGGTTCTGGAACGCATCATATTCAATATAAGGAAGCCCGCCGCCGTCGCCAGAGTGAGCCAGATCGTGGTTATCCCATGGCCTACTGGCAGGAGTGGAAGTCCGCCTACGGCATGCATTGGGGTTTTGTGAAGCCGTACCCATGCACGCACGGCTGCATTCGACTGCCGGCCAAATCAGCGGTCAAAATCTTCTCAATGACCAAGGTCGGCACGCCTTTGATTATCGCCAACTCACATCCTGAGGACAACACGATCGGCAAGACACTTCCAGTGATCGACGATGGCCCGCTGCCCAACCCGGATCGTTCCTATTTGATGAGTGACAAATTCTTCAGGGATATCGAGGCCGGCACACTCTTCAAAAAGTAAAGACATCTCTCACAATCCGGCCGAGGAGAGCCAACGCCGCTGGAACTCCTCTCCAGTTATTTTTGATATTCATTCTCCATGTCCACCGCTCCTCCTGCTGCCCGTCGAGTCAATGTCCGCACCCCGGAAGTCATGGAGCGTGTACAGGCGGAGGTGGAGATACACTACCGCAGCCCCCTTGTTGAGGCTGTTCGCGCGCGAGGAAGTGCCGTTCAGATCGGTAATACGACGGTTCGCCTCGCGCGGGAGTTTGGCTTCTGCTACGGTGTCGAACGTGCCATCGACCTAGCCTATGCTGCACGGCGTGTTTTTGCCGATAAACGTGTCTTTTTGCTAGGAGAGATCATCCACAATCCTGAGGTCAATCGCCAACTCAGTGAAATGGGTATCATCAGTATTCCCGTTGGCAGGCATGAAGAGGAAGTTGCAAAATTAACGAGCGACGACGTTGTCATCGTGCCGGCATTCGGTGCCGAGACAGATCTAATGAAGCTCATCTCCTCGCGTGGCTGCATGGTCGTGGACACGACCTGCGGAGATGTGATGAGCGTATGGAAACGGGTGCGCGGCTACGCGAAGGGCGGTTACACTTCCGTCATTCATGGAAAGGCCAGCCACGAAGAAACACGCGCTACATCTTCACGCGCCCTCGGTGATGATGGCAATGGGCACTACCTCGTCATTCTGACGCTGGCAGATGTAGATTATGTATGCGAATACATCCGCAATGGCGGGGATAGGCAGGCTTTTCTGGATCGTTTCAGCTCTGCCAGTGCGTGCTCGGTTGGTTTTGATCCTGAGTTACATCTCCGCAGGGTCGGGGTGGCCAATCAGACGACAATGCTCAAATCCGAGACTGAAG
>CAYMHJ010000600.1:0-2683 GCA_964390165.1 uncultured Prosthecobacter sp. | reverse complement strand
GATTGGCAACCGAAGCCGAATATCGTTACGTCGGCGACAGCAGACGTTTAGCCAAGCCAGCCAACGCCTCGTCCCTCCACCTGCACATCAGCCTAGGTATGCGCTCTCTCGGTCGTGACCTAGCTGTGGCACGCAAGAAGCGCCGCATTTCGGCCGCAGAGATGGCGGGTCGTTTGTTCATCAGCTGCGACACACTCTGGCGCCTTGAGAAGGGTGCCCCCACCGTCGCCATCGGCACTTTGACGACAGCTTTGTTCGTGCTCCACCTCCATGACCGGCTCGCCTCACTCGCTGCTGCGAGCGGTGACACTCTCGGTTTGGAAAAGGAGGCGGAACTTCTGCCTAAACGCATCCGTCGCGCCAAACCATGACCCCGGAAGTCCATATCGACTGGCAGGGCACGACGCATTTCGTGGGACGGCTGCACACACCGAAGCGCGGTGCTTCCAGGTCGTTTGAGTATGATGCGGGGTAGTTGGCATTGCAAAACTACCGAAGCCCGACGACATGCGCGACATCGCCAGTGGTGAGATTTTGGCTCTGGCACTCGCTCGAAAGGCAGCATGTCCGTGGCCGATCATCAGCTCGTCACCGCAGGTACCCTCAGCGTGTCCTTGTTCACGCGTTTCGACCGTCAGGACTCACGTCGCATTCCCTTCCTCTCCGCCGCCCCGCTGCTCGGCCTGCCTCAGGACCAGGGTTCCGCCTACACGATGATCGCCGACGCCAGCCACAATGACGGCGATGACGTGACGAGAGATCTTCACGAACTATGGCGGCGCATGGTCTTCGGCCTGCTCGCGAGCAACTGTGACGATCATTCGCGCAAACCTGGCGCGATGTCGGCAGGAAACTGCGCATCAAGGCGGCCACATTTTCCGCCTACGCCAGCGCCTTCGAGCACTCGCTTCTGGATGAGGCCGGGACGCTGCTGCGGTGATCTGAAGAAAGACCACATCCCTGCGCTACGATCTTTTTTTGTCCAAGACTCCCCCGATTCTGCCTTTCATGCCCGTGCTCCGCCTTCTTCCATTGGGTCTTATAATTTCCGCTTCTGCCACTGCAGCGGATGGTGTGGCGTTTTTTGAGGGGAAGGTGAGACCGCTGCTGGTGAAGCATTGCTATGAATGCCACTCGCAAGAGGCGGGAAAGCAAAAGGGAGGTCTGCTGCTGGATCGCAAGGAAGGCTGGGCGCAGGGGGGCGATGCAGGGCCGACACTGGTGCCTGGAAAGCCTGAGAAGAGCCTCATCATGCACAGCGTGCGTTATGAGGACGAGGATCTGCAGATGCCGCCGAAGTCGAAACTGTCGCCGGAGGACATCGGCATCCTGGAGCAATGGATCGCGATGGGGGCCCCTGATCCACGTTTGGGGTCACTGTCAGCGGCACTGCCGAAAAAAACGATCAATATCGAGGCCGCCCGCCAGGGCTGGGCCTACCGGCCTCTGCAAAAGACCACGATTCCCGCCGTGAAGGACAAGGCATGGCCGCGCAATGACATCGATGCGTTCATTTTGGCCGAGATCGAGGCGAAGGGCCTCCCCCCCGCCCCCGATGCTGACAGGGTCACCTTGAAGAGGCGGCTCAGCTACGATCTCACCGGTTTGCCGCCATCGAACGAGTCCGACACGTCCAACCTCTCGGACTACACCGAGAAGCTGCTTAACAGCCCCGCCTTCGGCGAAAAATGGGGCCGCCATTGGCTGGATCTCGCGCGTTACGCCGACTCGAACGGCGGAGATCGCAACTACACCTTCTTCCAGGCCTGGCGTTATCGGAACTACGTCATCGACGCGTTCAACCGCGACAAATCCTACTACGACTTCATCCGCGAGCAGATCGCCGGTGATTTGATGACGTCCAAAAACGATGCACAGCGCCGCGCAAGGATGATCGCGCCGACTTTCCTCGCGCTGGGGCCGAAGATGCTCACCGAACGCGACAAGGAGAAGCTGCATCTCGACACCGTGGACGAGCAGCTCGACACCATCGGCAAATCCATGCTCGGCCTCTCGCTCGGCTGCGCGCGCTGCCACGATCACAAGTTCGATCCCGTCTCGCAGCACGACTACTACGCGCTCGCCGGATTCCTGCGCAGCACGGAGATCGTCATGGGCACGCGCAACGGCTGCGTGAACGTCGCGAGCTGGGTGGAGCAGGCGCTGCCGCAGCCCGGGCCCGCTTACACCGAACTGAAAACGCGCATCGAACGTCTCGAACTCGCCATGCGGCTCAAGGTGGAGCGTGATTTCATGGAGACCGTCGGTGGCAAAAAAACGCTCAACAAGCTGCCGCTCGCGGGTGTGATCTACGACGAGTCTGCAGCCGAACTGATCGGTGATTGGAAGCAGTCAAACCTCTCCAAGAACCGATTCGGCGACTTCTACATCCGCAACGACAAGCAGGACCAGGGCATTAAGAAGGCCGTGTTTCGTGGTGCATTGCCGGAGACAGGCATCTACGAAGTGCGCCTCGCCTATCCGGCGAAGAGCAACTGCGACAAACGCGTACCCATCACCGTCGAGGCCTTCGATGGCGTGCATGAGATCATCTTTGATCAAACCAAGAAACCGAGCATCGGCGGCCTGTTTGAGCCGATCGGGCGTTTCCACTTCGAAAAAGGCGGTCGCGTGAATGTCATCATCGGCACGCAGGGAACGAAGGATCATGTGATCGTCGATG
>CAYMHJ010000599.1:0-2700 GCA_964390165.1 uncultured Prosthecobacter sp. | reverse complement strand
AATGAGGTCAAAATCCAACCGGTCATTGACGCAACCCACGACTCCCACCAAGGGGCGCCGCAGGGCCGGAAACTGACGAAACAATGCCTCGACTTGCTCTTCCGGCACCGGATTGAGAAAACGCTCCTCGGTCGCATTCGGAGAGACGCTGACCCGGTCCGGCGAGACTCCGTAGGAATGCACCGCCCGGTCCGCCAAACTGCGAGAAACAAAGAACGAATGCCGCACAGTCCGCACCAGTTCCGCCTCCCGCTTCAGAAGTGCCTCGCCTCCCCAGTCGGTATACTGCGAGTAATCGTCGGAACAGTAGTAGAAGGTTGGAATGTGTGCTTCCGCCTTCCGAACTAGTTCGAGGTAGTGTGGCGAAGTCACTCCAAAGCTGGTCAAGTGCTCTCCCAGATCCATTGCCTTTCTTAATGCCTTGCGCCAAAGACGCCAAGCCGTCACACGGGTCCATTTCGACGCCCACCCGGGTGGCAGAATCATCGGACACTCGACCAAACCGGGAACAACCACAGAGGAACTTGCCGGCATCTCCTTCCATGCGGACCGCACATCCCGAGGCATGAATCCTAGGACCGGCCGCAGGCTGGCCAGCGCCTCAAACGGCTTTCTCCGCCAGACCGTGTTGATGTCGGCAATCGCAATCAAGGGACTGCCTTGGCTCCTGGATTCACCCTTTCACGCTTTAGAACAACGAGCCCATTCACGTGAGCAAACAAGGACCAATAGCGGGATTTGTGGTTCAACATTTCCCACACCGCACGTTGAACTCCAGCGAAGCCGATGCTGTCGGTGTCGTGAAAAGCGATCAGTCCTCCGAGGCTTAGCTTATTTCCCCAAGTAAAGCCATCAAACCGGGCGTTCACGTAGTCGTGCACTGCATCTACAAACACAAAAGAGATCTGCTCCACATGCCCGAGTCGGGCAGCTTCGCCCGACGTCATTCGGAGATGCCTCACATTCTTGAGTTGGGACACCCGTTGCTTCATCATCTGGCAGTCGGACTCAGCGCCGCCGTAACCAATGTAGGGATCCACGGCCACGTAATCTCGCTGGGTTCTCGAAGCCAGAATGAACGTGGTCACTCCGCGATATGCACCTATCTCTACCGCCGGTCCAGGCACATCCTCAGTGCACTTCAAACCATGAACCAAAACATCCATCTGGGAGGAAGTAACCGCAGTGCTATCTTCGTCGTAAACACCCCCGGTAGGAGTCACTTCACTAGGTGCCAGTTCAGGGATTTTGAAGGAAGCGAAACGCCGCTTCGCAGCACTCTCAGCGAGTCTAGCCCAAGCAGTGAAAATGAGCCTGCGGGGGTGCAATTTGGAGTGTTGCTTGAAGATAAATGGATCCTTCGGACTCATGAGGGGCGTCAGGGTTTGATGCAATGCTGTGGGCAAATTAGGGAAATTTAGCCAGTATATCTGTGCGATTGGATAATCCCCGGATGACTGTGTTTCGCCAGTCACCATCGACCCAACACGAGGTTGATGCACCACACTCCGAAAGAATGCGGTCGATTTGAACTGCGTCCTCGCCTGGCGTGACTTCCAAAATGAGTTGTCGCACCTGACCAGATCGCAGGACAGCGACGCCCCCCTGTATCACGGCCAACTCATGACCTTCCACATCGATCTTTAACAGGGCGATAGGCTGCGACAACGCCTCGCCTTTGACGAAAGACTCCAACGTCAGGCTCTTAACGCGAACCACTCCTGCATCGAGCCTGTCATCGACCGCGCGGACCTCGTTGAGTGTGCTGTGCTCACGGCGCACAATGACCAATTCGCCGATTTGATCGGAAACTCCTGCGTGACGAGGCTCAATGCACAGGCCGTCCATGCCCGCAAGAAACGCATTTTTCTGAAGCGCTTCAAAGGTGTCCGGCACCGGTTCAAACGCGAAAGTTTTCCCTGACGCGCCCGCATGTTTTGCCATCATCATGGAGAAGTAGCCAATGTTGGCCCCGACATCGACACAGACGTCCCCAGGTTTGACAAACCCGCGGATCGCTTCGGCCACATGCGTTTCATGGAGGCCGGTGAGGAAGCCAAAATAGTGCGGATCGTCCGGAATGACCAACCGCGCGCCCGAAGGAATGTCCACACACTGTTCCCCGCCGAAAAAGCGGTCATGAAATCGTGCCAGCGTGAACAAACCGTGCTTCCTCGTCAACGACAGCACACGACGATAGATACGCGGAAGCAGGCGGTGCCGTGGCAGGCTGTCAATATCCGTAGGCTGGATGGCTTGGGGAGGCATGGGGAGATGCAAAGAGATCTGAGCGTTTACCAGCTATTCACGCACAAACATCGCATCAGCCCACAGAGGCCCGTCCGGGCCGCCGTAGGGGGCGGAGACGCCAAAGGTCCGAAAGCCATGCGAACGAACCGCCGCGTGCAGTTCATCGAAGGCCGCACCACCGTCGTAATGAGGGACGTAGTTGACTTCCATGAGCAGCGCCTGGGTGGAGCGTAGCGTTTCACGCGCCCCCTCAAGCACAGGCAGTTCGAAACCCTGCACGTCAATCTTCAGCAGACCAATATCTGTGCTGGAGGGGATCACGTCATCAAGGCGGACCATCGGCACGCTGAGGCGCTGTTGCACTGTGAAGTCGTCGTGACCATAACCAGCAGCAACCATGGCATCCGGAGCGAGAACGCTGGAAAGTTTGGAGTTTGCGGTACACAGCAG
>CAYMHJ010000598.1:0-2702 GCA_964390165.1 uncultured Prosthecobacter sp. | reverse complement strand
CCTCGAACGTGGCTGGTCCGAGAGCATGCGTGCGCTGCCAGAGCGTGAGCACCGCGAATGGCGCTCGAAGGCCAGCGACCGCTACGGCATGGTCATCACCGAAGGTCTCTTCATGGCCAGCCGCGATGGCGTGACCTTCAAGCGCTGGAACGAAGCCTTCCTACCGCCTGGCATTGAGCGGCCCGGCACCTGGAACTACGGCCATCAATACATCGCCTGGCATCCCGTGGAGACTAAGTCCGCTCTCGAAGGTGCGCCGAACGAACTCAGCCTCTACGCGACGGAGAGCTATTGGACCGACAAAAGCAGCCAGCTCCGCCGCTACACGCTGCGCCTCGATGGCTTCGTCTCCATCCATGCGCCGATGAGCGGTGGTGAACTCATCACCAAACCCATCACCTTCACTGGCAAGAAGCTCACGATGAACTTCGCCAGCTCCGCCGCTGGTGGTGTGAAGGTCGAAATCCAGGACACGGAAGGCAAGGCGCTGCCGGGGTTTGCGCTTGATGACTCCGAGGACCATTTTGGCGACACGATTGCGCGTGCCGTCGTGTGGAAAAATGGCGGCGATGTCAGCTCTCTCGCCGGGAAGACTGTGCGACTGCGCTTTGCGCTGAAGGACGCGGATCTTTACTCGATCAAGTTTGAGTAGCCGACTTCTGGCGGTGCTTCCGTCCGTTCATCAGCGCGCCGATCCAGGTGTAGCGCGCCAGATATTCGTAGCTGATCAGCAGCAGCGCAAAGACACCGCCGCAGACCAACGCAAACTTTAATCCCGCTGCCAGCGGCCAGTCACGCACCCAGAGCTGCGCCGCGACGACGAGCGGCAGATGCGCCAGATACATCCAGTAGGACGCGTCGGAGAGATAGCGAATCCACGGCCTTTCCTGCGATACAAAACGACGAAACAGGCCCATCATCGCCGCGCTCATCATCCAGACGTAGATGACTTGCAGCAGTATGGCGATGCTGTGCAGATTCTTGTCGCCGTAGGTCGCGGCCAGTCCTGCGGGATAAACAACAAGCAGCGCCAGCGGCAGTGTCAGCCACCAGCGACGACCCAGGCGACCACCATGGTCCTCGCTGTCGAAGTAGAGCGCTCCATAGCCGAAGAAGACGGCGTAGTAAGCCAGCAGATGCAGCGGCGGCAGGATGCTCGATGACGTGTCAGGGCCGAAATTTGGCATCGCGAGGCCCATGAACCATGTGGGGATCAAAGTGAGCGGTACCAGCCAGAGATAACTCAGCGATGATGTGACCCAGCGGCGCGGCGCAGGCTTCCACCCAATGCAATTCGCGATCCATGCGCACACCGCGAAGCCCGCCACCATCCAGCAGAGGAACCACAGGAACCAAAGATGACTGAAGATCGGTATCTGTGTCAAAAACAGCCAGAGCGCCAACAAAGGACGTGGTCTGGTTGCCTGTGCGTCTCCACCGAGCATATCACGCACTTCCAAGCGGCCCTTCATGACAACTTTCTTCTCCACCGGCCCTTTCATGATCTTGGCGATGAATTGTGTCACACTCCAGTCTGCCATCGTCGCATCGAGAGCCGTTTCTCCACGCTCGTTTTTTATCTTGGCATCAGCACCCGCTTTCAGCAGCTCACGAGCAATACCCGCATGACCAAGAAACGCCGCACCGTGGAGTGCTGTGCCACCATCACGATTCGTACGCTTTGCATCCGCACCGCGCTGCAGCAGCAGCTTCACGACTTCCTCGCGCCCGAAGATGGTCGCGTAGCTCAGCGGCGTCACGCCGAGCACTGGATCGGGCGCGCTCACATCCGCGCCGTCATCGAGCAGGCGGCGCACGAAGTCGCGATCTCCGGCCGCGCTGGCCTTCCACAAGGTCGGCGGTCCTTTGACAGCCCGGCGCTCACCGGATTGCACCGCGACCGCGCCGAGCCAGAACATCACCGGCACGATCGTTAGCGTGCCGATCACCAGCGGCAGAAACACACGCTTGAAACGGTGTGCGATCACCTCCCGCAGTCCGCGCCGCCGCCAAAGCATCGCGGTGAAGAAACCGCTCAACACAAAGAACAGGGGCATGCGAAAGCCATGCACCGCACTGATGAGCACCTGAAAAAAGGCACTCGTCCGCGTGTCCTGCACCATCCACGGCCCGCCCGTGAAAGACAGCGCCGCGTGCAGCGCGATGCCCAGCAGCATCGCAAACGCACGCAAGGCATCAAGATCGTGGCGGCGGCTGGAGGCTGGCGGAAGTTCCATGAAGGCCAACCTAAACGGCCCATGTTGCCCTGCGGTAACAGCTTTGTTTTCAACGCGTCAGCCCAAGCAGCTTCAAGCTGTCGCGATGGAGCATCGCTTCGATCTGATTCACGTCGAGACGTGGCAGCTTCGTGCCTTCCAGCATGTCGTTGAGTTTGCGAATGCCGTCGATGCTCGCATTCACCGTGGTGAAGGGGAAGTCGGTGCCAAAGAACAGCTTGTGCCACACACCGTATTCCTGCGCGAGCATGAGTGAATTGTAGAGCTGCCACGGCCGGTAATGCAGTGCGCTGACATCGGCGAAGACGTTCTCGTGCTTCCGAATCGTTACGAGGCACTCGCCTTCATACGGATGCCCGAGATGCGCGAGGATGATCTTCACGCTGGGATGCTTCAGCGCGACCGGCTCGATCAATCGCGGCAGCGTGAAGGCCAACGGTGCCTGCGCGATGAAGGTGGTGCCCA
>CAYMHJ010000597.1:0-2702 GCA_964390165.1 uncultured Prosthecobacter sp. | reverse complement strand
GCGACTCATGATCACTTCCGCGGCAAAACCGGTGCCTTTGACAAAGCCGTGGCCGCCTTCCGCCACTGCAAAGCCGTGGGTCAAAAGGTCGGTCTCCGTCTCACGCTGTCGCAGCACAACATCGACGACATCGACAACATCCTCGACTTCATCGAGCGCGAGGACATCGAGCGCGTCTGCTTCTACCACCTCGTCTATAGCGGACGCGGAGCCGACCTCATCGAAGTCGCTCATGAAGACACTCGCAAGGCCCTCGACAAGATCCTCGACCGCACCGCGAAGTGGGCTGCCAGCGGCAAACCGCGCGAAGTTTTGACCGTCGATCAACCCGTCGATGGCCCCTACCTCTACATGCGCCTGCTGCGTGAGAATCCCGAGCGTGCCGCGAAGGCCATGGAACTGCTCACCTGGAACGGTGGCGGCGCGAACAGCTCCGGCACCGGCATCAGTAACATCGACACCCAGGGCAATGTGCATCCCGACCAGTTCTGGCACAGCCTCAATCTCGGCAACGTGAAGGAGCGGCCCTTCAGCGAGATCTGGACGAATCGCGACCACCCCGAACTCACTGCGCTGCGCAATCGCACCCAGCACCTCACCGGCCGCTGCGCGAGCTGCCGCTGGCTGAATGTCTGCGGTGGTGGCTTCCGTGTGCGTGCTCTGCAAATGACCGGCGACTTCTGGGCTCCTGATCCCTCTTGTTACCTGAACGAAGAGGAAACTCTCGCTCAGGCGGCTTGATCACCGCTTCTTGCTGCCGCCACGTTTTGGCTTCGGGTAGGTGACGCTCTTGGGCCTTGGCAAAACGCCGCCATCATCGGCATTCAGGCCTGCTTGTTTCTTCAGTTCGCGTATCTGGTCGCGGATGAGGGCGGCGCGCTCGAACTCGAGCTTGGTCGCGGCTTCAGCCATTTCGCCTTCGAGTTCGCGGATGACATCGGTGACGATGAAGTCGCTGCCGCCGCCTTCGCGCAGGACGCTTTCTTCGAGTTCGCGGGCTTTGCCGAGTGAGTTCAGCGACTCCTGCACGGCGCGCTTGATCGTCTGCGGGGTGATGCCGTGCTTCGTGTTATGATCGAGCTGCACCTGACGGCGGTAGTTGCTGATGCTCAGCAGAGCTTTGATGCTCTTCGTTTCGATGTCGGCAAAGAGCACAACTTCGCCAGCGACGTGTCGGGCAGCACGGCCGGAGGTCTGGATGAGTGAAGTCTCGCTGCGAAGGAAGCCTTCTTTATCGGCGTCGAGGATGCAGACGAGGCTGACTTCGGGAAGGTCGAGTCCTTCGCGGAGGAGATTGATGCCGACGAGCACATCGCAATCGCCTTTGCGCAGGCTGCGGAGGATCTCGACACGCTCGATGGCGTCGATGTCGCTGTGCAGGTAGCGCACCTTCATGTCGAGGTTGCGCAGGTAGTCGGTGAGATCCTCAGCGGTGCGTTTCGTGAGTGTCGTGACGAGCACGCGCTCACCGCGTTCGATGCGCTGACGGCACAGCTCGATGGTTTCATCGATCTGACCTTTGAGCGGCTTGATGGTGATGATGGGATCGAGCAGGCCGGTTGGGCGGATGATCTGCTCGACGACGAGCGGCTTGCCTTTCGTGGTGACGTCAAACTTTTCCACAGGCTGCGAGCTGCCACTGACTCGCACGGCGAGTCCTGGCAGTGCGGCGGGCACGCCCTCTTCTTCGCCAATGCGCTCGCGCTGATGCGGGATGTAGCCCGCATTGCCGACGACGCTGTTTTCGATCTCAAAGCGAGCCGGTGTGGCGCTGACATAGACGAGTTGGCCCACCGCATTCATGAACTCGGGGAACTTCAGCGGGCGATTGTCGAGCGCACTCGGCAGGCGGAAGCCATGCTCCACGAGCACGGTCTTGCGAGATTTGTCGCCCTCATACATGCCGCCGATTTGCGGGATGGTGGCGTGGCTTTCATCGACGAGGCAGAGGAAGTCGTCGGGGAAGAAATCCAGCAATGTCCCCGGTGTGGCACCCGGCTCGCGACCCGTGAGATGGCGGCTGTAGTTTTCGATGCCCTGGCAGAAGCCCATCTCCTGCATCATCTCGATGTCGTGCTCCGTGCGCATCCGCAGGCGCTGTGCTTCGAGCAGCTTGCCTTCCTTTTCAAACCACGCGACGCGCTCGGTCATCTCCTCGCGGATTTTGACGACGGCTTTTCTGAGCTTGTCGCCCGGTGTGACGAACTGCTTTGCGGGAAAAATGGTGTAGCTCGGCATCTTCAGCGTGACGGTGCCGGTGAGCACGTCCACCGCGCTGATCCGGTCGATTTCATCGCCGAAGAACTCGATGCGGATGGCCTCGCTGTCGAGATAGGCAGGCACGACTTCCACGACATCGCCACGGGCACGGAAGCTGCCGCGCTTGAGCTGGATGTCATTGCGCTCATAGAGCATGTCCACGAGGCGGGTGAGCAGGGTTTCGCGTGAGATTTCCATGCCTACATGCATGGGCATCATCATGCCCTCATAGTCTTCCGGAGAGCCCAAACCATAGATGCAGGACACGCTGGCGATGACGACCACATCTTTCCTCGTGATGAGCGCACCCATGCTGGAAAGGCGTAGGCGCTCGATCTCGTCGTTCACATTCGAGTCCTTCTCGATGTAGGTGTCCGTGCGTGGGATATAGGCCTCGGGCTGGTAGTAGTCGAAGTAGCTCACGAAATACTCGACCGCGTTGT
>CAYMHJ010000596.1:0-2734 GCA_964390165.1 uncultured Prosthecobacter sp. | reverse complement strand
TGAAGCAGGGGCGGGGGGTGCTGAAAATCGAATAGCGTTGGTTTTACTTGGTTTCCATGTGACATGGGGGCTGGAAAGCCATCTTTGAGTTTTAGCCTTTTTGCAGCCAACTACTTCATGCGCAATCCAGAAGACCAGCGTCATCTCCTCGCCAAGGCCGTGCTGCATGTTCGCAGCCAGCGGGCTACATCGCGCCGCACACTGGCGGATGTGATGCGTCTTTCGCCGACCACCGCTGGCCAGTATGCCGACCAACTCATCGCCAGCG
Organism: uncultured Prosthecobacter sp.; assembly: GCA_964390165.1. Taxonomy (GTDB): domain Bacteria; phylum Verrucomicrobiota; class Verrucomicrobiia; order Verrucomicrobiales; family Verrucomicrobiaceae; genus Prosthecobacter. The sequence goes on along the minus strand of CAYMHJ010000596.1, from coordinate 2,466 downwards.
GCCACCTCAACGAAAACGGCCTCGAACGCGGCGCGATGGGCCGCCCGAAGCGCGCACTAACCACAAACGCTGACGCAGGATGGTTCGCTGGCATCGAGTTTCATGCGGAGCGCATCCAGGGCGTGCGAGTCGATTTCTCCGGCGCAAAGACCGACAGCCGCATCACGCCGCTGCCGGAAGCCGTCACGCCGAATTCCGTCATCGCCGAGATCAGCAAACTCATCTCCAGGCTCGCCAAAACGGCCAGCGGACCTCTTCTCGGCATCGGAGTCGGCGTGCCTGGCATCGTCGATCCCGTCGCGGGCATCGCGCGGGATTACGCATTCATCGAAGGCTGGAAGGACGTGCCTCTCGCGCAGCAATTGCACGACAAACACAACGTCATCGTCACGCTCGACAACAACCTCCGCGCCATCGCGCTTGCGGAGCGCTGGTTCGGCGGCGCGGGCGAACTGAGTGACTACGTCATCCTCGGTCCGCGCAGCGGCTTCGGTATCGCCATTGTCATCGGCGGACGCATTGTCACCGGCACGGAGCACGCCGCGGGCGAAATCGGCCGCTGGCCCTGGCCCGATGGCGGCGAGTTGCACGATGCACTTTCTTCACCCGCGGTCTGGCGACGCCTCGCAGGCAAAACCAAACGCGCCAGCCTCCCTGCCGATCTCCACAGCGCCCTCGCCACTCTCGCCGAGCAACGTGATGACGCCCGCACCACGATCATCGCCGACTACGCCCGTGTCCTCGGCAGCCTGCACCTGCTTCTCGACACTCACAGCTACTTCCTCCACGGCCCGCTCACCGCGCTAGGTGATGCTTTTTGTTCTGACATTATCAGCAACATCCAAATCCTAGCTCCCTCGCTCCAAAACAAACCTCTGCGTCTGCTGCGCTCCCAGCTGGGCGATGATGCGGGCGCTCTTGGTGCGGCGAGTTTGGCGATGGAGTCATGGGTGCCGTGATCACTCCGGTAGTTCTTCACCATGCGTCTCAGGCAGCAGCGCCAGGAACACCAGGCCGAGCAGGAAAAAGCCGCCGAGGCAGGTGATGGCGAGACGAAGGTCCATCGTCGATTTCATCCACGCGCTGAGCCAGATCAAAACGGGCGCAGCGAGCAGGCGGCCGGTGTTGAAGCAGAATCCGGAGCCTGTGGCACGCAGATGCGTCGGGAAGAGCGCGGGAAAGTACGCCGCGTAGCCCGCGTGGATGCCCTGCGCGAAGAATCCGAAAACCGGCAGGAGCACGAGCAGCAGTGTGTAACTGCCGAAGTGCGATGGCAGCCAGCAAATCACCGGCGTCATGATCAGCGCGGCGATGTGCATGATGACAAAGGTCTTCTTGCAGCCCCAACGCGCCGCCAGCGGGCCAAACGCGAGCATTCCCGCGCCTGCGCCTGCCGTTTGGATGAAGCCGAAGGCAATTTTCGATTTGCTGGCCCAATCGGGATCGTTAGCACGCTTCAAGAAATCCGCCGCGATGTCCTGCCCGGCCACCACCACACCCCAAAAGGTCGCCAGGCCCACCATCGCGAGCAAAGCGCCAAACACGGCCCGCGCACGCCAGCGAACATCACCCAGCAAATCGCTGAAACTTCCCATGCGCTTCGTGTTCGACTCCCGCGCCGCTTTCCATGATTCCGGCTCTTTGATGCTCATGCGCACCCACAGCACGAGCAGCGCCGGAGCGACGCCGAGCAGATACGCGGTGCGCCACTCGGTGCCCACCCAGAGCCCTGCCGCTGCGGCCAGCCACAGGCCCGCGACACTCGTCGCATGAAAAATGCCACCCGCACGCTCACGGGCCTCTTTTGGGAAAACCTCCGCCACCAGCGCCGCACCCACGGCCCATTCGCCACCCACGCCCATGGCCACGAGGAAGCGCAGTACACCCACCTGCCAGATCTCATCCGCAAAGGCCGTGATACCGGAGAAGACGGAGTAAAACAAGATCGTCAGCGCCATCACGGGATTGCGCCCCCACTTGTCCGCCAGCGAGCTGAACAACAAACCGCCAAACGTGCCGCCGAGGAGGAAGATGCCGAGGAACCGCTCACCCCACACTTTCACCAGCGGATCATCCGCCTTCACATGCAGGAGATCCGGCAGCATGTCCGCCCGCGTGAGATTGTAGATCTGCCCCTCAAACGCATCAAACACCCACCCCAGTGAGGCGACGATCAAAACGAGCCACTGATAGCGGGTGACGGAGGAATGCCACTTGGACGGGAAGGAGGACATGCTGGTGATTAGAGTGTTCGGTTTGAGTAAGGCATCGTCGGGTAGGAAACTTTCATTGGCATCAGAATGGGGGCAATGTTTCGACCAAACCGGCTGCCGTTCACAGGACGCGAATGCGGATGTTCCGGTAGCGCACCGTGCCGACGAACTGGGCTCCGCCGTGGATTTGGAGACCGATGTGGCCTTTGGCGGGATGCACGCTGGCAGGTTCGGTGTGCTGCATGATCTGCAC
>CAYMHJ010000595.1:0-2736 GCA_964390165.1 uncultured Prosthecobacter sp. | reverse complement strand
TCATCATGCTCGTCGATGACATGGGCGTGATGGACACCTCGCTGCCCTTTTTGACTGACGCGGAGGGGAAACCGAAGCGCTACCCGCTAAACGATTTCTACCGCACACCGAACATGGAGCGTCTGGCCGCACACGGCGTGCGCTTCAATCATTTCTGCGCCATGAGCGTCTGCTCGCCCACGCGTGTCTCCATCATGACAGGTCAAAACGCCGCACGCCATCGCACCACGAACTGGATCAATCCTGATAACGACAACGCCGGTCCACAAGGGCCACCAGAGTGGAACTGGCAAGGCATCAAAGCTGGCGATGTCACACTCCCAAGCCTTCTCCAAGGAGCTGGTTATCGCACCATCCATGTGGGAAAAGGTCACTTCGCTCCGCGTGCCTTTGACGCTGCGGACCCATCGAAGATCGGCTTCGACATCAATGTCGCCGGAGGCTCCATCGGCGCTCCGGGAAGCTACTACGGAAAGCAAAACTTCGATCGGCCCGCGAAAGCCAACGCCAAGGTCAAACGCGGCAGCCATGCCGTCCAGGGTCTCGAAAAATACCATGGCCAGGACATCTTCCTCACCGAGGCGCTCACGCTCGAAGCCAAAGCCCACGTCAGCGGCGCAGTGAAGGAAAAAAAACCGTTCTTCCTCTACTTCGCACAGTATGCCGTGCATGCGCCCTTCGACTCTGATCCACGTTTCGCCGCGCACTACAAGGACAGTGGCAAGCCTGCCAACGCCCAGGCATTCGCCACCCTCATCGAAGGCATGGACAAGTCCCTCGGCGATGTCCTCGATCATCTCGACACTCTCGGCGTGGCAGAGGACACACTCATCTTCTTCCTCGGCGACAACGGCAGCGATGCTCCGCTCGGCCATGAGCATGAAGTGGCCTGCGCCGCACCGCTGCGTGGGAAAAAAGGTTCCCACTACGAAGGCGGCATGAGAGTTCCCTTCATCGCCTCATGGGCGAAGCCGAGCGAGGCCAACGAGAATCAAAAACGCCTGCCAATCGCTCAAAACACCATCCAGAGTCAACAGGCCGCCGTGTATGACATGTTTCCCACGATCTTGAACCTCGCAGAAGTCACAGTGCCCGCACAGCACCCGCTTGATGGTCGCAAACTCGACACCCTGCTTACCGCCAGACCCGATGGCACCCGTGATGAGAAGTTCCTCATGCACTACCCACATGCGCCGCATCGCACAGCTTACTTCACCACCTTCCGCGATGGCGAATGGAAGGTGATCTACCACTATTTCCCCACTCAAGTCAGCGGAGGCAGCCACTACCAACTTTTCAACCTCAAAGCCGATCCCTTTGAGCAAAACGACCTTGCCAAGACACACCCCGCCGAGTTGAAAAAATTGATGCAGGGCCTCATCGCTGGGCTGGAGGCGCAGAATGCCGTCTATCCCATCGATAAGGAAAGCAAAGCACCTGTGAAGCCGAAGCTGCCCTGATGCTCCGAGAACTCTTCATGCCTCAAAGCTGGTCTAAGTCCGTGCAGATGTTCTTCGGCATCGCTGTCGAAAACTGGCTGCGCTATGCGCTGGTGGCGGCGGCGGCGTGGCTGCTGGCCTATGTGATCTTCAAAAAGCGCTGGTGGCGGCGAAAAATCATCCAGCGTGATCCGGCCACAGGTGATGTGCGGCGCGAGATGAAGTGGTCCGTGCTCACCGCGTTCGTTTACGGCCTCGTGGGTGTCACCACGATCCTCATCGGCAAAACCTATGGCTGGCAGATGTATCGGAAGATCGACTCGCATGGCTGGGTCTGGTTCATCGCCAGCATCGGCATCGCCATCATCGTGCATGACACATGGTTCTACTGGACGCACCGGCTCATGCATCACCGGCGGTTGTTTAAACTGTTCCACCGCGTACATCACGAGAGCACCAACCCCACGCCCTGGGCTGCCTACAGCTTTTCGCCGCTGGAAGCTGCGACGCAGGCTTGCATCTTCCCGCTGCTCGTCTTCACCGTTCCGATGCATCCACTGGCTTTCTTTGCCTTCATGATTTGGCAGATCACCTTCAATGTCATCGGCCATACGGGTTATGAATACTTCCCATCCTGGCTGATGAAAACGTGGCTCGGCAAGCTGCTGAACACGCCAACGAACCACATCCAGCATCACGAAAAAATGCGCGGCAACTATGGCCTCTACTTCAACGTCTGGGACCGCCTCATGGGCACGAACCACAAAGACTACGAAGCCCGTTTTGCCGAAGTTACCACTCGCCCCACATGAAACTCTCCCTGCTCTATCTTGTCTCGTTCGCCACATCCCTTTACTCTGCTGACTGGCCCGCATGGCGCGGACCCACCGGCGATGGTCATGCGGCTGCGGGACAAAAACTACCGGTGAAGTGGAGCGAGAGCGAAAATCTCATCTGGAAGGCAGCCGTGCGTGGTCGTGGGCATGGCTCGCCGATTGTCGTGGCTGATCAGGTGCTGCTGGCGACAGCGGATGTGGAGACGGAGGAACAGCTTGTGCTAGCTTTTGACCGTTCGACCGGCAAATCGCGCTGGGAGTCCGTCGTGCATCGCGGAAACATCAACACGAAGGGGCACAAAGTTTCCTCGCAGGCATCTTCCGATGTCGTCAGCGATGGCGAGCGGTTGTTTGTGAACTTCTTGAACGACGGAGCCATCATCACCACCGCGCTCGATTTGAACGGCAAGCAGCTCTGGCAGCGTCGCGTGTGCGATTTTCAGGTGCATCAGGGTTTTGGC
>CAYMHJ010000594.1:0-2748 GCA_964390165.1 uncultured Prosthecobacter sp. | reverse complement strand
GAGAGCGCCCCAACCTCTGGCCCGACGAAGACCTTGCCCAAATGCCAGAGTAGAGGTAGCGGCTTGGCATGTACCCTCTCATCGATTCGGGACATGGAATTTGGTGAAAAAGACCTTGAACAGAGAGTTTGAGGCGCGAACTGTATAGCACAGTCGCGACCACCCAGCCGAAAGCCGGGTGCCTTACGGGAAGGCCGTTGATCTTCGAATTTGAAGATTTCCGGCGACGCGGATGGGAGAAGCCGAACTTCTTCTAACTTCTGCCTGCTTGGCATCCGGGAGAAGGAAATTCAGATTTACATGCCGATAATCATCAAAAGCCGGGACAATTTCCCGGCTTTTGTTATTTTAGCGGCCAAATTCATGAATCCCACCAACGAAGACATCAACAAGGCTATTCTGGCTGCGATGGCAAAGCGTCCTCAACCCATCTTGGGCGCTCAACTTGGGGCTTTGATCCGTGCCGAGTTGCCATCAGGCACGACGCTTGACATGAAAAGCCGGTTTGGGGGCCTCAAACGGATGGTGGATCAATGCGCCTCCGGACAAGTTTTTTGGGCAGGCAAATCGGGCTTGGACGACCTTTTTTCCACCAACCAGCAATCGCGCAGGGAGCCGCAGCAGCAGTCTGCTTGGGTTGTGTTTCATAACCCTTCCACCGAAGGACATGTCTATTTCGATCCGTTGGCGAAACAGTTGAGATCGAATTCTGAAGGGTCGCCGCCGGAAGGGTGTAACAGTGTAGTGCGAGTGAGTCATTCAGATCAGCGCCAGATGATCGAAGACTTCATACAGCAACATGTGCCGGAGGAAAATAAAGGGCTGTTTGCAGCAGTTTCTGAGGCAGAGGATGGACAATATTGGAGTGTGCTCAGTAGTGCTCTTGTCGAATCAAAGCTATTACCTGCTTGGCAGAAATACCGATTTGAGTCATTGCGAGTGCTGGCGGTCAAGCGTCTTGGGGAGGCTGGTGTTCCATCTGAACTCCGAGAGCAGGTTGTCGATCAAGCCATCGCGGACTCGTCCCAGATGCGTAGTGCTAAAACTGCAAAGAAGAGCGAAATCATCCCCCCACCCGCTAAGAGTAAGAGCCTCGGATATCCACAGGCACAAGGAATTCATGCCCTTGCGGCGCAGGTCGTCGCTCAAATGTCCGAATCTGATCTCGAGTCCATGAATGTCCCGCTGGGGGCTGTCTGGAAAGCATTGAACATGCGCCATTGATAACGCCTGACTCACCCAAGCCCCTTGCCCGTGTCTTCCGAGCGCTTTTCAGGCATCGAGTTGATTGTTCTCAATTATCCGGGCGATCATGACAGTGACGTTCAGTCGACAATTCGGAAAACTCTGGGCGACATCAACTGGTCAACCGCTGAAGTTGCCCCGCCCGTCAATGTCCGACCGGTTTCGTGTAGCAGCACTCCACGAGATGTGTTGATGTTCGTTGACTCGCTAAATCGAGCGGCTCCCAGCGTCGTGCTACTTTGCCATCCAAGCGTTAAAGCAACGCCTCTAATTTGGGCTTGTTTGGAAAAACAACAGCGAAGCGATTTTGCCATCAGGCAACGATCTGTTATTCGCCTTTGCAAGAACGCAACAGTGTTTCGCCACAGGGTGGCGGAGACACTTAGAGAGAAAAAGATCGACATCGAATCTAAGCTGCGGCGGGTGTTACTCGACACCCACGGCAAGGACATCGTTGATGGGTGGAAGACTCAGTTCGCAAAGGCTGGACGAAAGGAGTATGCAGACTTCATTATCTCCGCAATGAACCTGATTGAGAGGAAGCATCTCTCCCAAGCCTTAGATCAGATGCCACTGGAACCGTTCTCGACTTGTGTTCTACTGGGAAACGGGTCCGACTTGGCTATCCGCCGGAAACTTGAGGGCAAACCAGGTTGGCCGCCAGTTCGTAGTCTGCAGGAATTCTTACGCCAGAATCGGGCCGACCAAATTGCACTTGTAGTCGATGCCATCCATGGGGGCGGACAAGTAAGCTCCTGCTTGGAAGGACTAGCGGAGGCCATTCAACGACAAGGAGTTAGAATTCGTATATTTCCGCTGCATGCCACGAGAAAGGGCATTTCTCGCCTCGTCAACGCACTCGGTGGAATGAATCTGGCCGCTGTTGTTTCGGTAGATTGTTCTCACTCAATAGTTCTGGAGAATGAAGAGCGAAATTCTTTGGATGAACCTGTGTCCGTTCCTGAACTTGTCCTGCGAATGCGATGCCTAGGCTACGGTGAGTCAATCGTCAGTGAGGTTCGGAGTTTCGCAATGAAGATTGGAGCTTTGCTGGAGCAACGCCTCTGCGGTGACGAATTTCCAGACTTCAGCAAAGGCTTGGGCCTTCATTTCATGGGTCTAACGACGCTTATTGATGGGTATCCAGGACTCAGCGTGTTGCCGATAATCCGCACGAGTTGCCCTCAAGGATCAACTATATCCTTTGATGGACGAAAGATTGAGTGGCAGGCTCTGGTTGCCCACCAAAACGACCAAGTGGAGCAAGTTGCAAGCGACGCTTGATAGGAGGTCAGTTGTCATAACGAATTGTGATGAGCAGGCATCAAGCAGTCTGATAGACCTCCGCTCCCGCTTCAACGAACTCTTTGCTCTTTTCCTCCATCCCGCGCTGAAGCGCTTCTTCTTCGGAGATGGCTTGTTCGGCGGCGTATTTTCTCACGTCCTCTGTGATCTTCATGGAGCAGAAGTGGGGGCCGCACATGGAGCAGAAGTGGGCGGATT
>CAYMHJ010000593.1:0-2751 GCA_964390165.1 uncultured Prosthecobacter sp. | reverse complement strand
GTGCTGGTCAATCGTGGTGGGGATGCCGTTTTGAGCGAGCAGCTCGGAGATGGTGCCGTTCTGACCTTCGGCAGAGTTGCCGTTGTCGCCCATGATGTAGAAGACGAGGGTGTTTTCGAGACGGCCCTGTTTCTCGATCTCATCCACGATGCGTCCGGCATGGTGGTCGGCGTGTTCGGTGAATCCGGCCCAGACTTCCATGAGCCTAGCCTGAAATGCCTTTTGATCGGCAGGGATGGAGTCCCACGACGGCAGCGTGTCCGGACGCGGGGTGAGCTGCGTTTTCTCTGGAATCCAGCCTTTGGCCTTGGCGTTGGTAAAAACGCGCTCGCGATACTTGTCCCAGCCGTCGTCAAACTTGCCTTTGTACTTGTCCGCCCACTCCTTCATGATGTGGTGAGGACCGTGGGAGGCGCCTGTGGCCCAGTACATGAAGAAAGGCTTGTCGGGGGAGAAGGCCTGCTGCTCGCGCAGCCAGTGGATGGCGTTGTCGGCGAGGTCTTCAGTGAGGTGGTAGTGTTTGTTGCCACCGGAGGTCTTCGGCGGGTGCTCCACAATCGTTGTGTTCTTCACCAGACGTGGCTCCCACTGGGAGGCCTCACCAGCCAGGAAGCCGTAGAAGTATTCAAAGCCGTAGCCGGCCGGCCAGTACTCAAAGGGCCCCTTCGAGGTGGTCTGCTCCGCTGGCGTGTTGTGCCACTTGCCGAATGCGGAGGTGTTGTAGCCGTAGGACTTCAGCACCTCGGCGACACAGGCGGAGGACTTCGGAATGGTGCCGCTGAAGCCGTCCCAATCGTTCGCCAGCTCGCAAATCTGACCATTGCCCACGCGGGTGTGGTTACGCCCTGTCAGCAGCGAGGCACGCGTGGGCGAGCACATGGCCGTGGAGTGAAAGCGATTGTAGGAAATCCCGGTTTTGGCGACACGGTCGAGTGTGGGCGTGTGGATTTCACCGCCATAGGTCGAGGCCACACCAGGGCCGACATCGTCGAGCAGAATGATGAGCACGTTCGGTGCTCCCGGCTGTAACCGCGATGGCGTGACGCGCTTCTGATGCGTGGAATCCTTCATCGTCAGGCCGGCTTTGGAGGCGGAGGGCGTGGGCGGGAAAGGCAGGACATCCTGCGCGTGTGCGGTGGCCGTGCAGGCCAAGATGCCAATGCGCAGGGAGACGAGGAGCTGGGACCAGCGGGCGGTTTTCATGAGAGGAGAGAGCCTGATATTTTGCTCCAATATAATTTTCACCAGACCATCAGCCGCGGCTATTGGACCTAGGTCCAACATGGGGCGCATGATTCTCCCTTCACGCTGGCAGCGCAGGCAGCGTGATTCGGAAGATCGCTCCCCCTTCGGCGGCGTTCACCCCGGTGATCTGGCCGCCAAAGCGCTTGATGATGCTACGGCTGATGGAGAGACCGAGGCCGAGGCCGGAGGGCTTCGAGGTGGTGAAGGCTTCAAACAACCGCTTTAGGACCTCCTCGGGGATGCCGGGGCCGTTGTCCTGCACGCCCCAATCTGAATCCGTCCTCCCTGAAAAAGCCGACTCCAAACATCCCGTCATGTCATTTGCGGAAGGTGAATGCCTATTTCGGTGCTCCAGCCCGCCTTTTATTGGACCAAAGGCCAATAGCAGGACGGGCGTCGAATCGTCATCATGAACCTCCTCATGCGTGTACATCCCCTCCTCTCCGTCGTCTCCAGCCTTGTTTGCACCGCCGGGCAGCTTCAGGCCCAGTCTGCTGCCACACCGGAACACGTGGACACTCGTGTCGGCAAAATCGAACTCGAACTGGGTGTCCCGAATGAAGAAAGCGCGCACGCGCTGTTCGACAGCATGGATTTCCAGCGTGCCTGCCAGGCTTATCTTTGGGCGCTGCCTACCGTCGGTTTCGAATATGTCCTCCGTGAGCAAAGAAATGAACTCGGCGCGAAAAACGGGGACGTGGTCATTTACAAGGGACACCGTGACGTGAGCCGGTTCCTCACGCCGAACGTCACCACGCCTTACATCATCGGATTCATGGATCTGGCGGAAGCAGGTCCCATGGCGCTGCAAGTGCCCGCTGGCGCGATCGCTGGCTCGGCCATGGATTTCTGGCAGCGACCACTTACCGACTTCGGCATGACGGGCCCGGATCAGGGCAAGGGCGGCCTGTATCTTCTGGTCGGGCCGGGACAGGAGCCGCCGAAGGAGTTGCCCGCAGATACCAAAATCGTCCGTTCGCCGACGTTCGGCATCGGTTTCTTTTACCGCGCACTCGACGCCGACCCGGCGAAGGCCGAGGCAATGGAAAAAGCCATCCGCACCTACCCTTGGTCACAGCGCGACAATCCGCGCGCGACACAACACATCAAGCCGAGCGCGCCGCAGACGGCGACGTTGCCACAAGGCATGGAGTATTGGGAACAACTGGCCGCAGTGATCAACCGCGAACCCGTGGATGACCGCGACCGCTTCTTCGTGGCAATGCTCCGGCCGTTGGGCATTGAACGCGGAAAGGCGTTCAAGCCGGATGAGAGGCAACTCAAATTGCTGACTGAGGGTGCTCAGGTTGGCGAGTTGATGGCCAAGGCCAATTCCTTCGACAAGCGTTTCCCGGGTTCGAAGTATCGGCCGGATGCACATTGGGATTACGTCATCATGGCCGATCCGGATCAAGACCTGGCCGATTACAGTCAGCTTGATGAGCGCGGCGCCTAGACCAGTTCTCGAAAAGAATGTCTAAAAAGGCGCTGTACTTTTTAGAAAGT
>CAYMHJ010000592.1:0-2767 GCA_964390165.1 uncultured Prosthecobacter sp. | reverse complement strand
AAGTTGATTTCGAAAATCTTGGATTGAGGAAGACTGTTCCTTTGCTGAAAATCACGTAGCGCCTGAACTGTCTTCGCGCCAGCGACACCGTCTACAGGACCCGCGTCAAAACCCCGCTGATTCAACCCGACTTGAAGACGGCGAATGACGGAACTCATCTCCGCTTTATACTCATCAGTGTTGGCCCCAAACAGCTTATTTTCTTTTGGACTACCAGCGCCTGTTTCCTTCGCGGCAGGATTTGGTCCCGGAATAGCCGCTTTGCTTGATGGCGAGGCTGGAATTGTTCCGGCAGGCATGGATTCCAAATGCAGTTGTGCGCGGGATTCGGGTTTGATTTTCAATTCCACCGGATGTCCATCGCGAAGCACAGTGATTCTGGTTTCTAAACCAACGACGAGGCCTTCCATCCGGCTTACATAATCATGGATGGTCCGCACATCTTTGTCATTCAGCATGATAATGATGTCGCCTCCCCTTAGACCAGCTTTCTCAGCTGGTCCGCCGGGAGTTACCCTGTCGAGTCTAACTCCTTGCGCGCCACCCTGATCCTTTGCGGGCATGGTGCCAAGGTAGGCGCCAGGACTTGACTTTGGCACCGAAATAGCCGCTTTGCTTGAAGCTGAGGTGGGAGTTGTTCCGGCAGGCATGGATTCCAGATGCAGTTGTGCGCGGGGTCCAGGTGATGGCGTATCGCCTTGTCCGTTTGATAGCTCTAGCACGCAGCGGAAGCCCACATCGCGAATTCGTTTGTTGGCATCTCCAACAAATTCGGCCTCCACCCATAATCTTGAATCGGATTGCAATTCTTCTGCATTAGAGAAATAGCTTCCTCCGCGCGTGCATATTCCCTCATCCCATTCATCTAAACAAAGTTCATCCACATTGCCGGCGAGATCGGAAACACCAAAGTCGTTCGGCGTGAAACTACCAGCAGGGGCAGTCAGCGCGTAGCCATCCGTGTAGCCCTTGATCTCGGCATAATCTTCTTGCCTCTTCTTGGAAGATTCGAATCCGAAAGCATCACTGACACGGCGATAAGTGGAGTCACAAAAATTTCCGGCTCCTCTAGGAGGCGGAAATCCTCTTCCCCAAGGATAAACGTCCTTTAGACTGGCGCTTACCTTCTCCCATGTTTCTATATCTTCCCTTTTTTCAATGTCACCAATGCCTACGGCGTAGCTCCATTCCTCGTCGGTTGGGAGCCGATACCGATCTGCGGGACCGATTTTGCCGGATCTGCGTTCTTTTTCAGCCAGCCAATCACAGAACGCGTTGGCATCGTCCCAATTCACATTACAAACGGGATGAAGGCTTGCTGCGGCGCTTTCTCGTGGACCTCGCCCGATCGGAACATCGCAATAGGTGTCGGTTCTCCACTCATCAATGTCCTCGCCGGTCATCTTATAGGTGCGCTTGGGATCACTCATGAATGCCGCATAGTCCTTGCTGCGGGTTTCCCAGATGCTGAAGAGTATCTGCTTTCCAGCCGAAGAGCCGCTGTTGATAGGCACAGGGACGAATTTCATGCCCAGGCTGTTGACATGGGGTTGGTCTTTGGTGGCTGAGATGACAGGCCACTCAGCAGGACGCCCCTGCACCGTGCCGCCTCCCAAAACTAGAATACAGCGAAACCCCGTTTCCGCGTCTCGCGAATTCGGGCCACCTGCGCGTCGGTCGTGGGAAAACTGATCCTGACTCAGCCAGCCGCCACCCCGGCAGACGTAGCTTTTCTTTTCTTCATCGATCCAATCCTGGCACCACTCCCACACATTGCCCCCAAGGTCGTAGATGCCATGTCGATTTGGCAAGAAGCTGCCCACTGGAGATGTCGTCGGATGCCCATCTGCGAACTCAAGGTAACGAACACCTTCCCCCAGTCCGGATTGCCGAGCCCTCGCTGTCATATCCGCGTAGTTCCCATAAGGCTTTGGCAAAGGGTCATCACCCCAAGGAAACATATCCCAGCGCGGAGCTTCCTCATCACGCACCATGCTTTCCCATTTTTTTTGAAGAGCCTTTTGATTTTTTTCAGGTGTGGCCTTCGCGTCTTCCCACTGGGCGATGCCCGCAGCACTGCTCCATTCGAAATCCAGCGGAAGGCGGTATTCATCGGCGGCGCTGATCCGGCCGGCATCTCTTTCCTTGCGGGTTAACCACTGACAGAAGGCGGTAGCCTCGTGCCAACTGATCATGATCACAGGATGATTGCTGTTGTCGGCGGTCTCCCCCACCGCGCGTCCGATTGGCAGCATGCCCGCAGGGGTTTCACATGTGCGCCATTCCTCCGATTTCAGCTCATAACCACGGTTCGGATCCGCCACAAAGGCGGCATAGTCCTTACCGCGAGTCTCCCAGATGCTGAACAGCACCCGACGCCCTGCGCCGGGGCCAGCAGTGATGGGAACGGGCACAAATTTCATCCCCAAGCTGTTTTCAAAAGGGCTCTCTTTCGTTGCGACCTCAGGTTTGTCGCTGCTTTTGCCTTCGACATCTGTTTGGGAGGCAGCCGCAACAACCGGCTTCACCGGGGGGGCGGCCTTTGCCGAAGGAACCCTGACAAGGACGCAGCGAAAGCCCGTGTCCACACTTCCATAACTCTCACTGGCGTCCGTTCGCTTTGTTGCGAGCAAGTAATCCGCACCTGAAGTAGACCAATCAGATCCTCGTATCGTGCGTTGACCGCGCATCCAATTAAATACAGGGTAGCGCTGATCAAGGCACCATTCAGACGCATTGCCTCCTAGATCAAATATCCCAAATTCAT
>CAYMHJ010000591.1:0-2770 GCA_964390165.1 uncultured Prosthecobacter sp. | reverse complement strand
AAGCGGCCGCGTTGACATCCGTCGCCAAGACCTGCGCACCCTCCGCCAAAAACTTGCGCACGGTCGCGCATCCGATGCCCGATCCGGCACCCGTGACGATCGCGATTTTGCCTTCGAGTCTCATGCCCCATGCTATCCGGTGATTCGATTTTTACACAACCGCGATCTTCCGTGAAATCATGCGGGCGTGTTGCGTGGCAATGACCTGAACACCGCGTCCGGAAGATGGGACAAGCAAGAACTCGGAAAAGCTCCAGCAGATTGGCTTCTGAAAAAATCTGTGGGCCTCCCCGAATCTGCTGGAAGTTACTCCCACGGTTTCCCTCGGAGCAGGTCTTCATTCCCAAATTTTTCCCGCAGGCAGTGGCAGCATCGCCACCGTTCGGTCAGCGGTGGCCATGGCTCTGCTCGGCCTCTGGAAGCCCCCCGTTGACGCTTCCCCGGCTGAAGCTTAGTCTCCCGCTGTGACCACGACCCTTTCCGCCAACGGCCTGCTTGAGATTCCCGAAATCTTCCGCAAGGCCGATGCCCTGAAGCCTGGCCAGCGCTGCGACATCGAGCGCGTGGGTCAGGGGGAATACCGGGTGCATGTGGAGAACGAACCTGACACGGCACCTCTGGACTTGGTGGACTGGTTGCTTGCCTGCCCGGTGAAGGACTGGTGGGTGGAGCCGGATCGCCGTGAGCGCACCTCGCTGAAACCCTCCGTCCTGTTTGACGAATGACTTATTTGGTGGATGTGAACGTGCTCTGCGAGCCGACCAAGCAGACTCCGAATCCAAGGGTCCTCGAGTGGCTGATGGCCAACCGCTCAGAGCTGGTCGTTGATCCCATCATCATGGGGGAAATCTGGGAAGGAATCATGCGCCTTCCCGAGGGGAAACGGAAACAAAATCTGATCGAATGGTGCAGGCAAAGCCGGGCTGGCATCATTTGTCTGCCGTGGACGCTCGAGATCGGGGTCGTCTGGGGCGAGTTGTCTTGCGAGGTCACTCGAAACGGATTCACGATTCCCACCGAGGACACCATGATCGCCGCCACAGCGAAGCTCCATGGCCTGACCGTGGCGACACGCAACGTGGATGACTTCACTCGCTGCGGTGTGCCCGTGGTGAATCCTTTCGAGTGATTTCCACCACCCGTTCACTGCGCCGACAAAGCGCGCATGATCCAGCAATAGCGGAAGGCTGCACCGCCGCCGCGCAACGAGGTGAAGACGCAACGCCGATCATGTGCAAAGCAGTGATGGAAAGATCGTTCATCGCGCCTTTGATCTGACCTGGACGAGATCGCCATCATCGAAACCGCGCTTTCATCAAGCGCAGCTAGGATGCCTACACTTTCAGCGAGGTGTTCTTTGAGCTTCGCAGCGGCACAGTGTGCTTCGCGAACGATGATTCGGACTTCTCTGTATCGAACTCCCAATCGAGTGGGCTCGCGAGCACTCCGCACTTCTCGCAAATCACGCCGATGCTCATCCAATTCGCAACCCTCTTGTCTCCAATGCTGTGAACTCCGAGGAAAACTCGTCGGCTACTACTGCGACACGGACACTTCATGATCTCAAATTCCTGATCTGCGACATGCTCTTCGGAATCTGTAATGAACGTCTTCGTCCGGCAGCCGCAGCAAACCAGATAACTCAGCTCATCGTCGTCGCTCCGGTAAACGCGGAAGGAAGTGCTGCCGCATTCGCAACGCTGCTCGAGAACTTCGTCCACGGTGTAGCCGCCCGGTTCAAGCGCCCGCAAATACTCAAGCGCGTCTTCTGACGCCGCGCCTTTCCACCACTTGCCAGATTTATCGATGGCCATGATATATTTCGCCTAACGTTGTTCTGTCACAATAAACTGTGGCTGAGTTGAAATAAAAATGGATTCGCCTGCATGCTCCGATTAAAGCGAGAGAAGAGCAGGAGATCAAGCCGAGGGTGTGTCGCCATCAATGGTCACAAGCACCTCGCCCCAGAAGCCATAAGGAAGGGACTTTAGCCATCCTTCCAAAAAAGAGAGCGAAGACGAACGTTGCACCCATCGTCCGCCGAAATACGCCATCCCCGTTACGATCGGAAACTGGAATCCCCAGGTCAAAATCGCATCCAGCACTGGTGACGGGTTGCCGTTGATACTTCCACCAGTGCACCCGTTAAAGTGTGACCAGGAAAATGCGATGGCTAAAGCCACAGCGAGAGGCAGCGCCACGCTTCTGGGTGACTTCAGAAGTTCGTTGATCAGTTGCCGATGCCATTCGATGGAATGGGCGATCGAAGACTCGTATCGTGCTTGAATCATTGTTGAACGAAGGCTGTTCGATCACTTAAACGGTGAACTAATCGGATCAGAGGTCAAGCCGAGGACACGTTGCCCTCCGCCACATCACTTCCCCTTCCTCCCCTTCGCCGGATAGCGCTTCACGGCGACATCATTCTTCTGCGGAGCGCCGGGCGTGCTACGGCCGTCGGTGATGAGTTTTTCGAGCAGGGCCTGCATTTGCGCGACGCGTTCGGGTTGAGCGGCGGCGAGGTTCTTGGTTTCGCCGAGGTCGTCGTCGAGATGGTAGAGCTGCACGGGCTGGCTTTGATCGCCGCCTTTGCCCCAGCCCCCGGAACCGGGCGCGAGGATGAGTTTCCACGGTCCCTGGCGGAGGCTGGGCACGCCACTGATGGAGCATGCCACGACGTGCTCGCGCACGGGTTTGTGGTCGCCTTTGAGCAGAGGCAGCAGGCTGTAGCTGTCCTCGCCGGCGGTGTCGGGCAGCGAGGTGCCGAGGA
>CAYMHJ010000590.1:0-2773 GCA_964390165.1 uncultured Prosthecobacter sp. | reverse complement strand
ACTTTCTAAAAAGTACAGCGCCTTTTTAGACATTCTTTTCGAGAACTGGTCTAAAGCCCTGATCTGACAGCTCGGCGTGAACCGAATCGTGTCCGAGTCGTCTGTCCTGCTCCGTCGGCTGAAGGGAACCACACTGACCGGGCAGGAGTAGGAAAATGAGGGCACGAGCGTGGCTGGTGCAGCTTTCCGAGCCGTTTCAATTCTGTCATCTTTCCCCATCAATCTTCCCACCTGATCACCGAAGTTTCGCGGGTGAGAGGCTGGTGGTTGGGGATTCGGATCAGGCATGAAAGCCATGCCTGAGATGCTCGGGCAGTGGATGGCTGGCATCAATATCATGCACTTCCACGATCTGACCGTCATCCATGGAGGCGATGCGGTTGGCGTGGGGGAAGATGCGGTTGTCGTGGGTGACGATGAGGACGGCACGGTCGGCACTGCGGGCCACATGCTCGAAAAGGTCCATGACGAGGGTGCCGTTCTCGGCATCGAGGGCGGCGGTGGGTTCGTCGCAGATGATGAGGCGCGGCTCATGGACGAGGGCACGGGCGATGGCGACGCGCTGCTGCTGGCCGCCGGAGAGCTGGGTGGGACGGTGCTTCATGCGGTCTGCCAGCCCCACTTGGTCGAGCACCTCACGCGCGCGTTTTTCGGCATGGCGGGTGGACTTTCCCTGGATAAGAAGGGGGACGCTGACATTCTCCACGCAACTGAGGGTGGGGATGAGATTGAATGCCTGGAAGATGAAGCCGATGGAGGTGGAGCGGAACTTTGTGGTCTGGCCGCTGCTCATCTTTCGCAGATCCTGGCCGAAGATGGTGACCTCACCGGAGCCGGCATCCACGCCCAGGGTGCCTGCGATGATGCTCAGCAGGGTGGTCTTTCCGCAGCCGGAGGGCCCGACGAGCATGGTGATGTCTCCGCAGCGCACATCGAGGTCGATGCCCTTCAGCACTTGAAGCCGCGAGCCGCCATCGCCAAAGGATTTGCTCACATTCCGCAGACGTGCGGCCAGATCAGGCGCAGGCTTGGCAGGAGGAGATTCAGAGGGCATGGAAGGCAACGGCTCGGGATACGAGCCGCGCATCCTCATGGGCCGGGATATGTATCGGCTCCTTGGATGATTCCTCGCTGACTACTGGTTGGCGGGTGTGGCTGGGGGCTGCGGAGCGGGAGCGGGAGCGGGAGCGGGTGCCGGGACAGGAGCCGATGTAGCGGGAACAGCGGGTGCGGGTTTGATCTCGATGCTCGGGGCGGCAGCAGGGGCTGGAGCAGCAGGGGTTGCTGGAGCGGGGGCTGGTTTGATTTCGATGCTTGGGGCGGGGGCGGCGGGGCTTGGCATGGCGGCTCCGGGGGTGACGGTGACGGGGGCGCTGGTTCCGCCGGGGGTGAGGTTGATCACGGGTGTGTCGCCGCCGGGGCTGACGGTGGGTGAGAGTGTGCCGCCGGAATTAAGCTTGATCTGTGGCATTCCTGGGACGGGTGGGGCTCCAGGGGCGGGGGCTTCGACCTTCGGTTTTGGCGGGCCATCGACTTCCATGGTGGGGAGCTTGGCTGCGATCCATTCCAGGCGGGATTCGCTCTGGGGGATGAAGGCGTTGTCTGCGCTGACACCGGCAAATTTGGCGGGGATGCCTTCGTAGATTTTTTTGGCTTCGTCTTCCTTGCCTTCTGCCCAGGCGAGATCGCCGAGGCGGAGTTCGGCGAGGGCGGCGAGGTCGGTTTTGCCGAATTCATTGACGAGGCGCTCGAAGATGGGCTTGGCATCGCCACGCTGGCCGAGGGCTTCGAGCTTGGAGCCGAGGCCGAGCAATGCCTGGGCGAGGAGGGGATGATCGCCGTGGGACTTTACGAACTCGCGGAGTGCGTCGATGGCGCTGCTCTTTTTGTTTTGTTCCCAGAGGAGGTCGGCTTTTTGCAGAAGTGCGCTGCCTGCGGCGGCGCTGCCTTTGTGGGACTGGATGACGACATCGAGGTCCTCGACGGTCTTTGCAGAGGCGAAGGCCTCACCAGCCTTTACTTCGGCGCTATGGCCGAGGTAGCGTGCGATGCCATAGATTCCGAGGAAGATGACGACGGTGATGAAGAGGATGAGGAGTTTCTTGAAGTTGTTTTCGAGAAACTGCTCCCAGGCTGGAAGAGCTGGGGTGGCGGGGATGGGGGCTCCGTGGGACATGAGTGGGCGGCGGTGGGGGGATGATGAAATGAGGAATCAGGCACCGACTTTCGCGCGGGCTTCATCGGCCAGGGCGGTGGAGAGGTAGCGTTCGCCGGTGGAGCAGCCGATGGTGACGATGAGCTTGCCTGCATTTTCCGGGCGCTGGGCGATACGGATGGCGGCGCAGACGTTGGCTCCGGTGCTGATGCCGACGAGGAGGCCTTCTTCGGCAGCGAGGCGGCGGGCCATGGCAAAGGCTTCGTCGTTGCTGACTTTCACGCACTCGACGATCTGGGCGTTTCCAGCGGCATCCTTGAGGTGGAGGTTCTTTGGCACGAATCCGGCACCGGTGCCCTGGATCTTGTGGGGGCCGGGCTGCACGGGTTCGCCCGCGAGTGTCTGATTGATGACGGGGGAGGCCTCGGGCTCGACGGCGATGGCCTGGAAGCTGGGCTTGCGGGGTTTCAACACTTCACAGCAGCCGGTGATGGTGCCGCCGGTGCCGACGGCGGCGACGAGGATGTCCACCTGGCCATCAGTGTCCGCCCAGATTTCCTCGGCGGTGGTTTTCATGTGGATGGCCGGAGTGGCGGGGTTTTCAAACTGCTGCGGCAT
>CAYMHJ010000589.1:0-2775 GCA_964390165.1 uncultured Prosthecobacter sp. | reverse complement strand
CATTTCATGGTGATCTTTGATTCCCAATCGAACTGCTTCTCGCCACTCTGATTGGTGGCATCGACGAAAACAGCCCCCTTCGTGCGGTTGAATTCAAAACGAACCACACCGCCGTTGCCGCGCCCGTTCGGCTTGTAGATGGCGTATTCGGCGTTCGACTTCATGGCGGCAGATGAGGCAGGTTTCGCATTCATGGCGACTAAATCGTAAAACAACCGTCCGCTGGCCGTAAAGAACCAATTACTGGATCGTCCTCCAACTGCGCTGGCGCCCCCTGCCTCGAAGATTCAAAATCAGCCCATCTTCAAGCCAGCAAACTTTGCCGTTCAATTCACGCCATACGAGCTCTGTCGAAACAGCGGCACCGCGCCTTTCAAGTGGTCGCATTCGGCCCTGTTCGATGTTTCCGGTCCCTCCGGCCAAGTCGCGGTTTCCGTAGAGCTACGCCTCCGGGCTCTCAGCACCGACCTAGTTCGCGCTGATGCAATACAGTGCTTTCTCGCTGCGAAGGATCAGCCTGTTCCCCACCACGGCTGGCGTGGCGTTCATTTGGGAATCATCCAGCGGCGGGATGGTGGCGATCTTCTCAAAGGTCGGCTTGGCGGCGACGATGAATGTGCCGTTGCGCCGGGAAACGGCGTAGAGCTTGTCTCCGATGAGCACGGGCGAGGCATAAAAGGGCTTGCCGCCGCGACCACGCCCGCCGCCATCCATCACTCGCTCGCGATACACATCCTTGCCGGTCTTCGCTTCCATGCAGAGCGCAAAGCCGCCGTCATTCACGACATAAAGATGGCCTTCATGCAGCACGGGTGTCGGCACATAGCTGCTGCTCTTGCTTTGCCAAACTATGTTTGTGCTCGTGACATCGCCTTTGCCGCCGAGCTTGATCCCGGCGCTGCCTGCGGTGGGGTAGCCGCCATACAGATACACGACATCACCATCCTGGATCAGCGCAGGCGAGACATTCCCCGGCAGGCCATGTGTGGCATACCAGCGCAGCTTGCCAGTGTCGGGATTCAGCCCCCAGATTTCCTCGGCGATGGGGAAGATAAGATCCGTCCGGCCATTCGTCTCGATGATGCTAGGCGTGGAGTAGGCCAGATCGATCATGTCACCACCGGCGCGCCAGAGTTCCTTGCCGGTCTTTTTGTCGAGGGAGACGAGCATCCGGCTCTCGTCCGTGGCATTCACGATGACGCTGTCTTTATAAAGAATGGGACTGCCGCCCGAACCCCAGCGGCGACCGCTTGATCCCGTGCCCAGCGGCGTGTGCCAGACCTGCTTGCCGGTCATGTCAAAACACAGCGCGCCGGATTTGCCAAAGAACACATAGACGTGCTCGCCATCACTCACGGGCGTGCTTGTGGCGTAACCATGTTCGGTGATGAAGCCCTGCCACTCGTCCTCCACGCCCTGCGTCTTCACGCTGGACTGCCAGAGCCTATTCCCATCGGCCAGACTCAGGCAGATGAGATGGCGCTCCAGCTTGCTCATGTCCTTGTTCTCCGGCTTGTCGCCATAGCCGGACCAGCAGGTCACGAAGATCTTGTCGCCGACCACGATGGGGCTGGAGGAGCCTGGGCCCGGCATCTCCGCCTTCCATGCTAGGTTCTCCGTCGCGCTCCAGGTCGTCGGGATGCTGGCCTCCTTCACCACCGCCGCACCGGTGGGTCCGAGGAAGCGAGGCCAGTCAGCGGCCTGGGTGAAGCTGGAGCAAAGGACGAGGGAGAGCAGCAGGAGGGGGGCTTTCATGGCTGCCGTGAAACATCCCACATCGGCGCGAGTTGCTCGCGCAAATCAGAGCTGCTTTTCCTGAATGCGGAACTGCGTGGGCGTCAGCTTCGTCATCTTCTTGAAGTCCTTGCTGAAGAAGAACTGATCACTGTAGCCCACTTGCCGGGCGATCTCCTTGATCGGGTCATCGCTCTCGATGAGCCGGTGCTTCGCCTGATTGATCCGCTCCCGCCGCAGCCAGTCGATGGGACTCGTGCCGATGCAGGATTTAAACATCCGGCTGAAGTGGCTCTCGCTCATGCCTGAGAGCGTCGCCAACTCCGCCACCCGGATAGGCGTGTGGAAGTAGAGTCGCATCTTCTCCAGCGACTTCTGCACTGGCATCGGCAGCTCAGGGCGGATCTCATCCGTGTCAGAAAGCCGGGCTTCAAAAGCCAGAGCGATGATTGCTGTCACCGCAGCATTGACCAGCGCCGCATCGCTAGGGCGCGTGGCCGTCATGTGATGAAAGATGCGCTCGAACTCCTGTCTTGCCACCGGGGTATTGAAGTTCTTGATCACTGGCTGCGAGCGGATCTCAAGGAGATTGGAAACACGGTCCAGCGGCCTGCCCTCCACCCGAATCCAATACAGCTCCCACGGCTCTTTCGACACCGCTCCATAGGCATGAGGATGATGGCAGTTCACCCAGAGCAGCTCATTTGAGCCGACTAAATGCCTTTTGCCCGCAATCTGAGCCCAGCCACGTCCGGCGAGGCAGAGGATGAACTCATGCCCCGGATAAGTCTCCCTCTGGATGCGGTGCTCAGAGCCCGCGCGGAGGTGTCCGCCACGAACGACGGAATAAAACAAGTCCCTCTGCCAGTCCGCTGGCGTGGCGTATAGATTCTGGAAGAACGTGGTCTCCTGCAACGAAGTGCTCATGGTGGAATAAGACATACCAAACATAAGGCGGGCGTGTCGAGCACGATTTCTGCCGTTAGAAGACCGCCTCCGTCACAGAACCGCCGGTTAAGCCTAGGCCCTCACTCCGCCCTA
>CAYMHJ010000588.1:747-2790 GCA_964390165.1 uncultured Prosthecobacter sp. | reverse complement strand
GCAGGTAGCCGCAAACCCCGCCCCATTGCCTGAATCGCGCCCTGGAAGGTCGCCATGGCGCGAAGCGGCGCAACGACATACACGTTCGTTACGTCCCACCCTTCCGTGAGTTCCTGGACATTGACAACAACTCGCACCGGGTTTTGATTGGACTCGATGCTCAGCAGTCTCTCTATCTCTGCCTCCGACTTCGACATCCCGGAGTGCGTGACTAGCACCTCATCTCGTGCCAGCCCCTCGTTCACCACCAACCACTCGCCAACGGACTCTGCGTGCGCCTGGTCCTTGGCAAACAAAACAAGGATCGGCTTGACTGCCGGCAGCCCGTTGGCTGTAAAGGCCTGCATTGTCGCCTGCTTCTCAGCCAGACGGAAAAGCGCGAACTTGATCGTGGCTCGATCTAGGTCTTCCTCATTGACCACACCGTCACCAAACTGCCTCACAAGCAGCTGGACATCCTTGGTGTACCTCGCTTCCGCAAGGGCTCGGCTCAACGGATATCGGTAGAGAGTATTGACACCAGCCTCATTCCGCGGAGTTGCGGTCAAGCCCAGCTGAAGCGCCGGCTTCAGTTCTCTAATCGACTTGGTCCATACCGCTGTGGCAGCATCTGAGAGCTTCCCAACGTGATGCGCCTCGTCCACGAGTACGACCAAGTCCCGCTTCTTCCGCAGAAGATCGGCGAGGCCATCTCCCGTGAAGTCGTTTCGACCACGAAATCGCTCGCTCGTGGAAACCAATTGCGGCGACAGCAGGTACACCCTCGGCCCCTTCGCGAACAGTGTCTCCTGTCTCTCCGTCGCGATGGGCGAATCGACTTGATCAGCGGTAACCACCAGCGGTTCCGGAACAAGGTTTTGCTGAACAAAGATGTATTCGCGGAACTTCGGGTTGAATGCGTCTTCAAATCGCCGAAGCACCGCGCGCCGAGGGGCAAGAATCAAGAAGTTGCGGGCTTCGTCGGAAAGCCAGAGTAGCGCGATGATTGCGCCCGCAAGTCTGGTTTTACCAATTCCTGTGGCCAGCTCGATCGTGAAGTTGGGATGGAACGGATGGGTCCACTCCTCATTGTATGAAAGGAACTCGCGGCGTTGATCGTCGCTGCACTCACTGAGACGCGCCGGAAGCCGCGCCAACGCGCTGGCAAACTCGCGCAAGGCCTCTGCCTGCGGTGGACGCAAGTTCATCGCCGTCGCGACAAGGGATCTTGTTTCCTCAATGAGGGCGGTTCTGTTCACAATCCACCTCGGACAACTTGAATTGCGAAGGGCAGACGCCGAAGTTCGACTTGGCCGCCGCAGACACGACTTAGGTCATCGTGGCCCCGGTGGTAATAGATTCGGAGTTTGCCGCTAGGTATCTTGAGGTGAGCGCGGTGAAGGTCTTGAATCCGCTCTAGCTCCACCTCGTCCATCACAACTGCTGGAGGCAGATAGGCAGCCAGCAGTTGTTCGTCCCAACTGCGCGCAAAGCAATCGGCCGTAGGGCTGAGCTCGGCGACGAGACCTTCAACACTTGCGAGGGCGCGGAAGAAGGAATCGCTTGATGGCGGATACTGGGAGTAGTTGACAAGCACAGACCCTGCAGCTTGGTCTACGGCTGCAAAGTCGGAACCAAACTTGAATTGGCACACCTTGACGCTCGCATCGAGTTCCTTCGGCGAACTGCCAACGAGGTAGCCCCGGCCCTCCGGAAGCTCAGAACTCAAACTCGAAAACAGCACGCCCGCTGGAAGCGGGTGCCTCCCCTGGCCCGCGAACTCGAGCCTTGGTAGGCGTAGCCCCTCACGCCCGTCGTCATCACCCGGCAACTCCACATAGACCGCCCGCCGTTTAAGCATGACGGCGTGTGAGGCCAACTCCGCTGCCGGAGATCCGATGTCCACCGCGACGCCGCCTTCCCGGGTGAAGAGCGCGAGTAGCCTGCACATGAGCGCGCCTGGCTTTGAGATTTTGCAAGGTCGCGAGACAACCCCCTCACCGCGCAAGCGATCAATCTCAACCTTCGCATCTTCGCTATATCCGATCAACATACCCTTCAGGG
>CAYMHJ010000588.1:0-737 GCA_964390165.1 uncultured Prosthecobacter sp. | reverse complement strand
CCTTGGGAGTACGCGCGCCGGCTGAGTCGGCCCATGCACCGCCAAGCCAAGTTGTGACTTGATTGAGCATGGTCTCGTTGGTGTCGGGCTTGGGGCGATTCTTGCGCACAGGAATCGAGCCGATCTTCTTCTTGAAGTCGACGTTGTCCTCAGCCGCGGCTTCGAGCAGGGTCTTCGCCGGGTACTCCCAAAATCGCCCCTTGTCTGCGGCGGAGGTCTTCCCGGGCCGGGTTTGTCCTACCCAGGGCTTGCCGCCAGATGCCGTCAAACACGCGTAGTAAGGAGATCCCAAGCGTCCCTTGGGCAGGGTTTGTGGCTTTATGCGCAGCGGGCCGCCAGGCTTCGGTTCGTTACTCCCATCGTGAATCAACCATTCAGGCGGCGCAGGCTCTGGCGCACAGGCAGTTTCGGTGACCGTGATTTCGAAGTCATGAGTTGCCGTCGCGCCCTCAGAGTCAGCGACCTCAACGGCGAAACGCCACTGGCCCGTCGCTGTTACGGTTTCTCCCCAGATCACCCCAGACTTCGGGCTGATCCGCCATACTCCGGGAGGCAGACTTCCTGACACCAGTCTCCAGGTGTATGGCGTAATGTTGACCGCATAGTCGCAGTCTGGCTTACTCGCGCCCTTTTGGTCAGCGTTCCAAGGCCCACGAGGATCTCCGTCCGGATTCGAAAATCCCGCCTGCGGAACTCTAAGCGCAAGCCTGCCGAGCCCCGCATCGCGGCGACGGGCG
>CAYMHJ010000587.1:0-2792 GCA_964390165.1 uncultured Prosthecobacter sp. | reverse complement strand
CGAGGCTCAGCGGGCCGGTGCCCGAGTTGGCGACGGTGAAGGTCTGGAAGAGATCAGTCCCCACCTCCGTGGTGCCAAACGCCTGGCTGCCAGCATCCGGGATGTCCACCGCCAGCGAGTTCGCAAGGGCGATCTCGGGGGTGGAGGCACCCACCGTGTACGTGATAGTTACTTCACCATTCCCCGAGCGCGTCCCTGCGGACGTCGCGGCGCCCGTTACTCCGTCCACATAGGACGAACCGCCGCCGCCGCCGCCGCCCGCTGTCGTGTCTGAGCCACTGCCACCAGCGCCACCTCCGTAATATCCCCCCCCGCCGCCGCCGCCGGTGCCGTTAAAGTAGGTCGTTGACCCGTTGCCGCCCAGGCCTAGCGACCCGCCGGAACCTATTGTCCACGACGAGCGGAGGCACGACGTGCTTCCACGATACCCCCCTGCCAAGCCGCCTGCCACTGCGGAGCCTCCCGTACCGCCATCGCCACCACCCCCTCCGCAATTACAGGCACCAGAAGCCCCAAACGTTCCGGAACCGCCAGTAGTCCCTCCGCCTGCCCCCCCGTTGCCAGCAGGGCCAGCCGTTTGGCACCCCGGCCAGTTGCCATTCTCACCCGCGCCGCCGCCGCCGCCCGCCACGATAACCCGGTTCGCTAAAGCCACGCCTCCCGCTCTGACATCAGACGCGCCGCCGCCATTCGCCGCATTACTGGCTGACCCACCGCCGAAAGCGGAATTTCCGTTAGCTCCGCCGACACCGCCGCCGTTAAAGCCGTTTTGTCCACCCACAAAAACATTCAGCACCTGACCAGGCGTCACGGCCAACGTGCCCGAGGCCGTCCCACCCAAACCGCCGGTGCCGCCGAATAAGAAGGCATTTGCCCCCTGGGCTCCCTGACAAACAATATCGATGGAGGTCACACCGGCCGGCACGGTAAAAGTCTGCATCGTGCCTGTATAGTTAAAGGTCATCACCACCGGTGATACCACGCCCGGCCCCGGCACGGCATCCAGCATACTCTCCCCAACGCCAGTCGTGGTGTAGGTGGCGGCCACGGCACTGAAGTTTCCTCCAGCGGTGATGTCCCAGATACCTGTTGAGCCGAGCACATTGGCCAGGATCCTCCCTGTGGAGTCCTGGGCCAGGCCCATAAACGTTCTCCCGGAGGCGAAGACGCTCACGCCGGTGCCGAAGGTGCCGCCCGCCGTGATGTCCACCACTGTAGAGTTCCCATAAACAGAGGCGCGGATTCGACCATCCGCCAGTTGGATGACCTCTACCACACCGGCAGGCACTGTGGCAAAGATGACAGGGGCTGCCGGGTTGGTCATATCCATGATCCGGTTTGCGGTCAGGTCGCACACGAGGAGCTTTCCCGTCGAGGTCACAAACATGTTCCGCGGGTAAGAAAGGCCTGATGCATACACGGGAAAGGGCCCGGCTCCACCGGCCGTGATGTCCAGAATTTGGTTGGAGGACAAGGTTGAACAAAGCACTTTGCCATCCGGCATCACGACGATGCCAACCGGTGCAGTGACGGTAGCAAAGGTGGTGGTGGTGCCCGTCGGGGAGACTTGGAGGACGGCATTACTACTAAAGACCGTAGCATAGGCCTTGCTGAGGTCCTTTGACCAGGCGATCTGTCCGGCGTTAACAGATGGCAACGTGGCAAAAGCTGTCGCCGCTGTCCCGCCCTCGCTAGGCAGAGGCACACGGAGCAGAGCATTGGGAGAGTTTACCCCTGCAAAGACATCACCGGTGGTAAATGTCTGCCCTCGGGCAAAGCCGACCAAGGTCAGTAGCCAGACAAAGCTCAGGTGACGGAGAGTGGCGGAAAGTGTGACAGAGGGTAGAGAATTTAGGCCCCTGATTATTATGGCAATTACTTAATCATGTCAGCTCATGCGGCAAATGAAAAGACATGAACGAGCCCAAAATACACAACCATTGACCAACCCTTTCAAGTTTGCGAACCCACGCCAACACAGCCATCCACCCTCTGAAAAAGCGGATCAAAGGCGCTCTGCCCGCTAGGCGGGCTGATAAGGGCCGTCAGAGCTATACGCAGCCCGCGCAAAACTAACTAGGGAGTCATGGATGCTATCATCAGCGTCCCCCACGCGCGACATTGGGTGACCCCATTTAGCCCAGATCCAGGTGGAAACAGCCACAGTCACTGCATCATCGCCTGCGGGGTGTCCTCTTTAAAGACGAAGGGCCGCAACTCGGCAAAGCGGGGCGCACGCAGGAAGGGGTCTTCATCCAGTGTCCTTTCGGCGAGCTGCCGGGCGATGCGAACGAGCCGGGTGTCGGCGAGTAGTTCGGCGAACTTCAGCGGAGCCTGACCGCTCTGCGCCTTGCCGAGGACATCGCCGGGACCGCGTCGTTTGAGGTCTTCTTCGGAGATGAGGAAGCCGTCGGTGGTCTGCTCCATGATGGCGAGGCGGCTCTTGGCCTCCTCTTCCTTATCGGGGACGAAAAGTACGCAGTAGGAGGTGTGCTCGCCACGTCCGATGCGCCCGCGAAGCTGGTGAAGCTGGGCCAGCCCGTAGCGCTCGGCGTGATGCACATACATGACCGTGGCATTCGGCACATCCACGCCGACTTCGATCACGGTGGTGCTGACGAGCACGTCGAGTTTCCCCGCGCGGAAGTCGCGCATGACGAGGTCTTTTTCCTCGGCGCTGAGTTTGCCGTGCAGCAGGCCGACACTGAAGTTCGGCAGCAGCTTGCACCACTCCTCATAGCCTTTCTTCGCGGCGGTGACATCGAGCTTCTCAGACTCCTCGATCAAAGGAT
>CAYMHJ010000586.1:0-2802 GCA_964390165.1 uncultured Prosthecobacter sp. | reverse complement strand
ACCGGATTGAATGTGCGATGAAGGTCTGGTCGCTGAAGCGCACGAAGAACTACGGTTCCAAGCACCAAGACGAGCACGAACTGACGATTCGCAGTGTGAAGCTGAGTGAGGACAGGCAAACCATCACACTCGACATTCCCGATCTCACTCCGACATGGTGTTACGAACTCAAGATTGGTGATCGCGTGCTGCATGGAACGATTCATCAGCTCGCTTCACCATGAGACAAACTCTCACACAGCTCACCGCTGATCAACATTCCAACTTCGAGACACAAACACCATGAGCCTGGATTCCAACCGCCGCACTTTCATTCAAAGTGGTGCCGTCGCTTCGCTTTCCCTCTTGGATCTGCATTCTCTCTTTGCCGCCGAGGGCGTGCCGCAATCTTTGATCGACCTCTGGGCCGATTTTGATCCGCGAAAGGACCCGCTGGAGGTCGAGGTGATTCGCGAATGGAAGGAGGACGGCGGGGTGTTTCGGCATGTGCGGTATTTCATCGGCACCTTCAAAGGCAAGCCGGCGCGGATGGCGGCGGTGTATGGCTTTCCGGAGGGAGCGAAGGAAAAACTGCCGGCGGTGATGCACATCCATGGCGGCGGGCAGCGCGGCTCGGTGAATGAGGTGAAGCTGCTCGTGGCGCGAGGTTACGCGGCGCTGTCGGTGAACTGGGGCGGCAGCGGCACGGGCAAGGCACCGTTCAATACCTGCGAGAAGTCCGAGGCTGGCGATCCAAACACCGATTGGGGCGCGGTCGATCCCTCGCAGCTCAATGTGCAGGGCTATAGCACCATGCTGCCCGGGCCGAAGCAGGTTTTCGAGGACCGCGAGCATCCGAAGAACAACAACTGGTATCTGCTCACGCTTGGTTGTCGTCGAGGGCTCACGTTTCTCGAACAGCAGCCGCAGGTCGATCCGCAGCGCCTCGGCGTGCATGGTTACTCGATGGGCGGTAATCTCACGATGTATGTCGCTGGCACGGATCGCCGCGTGAAGGCCGCCGTTCCGGGCGTCGGCGGTCAGGGCTGGCGCTGGCAGGCACACGAGTTCATCGGCGGCACGGACCAGCAGGACCGGATCAAAGGCGATGTCGAGGTCTTCAAGCGCACGCTGAGCTTTG
The DNA here is from genome assembly GCA_964390165.1 of uncultured Prosthecobacter sp. Classification (GTDB taxonomy): domain Bacteria; phylum Verrucomicrobiota; class Verrucomicrobiia; order Verrucomicrobiales; family Verrucomicrobiaceae; genus Prosthecobacter. The sequence goes on along the minus strand of CAYMHJ010000586.1, from coordinate 1,682 downwards.
AAAGCTACGCGCCGCTCATTCAGTGCCCGGTGTTGCATCGCAGTGCCACGAACGACTTCCACGGCTGGATGGACGACGTGTATCGCACGAACGCACTCATTCCAAACCAGCTCACGCGCTACAGTTGGGTGCCGCACATGAACCACCGCCTCACACCCGAGGTCGCCATCACGATGCCGCTGTGGTTTGATCAGCATCTCAAAGGTGGCCCCGCCTTGCCGGAGACGCCGCAGAGCGAGCTTCGCCTCAAATCCAACGACGACGTTCCCATGCTACGCGTGCGGCCGGATGCGCAAACACTGCCCGTGGCCCGTGTGGAGATTTACTACAGCGTCGATCCCGATCCGCGTGCCCGCTTCTGGCGCAGCGCCGAGGTCGTGAAGGAATCCGAAGGCTACATCGCCCAACTGCCGATCCACACGCACGATCTGCCGCTCTTCGCCTTCGCGAACGTTTACCACACGCTACCCCAAACCGAATCGCTCGCGCAGATCCCCGGCTACGGCAAACCGGTCACCGAGCTCTGCCTCAGCAGCCTTTTCCACTCGCACACCGCCGACGAAATCAAGCAAGCGAACCCGAAGCTCACCGCGAAACCTTCCACACTCATCGACGACTTCGCCCGCGGCACCCGCGACTGGTATGTGCTCAACGCCGGCAACCCAACGCATCAGCAACTCTGGACGCGCAAAGTCACCGATCCTCTCTGGCGCGGTCCTGAAGGCACCAAGCTGCAAGTCACCCTCAAACTCCGGCAAACCAACCGCCTCAGCATCGTCCTCCAGCAAAACGAATGGCGCAGCTATCGCGGCCCGCGCCGCACCTTCGTCTGCCAGCGCGAGGTCCATGGCTACGACGCTCCGCAAATCCTCACGCTCGCTCTGAGCGACTTCACCTCCACCGAGGGTTCACCGACAAGCTGGTCCGAAATCGATCAACTCGGCCTCTGCGCCCAGTTTGCCGCCAAAGGCTCCGCTAGCGACGCCCCGCTATGGAAAGGCCCCGCGCCGGAGTATTTGCGGGTGGCGTGGGAGTGACCCGTAATTCATAACTTGCCGTGAAAACTCTTTTCTTATTCGCTACGGCCATTCCGAGCATGGTCCTCGGAGCTGCATCGCCGAACATCCTCCTCATCCTCGCCGATGACCTCGGCTACGGCGATCTGCGTTGCTACAACGGCGACTCAAAGGTGCCCACGCCGAACATCGATAAACTCGCCAGCGAAGGCATGCGCTTCACCGATGCGCATAGTCCGGCCACGGTTTGCACGCCATCGCGTTACAGCCTTATGACCGGACAGATGGCGTTTCGCGTTCCGAACGGCGGAACGGTGTTTCAGGGCGTGGGCGGGCCGTCTTTGATCGCACCGGGAAAGCTCATGCTGCCGGGGATGTTAAAGAAGCAAGGCTACGCCACAGCGGCGGTCGGCAAATGGCACATCGGGCTCACGTTTCGCGATCAGGCAGGTGGGGCGATCCACTCCGGCGAACGAGCCGCCGTGCAGCGCATCGATTACACGCGCCGCATCGAAGGCGGACCGCTTGATCATGGTTTTGACCAGTTTTTCGGCACCGCGTGCTGCCCCACCACGGACTGGCTTTACGCCTTCATCGACGGCGAGCACCTTCCCGTGCCGCCCACCGGTCCCATCGACAAATCGAAGCTCCCGAAGCATCCGTATG
>CAYMHJ010000585.1:0-2821 GCA_964390165.1 uncultured Prosthecobacter sp. | reverse complement strand
CGGAGGCGCTTGATCCGTATCGGAAACAAATCAGCGAGCAGCAGGTTCGTGTCCCGACGTTGGTGAAAGTCACCGAGGCGCAGGAGGTCGAGCAAGCGCTCGCGAAAGCCAGCAGCGAGCTGGAGATGCTCACCGCCATCGTCAGCGGACTGAAGATTCAAGACGCCACGGAGACCACGCGCATCATCGAGGGCATCAGCACGCTGTTTGCGCAGCTCAATCAGGTGCGCAGCGTGCTGCGCAATCGCCGCAACGACTTGGCAAAAACGGAAGGCGCGGCGCAGTTCCAGGCGCAGCTGAGTTTGCTCAGCCAGAGCTTGATGAACTACCTCGAAGAGGAGATGGAGACGAAGTTCTCTGACTTCGACGAGTACGCGGCAGAGCTGGTAAAGAAGCGCGAGGAGGTGCAGACGGCCTTTGAATCGCGTCGCCAAAGCCTCAGCGATGCGCTGAACCGCCGCTGCGGCAGCCTCGGGCAGTCTGCGGAGCGCATTCTGACGAGCATCCGCAATCGTCTGGCGAACTTCGCGAAGCCCGAGGAAGTCCACGCCTGGCTCGCTGCGGATGCGATGGTGGCGAAGCTGCGCGATCTCATCGACGAACTGCGCAAGCTCGGCGACAGCGTGCGCGCGGATGAGCTCGGCACGCGGCTGAAAACCGTGCAGCAGGACTCGCTGAAGCAGATCCGCGACAAGTCGGAGATTTTTGTGGGCGGCGGTGATTTGATCCAGCTCGGCCAGCATCAGTTCAGCGTGAACAAACAGCCGCTGGAGCTGACGATCCTACCGCGTGATGGCGGCTTGGCCTATCACCTCACGGGCACACGATTCTTTGAGAAGGTCGAAAGCGTGGAGCTGGAGACGCAGCGTGCCGTGTGGGATCAGGCCGTCGTTTCGGAGAATGAGCAGGTGTATCGCGCGGAATACCTCGCCTGGCAGATGATGAAGGCCGGCGGCGATGACGTGGCAGCCTTCATGGCTCAGCGCTATGACGAAGGCTATACCAAGGGCGTGCATGATCACGACGCGGCGCTGCTTTTGAAGCCGCTGCGTGAGATGGAGACGGCGCTGGGGCTGCTGCGGCATTCACCGGCAGTTCGTGGCTATGCGCGGCTGTTCTGGCATGGCTGGGCCGAGGATGATGACAAGAAGGCGCTTGCAGCACGGATGCAGTCGAAGGGAAGAATGCGGGAGTTGCTGGGGATTTCGAATGCAGATGTCGATGACGAGTTGGTGAAGCGTGTCGAAGGCTGGATGGAGCGCGGATGCCCTCATCCGCAATCCAACAAGCGGGTGATGGCACCCGCGCTCCAGGTCGTTCGTTGCCTCCTCGATGAATTGCAGTCGAAGACGCACTTCACACGCTCGGCGGCGGCTTTGGAGCTGCTGCGTGCGTTTCGAAAGGAGCTGATGGCGAAACGGGCGGCGAAGGATTTTGAAGAAACGCTCACGGCGCTGGCGGCTCAGCCCTTGCTGGCGTTTGAGATCGCTTTGGAGTGGGTCACGGCTTTGAATCCGACGGCGGATCGCGGTGTGTTGATCGAAACAGCGGCGATGGTCGTCACGAATGATCAACCGCCTGCGGCGACGCCGACGGAACCGAGTTCGCGCATCACGATCACGGGTTTGACCGGCACTCATGCACGGATCAGCGACTCGAAGATGGAACTCGACTACCATGAGTTCACGACGCGGCTGCAACGCCACGAGGCGGAGGTCGTGCCTGCGTTTACGGCCTTCCAGAAGCTCAAGCACTCGCTGGCTGAGGCGCGGCGGAAGGATCTGCGACTGGATCAGTTCAAGGCGGGCGTGCTCAGTTCGTTCGTGCGGAATCGCCTGATCGATCAAGTGTATCTGCCGCTCATCGGCGCGAATTTGGCGAAGCAGCTCGGCGCGGCGGGCAAGGACACGCGCACGGATCGCATGGGCATGCTGCTGCTCATTTCACCGCCGGGCTATGGCAAGACGACGCTCATGGAATACATCGCCAGCAGGCTCGGCATCACGCTGGTGAAGATCAACGGACCTGCGCTGGGGCATCAAGTGACCTCGCTCGATCCGAGTGAAGCACGGAATGCGAGCGCTCGTGAAGAAATCGAGAAGCTGAACCTCGCTTTTGAGATGGGTGACAACGTCATGATTTATCTCGACGACATCCAGCACACGAATCCCGAGTTTCTGCAAAAATTCATCCCGTTGTGCGACGGCACACGCAGGATCGAAGGCGTCTTCAAAGGCGAGGCCAAAACATATGACATGCGCGGGCGCAAAGTCGCCGTAGTGATGGCGGGGAACCCTTACACCGAAGTCGGAGGCAAGTTCCAGGTGCCGGACATGCTGGCCAACCGCGCCGACACCTACAACCTCGGAGACATCCTCGGCGGGCATCAGGAGGTGTTTAAAGACAGCTACATCGAGAACGGTCTCACCAGCAACGCCACGCTGGCGCGGATCGCATCACGCAGTCATGCGGATGCGCTCGCCGTGCTCAAGATCGCGCAAACCGGCACGCGGGAAGGTGTGGAATTCGAGAGCAGCTTCAGCGCGGAGGAGATCAACGACGCCGTCGTGGTCATGGAGAAGCTGCTGCATGTGCGCGAGATCATTCTGCGCGTGAACCAGCAGTATGTGGCCAGCGCGGCGATGGAAGACGCCTACCGCATTGAGCCGCCGTTCAAGCTGCAAGGCAGCTACCGCAACATGAACAAGATCGCGGAGAAGATCCTGCCTTTGATGACCGATGCCGAAGTGGCGCAGCTAATCGCCGATCAAAAACGACTTTTCCCCAAAATCCAATTTCAATTAAGCGGGGATCAACCGAG
>CAYMHJ010000584.1:0-2833 GCA_964390165.1 uncultured Prosthecobacter sp. | reverse complement strand
CGACGAGGTTTGAGAAGGTGGAGTGGCGCTCGCTGGACTTTGCCGTGAGGCAGGCAGGGCAGGGGAGGTGAGTTCCGTCACTGACTGGAAGCTGAAAATAACTCCTGCCAAGGCGGAAATCCTTTTTATCGGGACAGGCCATGCCCCAGCCTGCACGCCGTCTCGAAGTCTTCACCGAATCTGTCATCCGCGAGATGACGCGTCTTTCCAACCGCCATGGTTCGATCAATCTGGCGCAGGGATTTCCGGATTTCGATCCGCCGGAGCAGTTGATCGATGCCCTGGCTGTGGCGATTCGCGGGCCGTTTCATCAGTATGCCGTGACTTGGGGTGCACCGCGTTTCCGGCAGGCACTGGCAAAGAAGCATCAGCGCTTCAGCGGGCTGGAAATCGACCCCGACCGCCACCTCGTGGTCACCTGCGGCAGTACGGAGGCCATGATGGTATCGATGATGACGGCCTGTGATCCGGGGGACAAGGTGATCGTCTTCTCCCCCTTCTACGAAAACTATGCGGCGGATGCGATCCTGACAGGTGCGATCCCCGTGCATGTACCGCTCCATGCGCCGGACTTCACCTTTGATCGCGATGAGCTCCGCCGCGCCTTTGCCTCCGGCGTGAAGGCCATCGTCATCTGCAATCCCGCGAACCCAAGCGGCAAGGTTTTCACGCGTGAGGAGTTGCTCTTCATCGCCGGACTGGCGGAGGAGCACGACACCTTTGTGCTGATGGACGAGGTCTATGAGCACATCGTCTATGCGCCGCATGAGCATACCTACTTTGCCACACTGCCGGGCATGTGGGAGCGCACGTTGAGTTGTGGCTCGCTCTCGAAGACCTATTCCATCACAGGCTGGCGTCTTGGGCATGTGTTTGCGCCGGAGCACCTGATTTCACGGGCACGGAAGGTGCATGATTTCCTCACCGTCGGCGCTGCGGCCCCCTTGCAGGAGGCGGCGGTGACGGCGCTGGAGTTCCCGGACAGCTACTACACCGAACTACAAAAGGCGTATGATATGAAGCGGGACGCCTTCCTCGACTACCTGCGCCAGACCGGCCTGCCCTTCACCGAGCCACAGGGGGCCTACTACACGCTGCTGGACATCTCATCGCTGGGCTTCAAGACAGACACGGAGGCGGCGGAATGGATGACCAAGGAGGTGGGCATCACCGGCGTGCCCGGCAGCAGCTTCTTCCGCGAGCCCGAGCACCGCTACATCCGCTTCCACTTCGCGAAGAAGGAGGAGACGCTGCGTGCAGCGGGCGAGAGGCTGGTGGAGGGCCTGAAGCGGGGGTGATCACTCCCGAACCGGCTCCTCGGAGCCGACGCATGCACCGCCGGGGGAGAGGAGGCCAAAGTTCGGATATTTATCCCCGCTGAGGAGAGTGTTTCGTCACTTCGTAACCTCGCGGGGAGAGGTTTGGTGGATTCGGTTGGCAATGGGCGATCTCGCCCTGCGGAAGCTTCTACCATCGCCAGTTTCGAACCACGTCCAGAGCGATCACCCGCAGTTCATCCACAGGGCCATCCAGCCAGTAGCGAATCAAAACGGGGCGAACAGCCTTCACACTGATGCGTCTGCCCGGGCATCACGCTCCTCGAAATCCTGTGACTCCTGCGGATCGTTCGCGCCAAGCTGTTCCAGTGTGCGTATGATGCGCTTTCGTGATGTGGAAGGCAGACTTAACAGCGTCTCCACCGCTTCACCGTCCAGCACGAGTCGAGGAGTCCTCGCCATGACTCAGCGACCTTGGAGTTCGAGTTGCTCGTGACGTGCCGTCAGCTCTTCCCAGGTCACTTTCTGTCCGCAATCCATCCGTTCATTGGCTGCAGACAAAGCCTTTGCGTGGCTTTCCTGACGTTCATCGACCAAATGCTGAAGGTAGGCAGCCACATGAAACTGCTCTTCTTCCGTCATCTGCGAAATCTCGTGGGTGACCTGGGAGACAGACATGCGTGCATCTTGGTCCAACTCAGCCGGACTGGCAAACATCGTTTGAGAATAAAACCGGGGGTGATCACTCCATGGACTGCAAATTGGGGCCTCAGATCACAACGATCTCCGCCACCGGGCCGGTCAGCGCCTCCAGGCTGCCGTTCATGGCGATGATCTTCACGCGTAGCGTCGCGCCGCTGGGCTGGTTCTTCAGCAGCTCCTCACCGTCGCCGCCGCTCTTGCCGTATTCGCGGAAGTCCGCGTCCACGCCGTCGATCTGGATCAGGATGCGGTCATTGTTGCTGCGGGTGCCGGGCTCCCACTCCGCCAGCACACGGCCCAGGCCCACCGTGGTCAAAACCAGATCGAGGGCGGGATCAGGCGCGCGCGGATTCGCCGGGATGTTCAGGCCGAAGATTTCCCAGCGCGGATCATCGCTGGAGAGGCGCAGTTCCAGCTCATCCACCAGGGCGATCAGCAGGCGGCGCAGGCTCTGGAGTCCGGCTTTCTTCGCTGCCAGAGCCACCGACTGGGCCGTGGCGGCAGCGTTCGCCGCCTCACGGCGGGCGCTGAGTTGATCATGCAGGGCCTGAGAGCGCACCGAGGTCACCTCCGTACGCGGGCCACCGGTGGGCGTCTGGTAAGTCGGGTGCTGGTGCAGGTGCACGGCCAGAGCGGACAGGCATTGGAGGCGACCCGCCTGCGAGTTGGGCACCCCGTTCGAGTTCCCGGGCGGTTTGGTGAACCCGGCCAGCGCCCACTCGGCAGACGGGGCGGCAGAATATTTTGAGTTTTTTCCGCTCCTGGCCTGACATCCCCCATCATGATAGGTCCCACCAGCCGACTGGTTCTCGAAAAGGCTGTCATAAACTCGTCTTTGGGCGGCACTGAGATTG
>CAYMHJ010000583.1:0-2846 GCA_964390165.1 uncultured Prosthecobacter sp. | reverse complement strand
ATAGGTGCGCCTCAACGGCTGCCGCAGACGGCAGTTTTCATTATGCCACCGTATTAGAACGGTGTCTGAGCTAACCCGGGTTTCCCGGACACTTCAAAACGGGGTTATACTACCCGAGGAGGTGTCGAATGGGAAAGCGAGTGTCCTTCAGTAAAGAGTACAAGATCGAAGCAGTCAGGCTGCTGGATCTTGGCAAGAAGTTAGCAGTGGAACTGGCACTTGAGCTCGGCGTGCGCCGCAATCAGCTTTACAAGTGGAAAGAGCAGCTTAGCCAGAAGAAGGAAGCGGCCTTCCGCGGTCCTGGCCGCAAGTCATTGTCGGAAGAGAGCGAAGTTGCGCGCCTCAAGCGCGAGCTAGAGAAGGTCAAGGAAGAGAGCGACATTTCAAAAAAGCCGCGGCGTGTTTTGCGCGAGACCTGCCGTGAAGTACGCCTGACCTGCCCCCGGCTTTTCGGGCCACCGATTAATTGAGAAACTAGCCCTGCCGACAGCGGCTAGGGGGCGGAGTAGAGGCTCTGTGACTGGCAAATGTAGGCTACTGAATATCCACTTCTCGAACGGTTACACGCCGCCCTTTGGGGCAAAAGAGTAAAACAATTCAAAACATTTGCCTCGAAGACAATCCGTGCTCGTGAGGCCACGTTTTGTCAGAGTTTGTAATTTCATTGTTTTGGAGCCGCCGCGCTTCGGGCACCGCGGAGTGGCGCAGCCCGCGGGGGCGAGGGGTGGGAAAGGTACCATTGGTAGAAAAGATCACCACCCGAGCAGCGAAGCGCACATCTGCCAATCCGGTCAAGGCAGCACCCCCAGATTGAGAGCCTATTGGTGTCACAATGACAACCAAAGCAGGAAAAGCCCGAGAAGCTTTACCCTCCTGAGCCGCCCTCGTTTTTCCGGGTTATCCGCTTTCTCCATTATTCAGAAGTAAGTCGCGCGTGCACTCAGACTGCTCCCGAGCCCCCTCGTAGTCTGAGGGGTGACTGGCCCCCGCTCTCCCGCATGAGCGGAGAAACCGGAGAAACCGGCGACAGCGCGCCGCCGGTTTGATGTGTCAGTGATCAGTCCTCATCTGCGGGGTCAGGAGGCCTCGTGGTATCCAGTTCCAGCACGTCGGCGTCCAATTTATAAACTTCGACCTTCCCGACACCCTTCAGATAGCGGTGATATAGTCGATCGTCCCCCCGCGGCGTCATGAGCGCTTCCTGCTCCTTCAAGCGCTTGATGATGGCCTCTACTCCGACCTTGGCATTGGATAGGGCGACCAACTTGTCGCGCCGGATATATACCAAACCCTCTTCGTACCAACCTACAGCCTCCCGAAACTTTCTGGACCCTTCAATTGGAATGATGTCCAAGTCTTTGCGCGACGCATAAGCGTTCGTTAGCCCCGTAATGGCTTCACTTACCGGATCAATCGCATTCGCACTGGTGGACGCTGCAAAGCTCAGCCAAGCGCGATCGATCGCAGCAACAACTACCTCAGCCGTTGCAGCTTGCATCGGACCAACTTCCGAAGCGAGCTTGACCGAGACAGCCAACACGGCAAAGACCTTGGCAGCACGCGCGATCGCTGGCTCACTCGAGCCTGCTTCACGTGTAAGCTTGATGCAGATCTCACCGAATCGGTCTCGAACCGGCCCAGGGTCCTGAGCGAAGCCGGCTGTGATGAGACCAGAGACAAAGAGAGGCCCGGCTGCGCCATAGTTTGCGCGGAGGGCGTCACACTTCGCGCGCACCCAAGTCTGATCGCACTTTCTGCCCTCTGCCACCGAGACATCGGGCAGGCGAACCGTGAAACCTCCGAGATAGGCATCACCCGAGCTCTCGATGATATCCCTCAAGGGGCGCTCACTCGAAAGAATGTAGAAGGTCTCCCACGATGGTGAGCTACGAAGACCCGAAGACCGCGTTTGTCGGGACTTGGCCGAACCTCCTGAGAGCGCCATGACGATAGAACCGATCTCCTTGGGATTTGCATGCCGGAGTTCGTCGAGACAGAGAACAGTCCCCGTGCTCCGCACCGCAAGGTTCTCGATCGCGTTGCCTGTTGCACGCATCGTGTGCATCACCCCCTTGCGGGCCCGAGGGTTGGCCCAGGCGCTTGCGGCGATCTCTTGCGACGTCGACTTGCCAAAGCTTGTAGGTCCGCTGAGATTGATGCCACAACTATCCATGCCGCAAAGCTGGACGACAGGGCCCGCAAATGCGGCCGCGAGCCCGAGTGCCCAGTGATCATTGGCACATGCGAGTTCATGCGTCGCCTGAACCCAAGCAGCAAGATCGCCACTGACACTTCGATCTTCGGTACCCGCGTCATCCTTGAGCCGAATGCTGCGATCATCAGCGCCAACAATCACTCCTGTTGGTGCAACGAAGACTGCATCATGCCAGCCCGGTCGCGACACAACCGAGATATGATGCTCGGTATCCAGTGTGGCAATGAGGTCGTCGAACTGACGAGAAGCTGTCGGAATGATCGTGAGCCCTGCGCCAGCTACTCGACTTCGCAGCGCCGGACTAGCCGAATGCAGCTCCTCACTCTTGAGTTCGAGCTCAACGATTTGTCCCGCAGGATTTTGAAACCGAATGAGTAGACCCCAGTCCTTGCCTTGCTCGGAATGTGTTAGCCCGACGACCTCAAACTTCCTGCAGATAGCACTGAAGTATTCCCGATCGCCAGAAATCTTGATCTTGCCGATCCAATCACCCTGAACCTTGAAGTCTGCACCAAGCCGCAGAGTTTCATCAGACTGATCATAAGACCCAGCTACTGAAGAAGTTTGGACCGCCCGCGACCGAGACGGTTCAACGGCAATACCCAAGAGTGCCGCCATCGGCGCGAACGAC
>CAYMHJ010000582.1:0-2865 GCA_964390165.1 uncultured Prosthecobacter sp. | reverse complement strand
CGCAACGGGCGATCGGCTCCACGAAACGGAAGCGTTCCGCCGATCGCCCATTTTTTACTCCGCGCAAAGGGGCAAATGTCACCCGCCGGCTCTGGTTTCGGCTGGATGAGTGCCGGGGGTCAGAGCAACACCACCAGCGGGCGCGACGAAACGAAGGGATTTTCTCTTGACATGGGGGCGCGGCGGTTCAACCTGTGCTCCTTGTACATCGATGCTTTGCTGTGCCCGAATGTCGAGGGGAGTGGCGACGGCCCGCATCTGGAAAGCAAGGTCGTTGTACGCTGCTCATTGATCCGCTCCGAAGATTGACACCCGCTGCTTCAACAACAGAACGCTCCCAGATAAGTCCCGCAAGGAACAAGATTAAAGATGAAGCTGGCACCAGTTACCGGTGTGACCGGGCAGGACCGTTCCTACTTGTCAGAGCTGCAATTGCAGAAGGGATACGAGGGTCACGGAGTAGAAGGGCGCGCATCTCTGTTCGGCACTCAGTGCTTTGATGACATCTTCGAGGGTCCGCGTGATGCAGCGGTTCGGTTCAGACTGCATCGCCGCGATCTGATAGGTATCTCGCGCCCGAAACGGCTGATCTCCGAGTTCGAATCGCACGAGATTGAACACTCGGGTGGACAGTCCCATGCAGCCGAAAATCTGGAATCACGATCGGACACGCCGTGTGTCCAGGTCGCGGGCGCGCTGCGCAGGCAGGGTCCGATCCGCTTCCCAAGCCTGGAACAAGGTACCCCCTTTCGCCCGCACTCGCCTCGCGCGGTTGCAAGGACGCATGCCCCAAGGATCACAGTGCAGCGCCGGGAAGCTCACGGCATGCACATTTCCAGTGCCATGCTCACAGCCCGCGGAATGGAACTGTCTGTTTCGACGGAGACACGCTGAGATGGCAGACAGGCAGCGTTTGCTGGTTACCGGCGGCAGCGGGATGGTGGGGCAAAACCTGCTTCACCACCCTGACATCGCGGCCTGGGAGGTGCTTGCACCGACAAGCGCCGAGCTTGACCTGCGCGATAAGGGTGCCGTCCACCGCTTCCTCGCAACGCAGCGGGTTGACGCCGTCGTGCATGCGGCCGGTGTCGTAGGCGGGATTCAGGCGAATATGGCCGCGCCGGTTCGTTTTCTGCTCGACAATGCCGAGATGGGGCTGAACATCGTCAGCGGCAGCATTGCGGCTGGCGTGACCACCCTTGTCAATCTGTCATCTAGCTGCATGTATCCGCGGACACTCGGCACCGGGCTGGCAGAACCGCTGGTCCTGACCGGCGAATTGGAGCCGACGAACGAAGGCTATGCGCTCGCGAAGATTGTCACGATGCGGATGTGCCAGTTTGCTGTCCGCGAGAATCCCGCGCTACGCTACAGAACCCTGATTCCCTGCAATCTCTATGGCAAGTGGGACAAATTCGATCCGCGGCATTCCCACGTTTTGCCTTCGGTCATCCACAAGATCCACGAGGCCAAGCTCGCGGGTGCACCAGAGATCGAAATCTGGGGCGATGGAACAGCGCGGCGCGAGTTCATGTATGCCGGGGATCTCGCTGAGGCAGTTCTGATGGCCTTGAAAGACCCTGCGGCCGTTCCCGAAACTATGAACGTCGGCGTGGGCAGTGACCATACCATCAACGAATACTATGAGACCGCGGCTCGGGTCATCGGCTGGAATGGAACGTTTAGGCATGATCTGAGCCGTCCGGTAGGAATGAAACAGAAACTGCTCGATGTGACCAAGCAGACGCAATGGGGATGGTCCCCGCCGACGCCGCTCGAACAGGGCATCAGGGAAACCTACGCCTTTTATCTGAAGGATCGCTCCAGATGACCGCGCGCTTTCCACTTGCTACCTCGTCTTGGGATCAAGCCGAGCTTGACGCCTTGCAGCGCGTCATCGCCTCGGATCGGTATTCAATGGGTTCCGAAGTCGAGGCATTCGAAAAGCAGTTTGCCCACTGGGTTGGTGCTCGATATGCGGTGATGGTCAACTCGGGCTCGTCGGCCAACCTCGCGATGGTTGCGGCGCTGCGCTACACGCGCAATGACAGCTTGCGGCTTGATGCCGGCGCCGAGGTGATCGTGCCCGCGGTTTCCTGGTCGACGACCTTCTTCCCGCTGCATCAGTACGGCCTGCACCTGAAGTTCGTCGATATCGATGCCGACACGCTCAACTTCGACCTGACAGCGCTGGACGAGGCGATCACCGACAAGACGCGCGCCATCATGTGCGTCAACCTGCTCGGCAATTCCAACGACTTCGACCGCATCAGTGAGATGATCAAGGGCCGGGAAATTGTCCTGATCGAGGACAACTGCGAATCGATGGGGGCAACCTACAACGGGAGGCAGACCGGTACCTTTGGCGTGATGGGAAGCTTTTCCAGCTTCTACTCGCACCATATCTCCACCATGGAAGGCGGACTTGTCGTCACGGACGACGAGGAACTTTACCACATTCTTCTGGCGCTGCGCGCGCATGGCTGGACGCGCAACCTGCCGGAGATCAACAAGCTGACAGGGCGGAAATCCTCGGACCCATTCGAGGAGAGCTACCGTTTCGTGCTGCCGGGCTACAATCTTCGGCCGCTGGAAATGTCGGGCGCGCTGGGCCAGGAGCAGTTGAAGAAGCTGCCTAGCCTGATCAGGGGGCGGCGTGCGAATGGCGCGCTCTGGGTTGAATCGATGCAGAATCATCCGTTGTTCTCGATCCAGCACGAGATTGGCCAATCCAGCTGGTTTGGATTTGCCTTGACCCTGCGGCCGGAAACCGGTTTCACGCGAAAGGAAATGCTGGCTGCGCTGGAAAAAATTGGCTTTGAAACTCGACCGATCGTCAGCGGGAATTTTACCAAGAACCCTGTG
>CAYMHJ010000581.1:0-2869 GCA_964390165.1 uncultured Prosthecobacter sp. | reverse complement strand
TCTTCACCTCCGGATGCAGGATGAGCTTGTCGAGGCAGTGGCGAGGCTCCGGCTCCACGATGAGGCCGAGCTCAGGGGCGGCTTCCTCGGCCTCGCGCCTTCTGCGTCGCGGGTTGCGGTGATCATCAGCAGTGGCTGCATCCGGGGGCAGTTCGATTTCAGGGGTGTGTCGTGTGGGCATGGTGGGATTGGATTGTGGGTTCAGCCAAGCAGCACCAGAGCCGCCATCAGACCCGCCACAGCGAGCCATGCGAACAGGGGTTCGAGATCAGGCGACGGAGGGTGGGACGAACGACGTCGGCGATGCTTGGACATGCCTCCTGCCTCGTCACCGTGACTTCGTTAATCCATCCGTTTGCATCACCATTTTTCGACGCGCAAACATGTATTGCGATCCTGCCCGCCTAGCCCGTAGTAAAAGACCATCATGAACTCCTCATTCATCATGTTTCTCTGTATGTCGCTCCTGATCGTATCGGGACTGCCGGGCTGTTCGCGCCATCCGCAGGTGACAGTGCGCAATCACTCGGGCGTTACGATCACAAATGTGGTAACCTCCGGCACCGGCTTTTCGGAAACGCTCGGCGACATTGTTGCAGGCGGCAGCGCAAATCGGCAGTGCGCCCGACGTCTGACTCGGGCCTGCGGGTGGCCTTCGACGCGAATGGCAAGCGCCTCCATCCGCCCGAGGATGGTTACCTGGAGGCATCGCCACATTACCGCGTCACTGCGACCGTGGCTCCTGACCTCAGCGTGAAGGTGGAGTCGAGCATCAAGCCTTGAGATCGAAACTTGGGTCGAATAGACAATAAACTCGCTCTCATCCGTCCTTGCTTCGTGAACATCTCTCCTCGCTTCTACTTTGGTCTTGCTGTGCTGTGCGTCCTCGCTGTCGCAGCGGTCGTCTTTTGGCCTGCCGCCCGTCCACAGCTGGAAGAACGGCAGTCGAAGCCCGAATCGTCGACAAAAGCCGTGGACGTGAAACATCCGGTCCCCGCAGAGCAGGGGTCGGATTTCCTGAAGCGGATGCTGAACGGTGAGATTGCCAAACTCACGCCGGATCAGATCGAGCACTATGTGGAGTCGCGTGGGCGCGATGCACTGAGTTTGGTTGTGGCCTCCATGCTCGGTGACGGCGGTGACAAGTGGTTGGACGAGGCTGCGAAGCGATTTCCTGACGACCCGCGAGTCGCCGCGACGATGCTTATCAAGCGTGGCGGCAGACCAGAGGCCGGGGAATGGATCGCACGCCTGAAGGAGCACGATCCCGGCAACTCGCTGGGCTATCTTTTGGCAGCAAAGTCGGCCCTCGATGGCAGGGATATCGATGGGGCAATGAAGGAGCTGTCCGCACTCGAATCGACACGCATGAATGATTTTCGTGAAACATGGCAGTCCGGCATCACCGACGCGTATCACAGTGCGGGCTACAAGGGAATGGAGGCCGAGTGGCTGGGCATGGCGCAAACGCCCGTGATGAGCGGCGAGGTGATGAAGTTAAGCGCAGGAATCGCGGAGGCGATGGTGGACGCCAAAGAGCGGGGTGATCGAACCAAAGCGGAATCACTGGGGCGCTCCGGCACGAAGGCCGCCGAGTTGGTGGGCGGACGCGGGGATAGAGACTTGCTCATCAACCAGCTCATCAGTGTCTCCATGGAGCGCAAGCTGCTGAACCAGCTTCATGTCTTTGATTTCGTGCCGGGCGATCAACGCATCGTCGTTGAGAGGCTGGGCGAGATGGACAAGCGCATCGCCCGCATCAAATCGGTGATCCAAAGTCACACGGAACTGCTGCCCACGCTCACGGAGTCTGAGTTGCGCCAATACACCCGCCGTGTGCAGGTCGAGGGCGAGCTCAAAGCCATGGAGTGGCTGATGACCAAGCGAGAGCTTGAGCGTTGATACCCCCTGCTGCGGAACGCGGACAGCGTGAGCCGCCAAAGGGATCAAGGCAGCTCGATGCGCTTCCACACGGGATCATCCTCCGGGAACAGGCGCTCAAAGAGCCTGCGCGTCGCGCTGCCAGCCGGCCACTGCACGCTCGTGCCCGCGGCGATGGCCCAGGCCAGATAGGCGAGGTCCGCCCCGAGGCCGCCATCGCACCAGCTCTCGGTGGCATCATAAACAGTCTGCATCACACGCTCGATAAGATCGCAGCGGGTCTGACCGGCACAAGATGACCAGAACCCCTCCTTGAAGCACCGGATCGCCTCCATCTCCTGCTCAGAGTTGAGCGTGAGGCATAGGTCGGCTCCAGGAAACTCGCTCAATCCGAGCTCTCCATGGCATTGTTGCAGCTGGTCAAGCGCCGCATCATGCAGCACCTCCATGAGATGGTCATGCGAGCCGTCGCGGCCTGCGGCGAACATGGCAGTATTCATGCGGGTCAAAAGATCAGGGCAGGGTGTCTGGTTCATCGGTTGTTCAGTTTGGATTGAGGGGAAGTGTTCAGGCGTGAGTGCAGAGAGCGGATTCGAGCCGCGTTGTGTCCCCGTGCTGCACGATTTGGCGCGCGTAGGCCGGGATGCGGCGGTGCAGAATGACCATCTGCTTTGGACTCAGGCATCCGCGCCTTTGATACTGCCGGGCAAAGCTGGAGAGGATTTCAGCATCGGGACCGGTGAACCCGATGCCGTTGCGCTCCAGGGTGGTGTCCCGCGTCTGTTCGTCGGCAGTCTGGTTCTGGTAGATGCGCAGGAGAGCGCGCAGAGCCCAGCGGTCGTTGCTGGCGAGTCGGAGACGGAGTTGTTCGACGAGTGCTTTCTTGCTCATGGTGTTGAGGGATGGAGCGCGGCCCATGCGGACCGCCTCCTGGCCTCGTCACCGTGACTTCGTGTGTCGCACCGTTTGCATCACCATTTGATCGCCG
>CAYMHJ010000580.1:0-2893 GCA_964390165.1 uncultured Prosthecobacter sp. | reverse complement strand
GCCTTCAACCAACGCGTCGCTTCCACCACGACGAAGCAACGCTACGAGGACATGACCTTCCGCGTCACGCGGAATGATGCCCTGCGGAAGTATCGCAGCGCCTACGATTTGGCAGCGCGTTATGCTTATCTCGCTGGAAAGGCCTATGCGTATGATTTGAACCTGCCTGACAACCACGCCGCGAACAACACGCCGCTGCTGGCGGACATCATTCGCACGCGGGACCTTGGTGTGTGGCAGAACGGTCAGCCCGTTCTGGCGCATGGTGGCCTCGCCAGCAAGCTGGCGACGCTGAAGGGCAATTACGACCACTTCAAAGGCCAGATGGGCTTCAACAATCCATCGAACCAGATCTACACCTTCAGCCTCCGTGCCGATCTGGGCCGTGTGGCAATGAGCACGCGTGAAGACGCCACCTGGAGGCAGAAGCTCGAAACCTGGCGTGTGCCGGACCTCTGGAACTACACGCACAGCGACGGCACGACGAACTACGGCTTCATCTACCGCCGGTTCTGCCGTCCCTTCGCGGCGGAATTCGATGGCAGCGGCAATCCCGTGCCGCAGCCTGCTCTTGTGATCCCCTTCACGTCCACGATTCAAAGCGGCAAAAACTGGTTCGACAACACGCTGGCCGCTGGAGACAGCGCCCTGAATGCCAGCGAGTTCGCCACGAAAATTCGCGCCGTCGGCGTGCGCTTTGACAGCTACAACACCGCGAGCATGTCCGTCACACCGCAGGTGTACCTCGTCCCACTCGGAGCGGACCGTATGTTCATGCCGGAAAGTACCACGCTACAGACCCGCGAGTGGAATGTGGTGGATCAGCGCATCCCCGCGCCGCTGCCCATCACGCCCGCGCAGCTCTCGAATCCCGACTGGCATCCCTTCACCGGCAGCACCAGCGGCTACTTCGACGAGATCCGCAAATTCAGCAGCTTCCGCGCCTTCCCGGACAGCGTGGGCACCACTCGCGATGACATCATCACCAGCTCCCGCCTCGTGGGCCGCAGCGCCTGGAATACGAAGTGGGTGCTGATCATTCCGAATGCCAGCCTGCTCTACGATGCCGCCAGCAGCACCGCAGGGCTAAACACCTTCATCCATGGCCTGCCGAAGAGCGGCGAGACACAGTCCTCCTCAGGCACCGATCCGGCCAAACGCGATCTGCTCGGTGTGCGCGACATCAAGCTCATGCTCCAAACCTACTCCGTCAGCGGCAACTGAACCCCTTCCACGACGACCATGAAACTCTTCTGCTTCATCCTGGCTTTCGTTGCCACACCGGCCCTCGCCTTCCTCAGCGAGACGGACACCGTCTTCTACGGCAAGGTGCTGCATCGCGGCGCTGGCGAGGATTACCTGCTCACCCGCGGCTCGCTCATTTGGAAAGTCACGCCTGCGGGCGGCGGCGCTCCCTTCATTGCTCGCGCACAACTCGCCCCGCTGAAAAACGGCGAGTTTTCATATCACATCCGTCTGCCACAGCGCATCGCCATCGCCAGCCTGTCTGTTCCGGCTGAACTCGACGGCCTGCTCATTCAAAACGACAACGCCTCGCGCTTCCAAAACGTCGAGATCACCATCGACGGCCATGCGGCAACGCTGATCGACCCCACGAAGACCAGCTTCGACTCCGTCGCGCCTGATCGCGGTCTGTTTCGCCGCGCGGACCTCATCGTGAACTTCCCGCTGCCTGACAGCGACTACGACGGCATGGCCGACTGGTGGGAGGACAAATACGGCCTCAACAAACTGCTCGATGATGCCGCGCTCGATCCTGACCGCGATTTGATCACCAACCTCGCCGAATACCGCGCTGGCTCCAATCCCAATCACTCTGACGTTCGACCACGTCTCGCCGGCTCTCCCGTGCTCACGCTGCTCAGCGGCGGCAGCTCTGCGCTCGTCGCCAGCATGACGGACGCCGACAGCACGCCAGCGCAGATCGTGTGGACGCTGCAAACACTGCCCGCCGGCATCAGCGCACGTCTGCATGGCCTTCAGCTCGATGGCCGCGCTTTGCCCGCAGGCAGCGCCTTCACCCAGGCGGATGTGGACGCCGGGCGCGTGATCTTCACGCATGATGGTGCCACGACATTGCCAAATGACGCGGTGCTGGCCTTCAGCGTGCGTGATGAGCATCCTGAATTCGCCTCGAACGTGGAGGTGGGCGTCAGCCTCGCCACCAGCCAGACGGATCTCTTTGCAGTTTGGAATCTGCCGTTG
This sequence comes from uncultured Prosthecobacter sp., assembly GCA_964390165.1. Taxonomy (GTDB): domain Bacteria; phylum Verrucomicrobiota; class Verrucomicrobiia; order Verrucomicrobiales; family Verrucomicrobiaceae; genus Prosthecobacter. The sequence goes on along the minus strand of CAYMHJ010000580.1, from coordinate 667 downwards.
CCCGGCGGCACTGATCCCGCTCGCGTGATCCATGATGCCTCCCGTGCCGGTGCTAGCAACTTGCGCACATCTTCTGGCCCTCAGGCTCTCGATGAGGTCAAATCAGATGCCGCTTATCAGGCCTACACCTCGGCCATCGGCGCGGATTTCCCGCGTCTGCTCATCGGTTCGGACCAGACGGATTCGCTCATCGGTTCGGGCGAGGCCGACTGGATCGCTGGCGGGCCGGGAGACGACTCCTTGCGCGGATACTCAGGCGCAGACCGCTTCATCATCGCCAATGATGGCGGCACTGACACCATCAAGGACTTCGATTCCGCTGCAGGTGATGTTCTTGATCTCACGCAGATTCTCGAACCCGTCAGCGGGCGATTCTTGTCCGATTATTTGACGGTGACGTTGGAAACGGAAGACACCATCATCTCGGTGGATGCCAACGGCGATCACCTCGGCGCGGCGGACGCCACGATCCGTCTCGAGGGCCTGCTGCTGACGACCAATGACATCGAGGAGCTGTGGGATCTGGGCAGGATCGCCACGGGTGCGGTCATTCCGCGTGCCACGCTCTATGTCACCGCCACGGATGCGGTGGAAGAAAACCTCATCGCAGGTAAGTTCACCCTGCGCCGTCGTGGTGATGCCGCCGCGCCGCTCACGCTCGCGCTTA
>CAYMHJ010000579.1:0-2903 GCA_964390165.1 uncultured Prosthecobacter sp. | reverse complement strand
TTGACGGCTTCATTCGTGAAAAGCTGGCGGAGGCGGGTTTGAAGGCCGCGCCTCCTGCGGAGCGCGTGGTGCTGCTGCGGAGGCTTTCTTTTGATCTCACCGGCCTGCCGCCGTCCGTGTCGGACAAGTCAGACATGTCCGACTACGAAAAGCAGGTGGACGCGCTTTTGCAGAGCCCACGCTTCGGCGAACGCTGGGGCCGCCACTGGCTGGATGTGGTGCGCTACGCGGAATCGAACGGTCGTGAGTCGAATCTGACCTTCCCGCACGCGTGGCGCTTCCGCGACTACGTCATCGACGCAGTGAACGCTGACGTACCGTATGACCGCTTCATCACGGAGCAGATCGCGGGAGATTTGCTGCCCGCCAAAGACGACGCCGAGCGTGCGCGTCTGCTCATCGCGACCGGATTTCTCGCCATGGGGCCGAAGGGGCTCAACGAGCAGAACAAGGCGCAGTTCGCCGCCGATGTGGCGGATGAGCAGCTCGACACCGTGACGCGTGCTGTGATGGCCAGCAGCATCGCCTGCGCGCGCTGCCATGATCACAAGACGGAACCCTTTAGCATGGAGGACTACTACGGCCTTGCGGGCATCTTCAAGAGCACGCAGACCTTTTACGGGAATTGGATCGACTCCGAGAACAACAATCACGGCCACCTCATCCGCCTGCCGGAGCTTACTGGACAGCCCATTGTCGGCAAATCGCTGCCAGAAGCACGCGTGAAGCAGCTCAAGGCCGATCTGGCGAAGCTGAACGCCGATGACAAGGCGCAGAACGAGTACATCGCGAAGGCAAAGATTGAGAACCGCGACATCAGCGGCGAGTTCAACAAGCTGCTCGGCAACGCGCTGCGCATCCTCTGGACGCGCGGCGGCGTGGAGGGTGCTCTGGAGGCCGTGGATGACAAAGGCCGCGCCCTGCCGCTGTGCATGGGCGTGAAGGACGCGAAACGCATCACCGATTCAGCGCTCTACGAGCGCGGCGAGATCGCGCATCCCGGAAAGACTGTGCCGCGCGGCTTTCCGCGCGTGATGGATTTGAAGATCTCCATGCCGAAGGAGCAAAGCGGTCGCCTGGAGCTGGCGAAATGGCTCACCAGCCGCGACAACCCGCTCACCGCCCGCGTGATGGTAAACCGCGTGTGGCGGCATCTGTTTGGCGCGGGCTTGGTGCGCACGGTCGATAACTTCGGCTTCAGTGGCGAACGCCCGAGCCATCCCGAACTGCTCGACTATCTCGCGATCAAGTTCATGGACGGCGGTTGGTCGGTGAAGAAGCTGATCAAGGAGATCGTGATGTCGGAGACCTATCGCCAAGCAAGTGGAGGGCAAAGGGCGAAGGGCGTAGAGTCTGATCCAGATAACAGACTCCTCTCTCACGCGAACAAACGCCGCCTCGACGCGGAGGTCATCCGCGACTCGATGCTCGCGGTTTCGGGTTTGCTGGACACCTCTCGTCGTCCCGGGTCGCTCGTGGCGGAACTGGACGGGCAGTCGGTGTCGTTGATCGGCTTCAACACGAAGCTGCCGCCGGATCTCGACGGCTCGCATCACCGCTCGATTTACCTGCCCGTGATCCGCGATCATCTGCCTGACGTGCTGGAGCAGTTTGACGTGGCAAATCCGAATCTGGTGACGGGAGATCGCGATGTGACCAACGTGCCGCTGCAAGGCTTGTACATGCTCAACGGCCCCTTCGTGCAGGAAATGGCCGCCGCGCTCGCGAAACGCATTCAATCCGCTCCCAATCAAATCGAACTCGCATTTCAGCTCTGCTTCAATCGCACGCCTGACGCGCAGGAAGTCGCTCTCGCCGAAAAATTCCTCCGAACCAACTCCGGCGACGAATCCAAGCTGCTGGCGGCCTTCTGCCAATCCCTGCTGGCGAGCGCGGAGTTCCGATTTGCCGACTAACCATTATGAACACACCTCCATTCTCACGTCGTCACATGCTGACCTCGATGTCCTCCGGCATCGGATGGCTGGCTTTCTGTGCCTTGGCCCAGGGTAAAGGCGGTCTGGCATCGAAAATGCCGCATTTTGCCGCGCGGGCGAAGCGCGTGATCTTCCTCACGATGCGTGGCGGGCCGTCGCATGTGGACTTGTTTGACTACAAGCCGGAACTCACGAAGCGCGATGGCAAAACGGCGACTTTGGGCCGCGATTCGGCGGGGGCCAAGCTGTTTGGCGCGGTGCATCCGTTTGGTCAATACGGACAGTCAGGGCAGTGGATGACGACGCTGTATCCGAAGCTGGCGAAGCATGCGGATGACCTGTGCATCATCAACTCGATGAACACCGACCTGCCGAATCATGCGCAGGCCTTTGTGCAGATGCACACGGGCAGTTTTCAGTTCGTGCGGCCCTCGGTGGGCGCGTGGTCGCTTTATGGTCTTGGCACGGAAAACGAGAACCTGCCCGGCTTCATCACGCTGAATCCACCGGCAGACAACGGCGGCGCGCAGAACTACGGCAGTTCGTTCCTGCCCGCGATCTGCCAGGGCACGAAGATCGGCGGATCGCAGCTTCCTGACCTGTATGCGGCGCTGTTGAAGAAGGACGTGGCTCCAGGGCCGCCGATGAAGAACATCGAGAACAAAAACATCCCGCGCGATCTCCAGCGCGCGCAGATTGATCTCATCCGCGGCCTGAACGAGCGGAAGATGGAGCGCGATGGGCATCATCCCGAGATCGAAGGGGCGATTGAATCCTTTGAACTCGCGTTTCGCATGCAGAGCGAGGTTCCCGACGTGCTCGACCTGCGTGGCGAACCGGAGCACATTCTGAAGCTCTACGGCATCGGCCAGGGGAAGGATCAATTCGCGCGGCAATGTCTGTTGGCGCGTCGGATGGCCGAGGCTGGGGTGCGTTTCATCGAAATCGCCTCCGGCGTGCAGTGGG
>CAYMHJ010000578.1:0-2923 GCA_964390165.1 uncultured Prosthecobacter sp. | reverse complement strand
GGGGGAAGCGGAAAACCATTCAGCGGTTCCCCTGCACGAAAAAGTGGAGCCCCCCACCGAGCGGGGGGAAGCGGAAAACCATTCAGCGGTTCCCCTGCATGAAAAAGTGAAGCCCCCCGATGAGCAGGGGGAAGCGGAAAACCATTCAGCGGTTCCCCTGCACGAAAAAGTGGAGCCCCCCGCCGAGCGGGGGAAACGGAAAAACCGTTCGGAGATCCGCCCGGCAGAGACCTCCGTCCTCCCGAATCGTTTCGCCATGCCACGGGCCAATGAAGCGCCCTTCCGCCACTCTTCAGCAGCAGACACCGATCTCCGAGCTGACACTTCGAAGCCCATGACGTGAGGATGAAATCACAACGCCCTCTTTCTTGGCAAGCCTGAAGTGCGGCACCGTGCGAATGGACAAACTGCGGCTGGCAACGGAGCGCGGGCCTGAGCCCGCAACCCTCCGTCAAAGGAGAAAAACGCTTGAGACTCGCTCGTGCGTCGAGCGTCTTGAAGATACTTCGGCGGACTGAATTCCGCTGTCCTGCCTCCACCCGCGCCCTCTTATCATCTGCTGGAAACGCTACTAGGGATCCGCTAAGACGATGTCTTGTGTTTGCGAGTGGAGTATCGCTGGCCCAGTTTTCGGTGGCTGAGATCCTGTGTTTCCGACGTGCGCGGAGGGTGTCGCAGACCATTCTGCCGAGGAAAACAGCCGTTGCGTTTTTACTGGCCTTTGTCAGGCAGTCACGCTATCTGACCTAGCTCTGTGACCTCTGTTTTCCTCAGTTACCGCCATGAGAACGACACGCACTCCCAACGGGTGCGTGATTTAGCGTTCAAGCTTCGCACCGCTGGTCTCCACGTGGTTCTGGATGCGTTGAAAAATGAGGAGGAATGGAACATGGGCGGGCCCTCGGAGGGCTGGTTGAACTGGTCTTATGCCCAGGTTGAAGCCAATGACCGGGTGCTCATCATCGCCACACCATCATACTCATTGGTTTATGAGAACAAAGCTGATCCCGGAGTTGGCGTGGGAGCGGCCATCGAAGCACGGCGTATTTTCCAGCAGATTGCGGAGCGCAAGGGAATCAACGAGAAGTTCCGCGTCGTTATTCTGAATGCGGGTGACGAAATCGGCCTGCCAGATCAAATCAAAGATTACCATCGGTTCTCGCCCAATGCCCGCGCCAGCGACCTTGCTGACCTCATCACCTGGCTTCAGGGCAGTGTGGTTGCTTCGTTGGCTGCCGTTTCATCTCCTCCCTCCGCTGTGCTGCCCGCTTATCCTGCGACTGCCGTGACCGTGGATCGTGATGGCTTCGTCAACTGCGACGCAGCCTTCAGCACTTTCGAGGCCACACTGACCGAGAGTGCCGTTTCCCGTATTGTCATGATTCGTGGACACGGAAATCAAGGCAAGAGCACATTGCTAAGCATCTTGTATCGTCACTGTCGCAGTCTGTTGGGCGCCAGGAGCGTTGCACGGGCGGAGTTCAAGAAAGGCGGCCTCTCCCCCGAGGAGCATGTTCGTGCCATCGCACGTTCACTGGGCGTTCCAGCGGCATCAGTCGGCAATATCGATGAACGCGTTCACGCGCTGTTGGATGCCTGCCAGCAACGTCCTGTGGTCATCTTCTTCGATGCCTATGAGCATGCCGAGCAGCATCAGCAATATTGGGTGAATTTGATATTGGAGCGCACGCTGGATGACAGCCTGCTGCGCTGTGTGGTTGCTGGTCGTGATTTGCCGCCCGCGAGGTCTCAGCCTTGGGGCAGATTGTGTTGTGAGTTGGAGTGTGATGCGCTCAAAGACAAGGATGCCATCATCCAACACGCCATTGCCAATGGCTTTAAAGGCAAGCCTGAGGAGATCACCGGTTTAGTGGCGGGCTTTATTCGGCTCCGAGATCGTGCCATCAGTGCTGGCAATCACGACCACACCATCAGTTCACAGGCACTGTTGGAGGAGCTACAAACCATCTGTTCCACAGGAGGCTGTCTTCCATGACACTTGCCGAACGCCTCGCTCAAATTGAAGCCGCTGCCTGGCAGCCCGGTGGCTTGGCTCTGCGCACGGTTGAGCAGATGACCAGCGACCAGCCCGATCTGCTGCGTGCGCTCATGTGTGCTGCCATTCCTCATGCATGGGATGCTGCGCTGCTTGTTCGTATGCTCGATCCTGACCTCGCTTCGTCTGCGGGAGAATACCATGACCGCTTGATCGCGCTGCCGGTTGTCGAACCGTATCTCTCTCGGCCTGACTGGCACAACGTGCATGAAGTGACTCGGTTGGCATTGCGAGAAAAGCTTTTTGCGGACGGCAGGCTCCAGGCACTATCTGCCCGGGCATTCGATGCCATGGGCTTGGCAACTTCAGAGGAGCCACATTTTGTCACCATGGAGCGGTTGTATCATCAATTGCTTGCCAGTCCTGGGGCTGGTGCCGAAGCGCTCGAACAGCAGTGGCAGACGTGGCACGATGCGGGCCGCTGGTCCGAGTTGTTGAATCTCGCGGCGATGTTGGAAGAGTTGCTTCCTCATCTCGCTCCAGCGGCTCGTGCGCGTGCGCTGCTGCGCCGGGCAACCATTCGAACCGATCGGCGGCCTCTTCCTGAGCTGGCTTCTCACGCAAAAGAAAGCGCTGGCCTGTTCCTCCAACTGAATCACGAGGCGGGGTATGGCCAAGCCCTCGATTTATGTGGCGACGTGGCGCAGGCGCAGGGTGATCTGGCCGGAGCGCAGCGCTATTACAATGAATACAAGGCCATCAGTGAACGGCTGGCAGCAAGTCATCCGGCCAATGCCGCATGGCAGCGTGAACTGGCCGCGTCTTGGAGTAAACAGGGCGACGTGGCGCAGGCGCAGGGTGATCTGGCCGCGGCGCAGCGCTATTACAATGAATACAAGGCCATCAGTGAACGGCTGGCAGCAAGTG
>CAYMHJ010000577.1:0-2937 GCA_964390165.1 uncultured Prosthecobacter sp. | reverse complement strand
CCGTGGATGCGTCCTTCGACGGCAGCAACGTGCACTTCACCTTCGGCATCCCGCGCGGCAACGACGGGAGCAGCGGCAGCGACGGAGCCCCCGGGGAAGTGAGCCAGCAGCAGCTCGACGACGCCATCAGCGGCACGAGCGCGAACACGAATGGCGTGGGCACACTGGACAGCCCCTTTGCCGATCCTGACATGGAAGCGATTCGCCAAAAGCTCAATGAGATGATCCTGAATGGGCGGAGGTAATGTGACTGCCATTCTCCTCAAGGCTTGACTTGGCTTGTCATGCTCGGAGACTCCGCTTGTCCTGTCTGACCTCCGTTTGGTTTGATCGGCATCCAAGCAAACGGTGAGCGAATGCGATCCGCCCATCATTTACTATGCCCAAACAACGCTGAAGTAAAAATGCATACATGTATCTACACGAGGGTCGAATTTGAGACATCTTCTGGGGAGCACATTCTCCAGAACTTTCTTGGCGCTAGGTGGACTGATTCCACAATCGCGTGCAACGAGGTTCAGAAGACGTTCGGTGACACAATCGACTCAGCATTCGCCGAGTCTCTAAACGGCTTTCGAACTCTTTTGGGCACGCCAGGCGGGCGTGGAGGCGCTCCGCCTCCTATCAAGAACGTCAAGGATCAACAAGGCAACACATATCACCTTAGCTCTGGAGGCCAACCAGAGCTTGCACGACCAGTTGTCGACGTGCGCTTCCGTGAGGATGGATCTGCCGATATCCACATCACGCTTGGGCACAAAAGCCAGATGGGCTGGGCGCTTCACATCTTAAAGGAGCAATATCCCAATTTAACGGTCAAGCCTGATGAGATGGCTGAGAGCGCAGTCAACTCCCGAGATCACCTGGATTCTCCTCTGCATCTGCAGTTTGGTATCGGTGGGCCTGAGTTCTTCAGAGGAGCACTGAAGGCGGCTTTTAACCTTTTGGGAGCGACTCACCGAGAAGTTGCTCTAAGCGCCAGATTTGATGATCTTCGTGATTTCATTGTTTCGGGTTCCGGGGTTAGCGACAGTTTTGTTGGTTGGCCCACATCTCACGAACCCTACGCGATACCAAGGCTAGGAACTCACGATCACTTTCTCGCAGTCTGGTCCCGAGGTGGAACGGTAGGCGGATTTCTCCAGTTGTTTGGCGAGTTTCCATTTGTCTTTCGGCTTGCCACCGGGGTGCCCTGTGATGACTTCTGCATCTCTTACCTCGTCAATCCTCACCGAGACACCGAGTCGGCGGAAATACGGAACTCTGATTTCGACCCATCCCGTCTTCCGGCGTTCGATGCCTGTCCACATTTACCTGGCCCCGAGATTTGGGAAGCTCACAGGATTCGAACCGGGCGATTCTTGTCCGAATACCAGCGTCGTGCAGACGACAAGGTCATACATGACATTGTTGAAGAGGTGCTAGGCCCAAAGGATGGCCAGATCATCACGAAAGCGGATGTAGATGAAATCCACCAACGAATGATGAAGTTTGTGAAAAGAAAGCTTGGCATCCACGACGACAAAAAAGCCCAACACGGCGCGGTTGGCAACGCTTGAACGTTGGCTGCGAAAAATTCGATGACTAAGCCCATATTCGAGAACGGAATACGAGTCGTGCCAGGCTCCGACGATTTGCCTGACGATACGGAGCTATGGCGTTACATGCGGCTTAGCACTTTCTTGATGCTACTGCGTGGCAAGGTATTCGTTCCGACCATCGGAGAGTTACGTTTTGGCGATCCAATGGAGGCACGGAATTTGAGCGTCCAAACTCGATCATATTTCGACAATATTCGGGATAACGATCATGAGTGGCTGCTTAGCCGTTCAAGCGACAGTGAGCGTTTGATCATCAAGGATTCCAGAACAGAAGCCCACCAAAGGGCACGCACATTTATCGCGATTTGGGATCGCGAACTCGCACAGCGAAGGAGAGTATGGTGTTGGCATCAGGCTGATATTGAGTCGATGGCCCTTTGGCACATATACGCGAAGGAGGGTGTGGCGATTCAGACGACGCCTGCGCGAATCAAAGCAGCATTCGACCCATACTTCGTGGATACAGCGCTTATCGGGAGAGTTCGATACGTGGATCACGCGAGGCGGGAAGGACAAGATCATCACTTCATGCGCCCATATCTGTTCAAGCAACGGTGCTATCAGCATGAAAGGGAGGTTCGAGTCGTTTTCCCGAGAGATTCGGAAGCCCCTGACGAACGTCGTCTCCTCCCGCTTGATCCACGCCAGCTCATCAGCAGCGTGCGCATTTCTCCACACATCCCCCGCAGCGAGGCCGTAGAGATTCGAAGGTCTCTTATTCAGGCGTGGCGGAGCGGTGATCAGCTGGATGACAGCGATGATGACCCAGCGGTCTTCGTCTCGGATACCACGACAGTCTTGGACTCGCATCTTGATAGCCTTAGGCTCAGCCAATGCGAGACTACAGGGGTCACCAATTTTGGATCGATCAACATGCCTTTCGTTATGTGCGGCGACTTTTGCGTCAATCAAAGCGAATACATCCCCAAATGACAGCGAACAAAACGGATGTCGGCGGCGTCTAGGATGGCATCTGACGTGTTAACCGCCTCCCGCTCGCCGTCGTCTGATCCGCATCATGAGCACGCTAGCAGCGCCTTTGCCGATCCCGACATGGAGGCCCTGCGGCAGAAGTTGAATGAGATGATTCTGAACGGGCGGCGCTGAGGCGGTAGCTGCGATGCCTCATGGATGTCATGAGGCGGCAATCATTTTGAAGTCATTCCGAGCTGGTCGAAGAGGAAGGTCAGCACGTCTGCCTTCTGCGCGATCTTCTCGGACAAGGCGGTGCCCATGCCGTGGCCTGAGGCGAAGCTGAACCGACCGAGCACGGGGTTCGCAGAGCTGGTGGCGGATTGCAGCGCGGCTGTCATGCGGCGGCTGTGCGCGGGATTGA
>CAYMHJ010000576.1:0-2939 GCA_964390165.1 uncultured Prosthecobacter sp. | reverse complement strand
CCCAATTGACGCCTTTCTGGCCTCGCAGCTTGCCCACACGGTCCTTGCGGTAGCTGCCGTTGTCGCTGGCATAAATGATGAGCATGTCTTCAGGTGGCGCGATTTCTTTGAGCTTCGCGAGCAAGCGGGCGATGGCGCGGTCGGTGTTGTCAATGGTGCCTGAGTAGATGGCGGCCTGGTCTTTGAGTTTGCCATAGCCGCCGACGATCTCATCCGGCGCGGCGATTGGGGCGTGTGGTTCGTGAAACCAGACATTGAGGAAGAATGGCTTGTCCTTGGCCCGATGCTTGTCGAGCAAAGCGATGGCTTCATCGACGACGAGCTGGCAGGAGTAGCCTTCGAGTTTGCCCACGGGCTCGCCATTGCGGATGAAGGTCTCGGGATTGCGATGGCTGGGCTCGGCGTTGTTCCAGGTGGCGAACCAATGATCGAAGCCGTGCTTGTCAGGTGTTGGCTTGTCGTGCTTGGCCGTGGGCAGGCCGAGGTGCCATTTGCCGACATGAGCGGTGGCGTAGCCGTTTTGCTTCAAGATCTCCGCCAGCGTGACCTCGCGCTCCAGCAGGTGCGAGCGCTGTCCGGCATCGCTGATCCAACTGTAAACGCCAGCACGGATGTGATGCCGACCCGTGAGCAGTACGGCGCGCGAAGGCGAGCAGACCGCGCAGCCGGAGTAAAAATCCGTGAAACGTGTGCCACCAGCGGCAAGGGCATCGAGAGTCGGCGTCTTCACCGGTCCGCCATAGCAGCCGATGTCCTGGTGGCCGAGATCGTCAGCCAAAAGCATGACCACATTGGGGTGCGAAATGGCAGCTTCTGGGGAGAGCGAAACGAAGGCGGATGCGGCGAAAAAGATTCGCCTAGCGGCTAGAAGGGGTGACATTTACTGGCAACGAGCGGAACACATTCGTCTTGCGTGCACACTTGCCGAAACGTGGCGTGCGGTGCGTACAGGAAAGCTGAAATGGATCGCCAAACATGACGCAGGCAGCCCGGCGGAGGAGTGGCTCTTTGATTTGAAGTCGGACCCTGGCGGAAAGGAAGGCGTGAAGGCCCAACGAAGCGCGGATGTGACCCGCCTAAAAGCCCTGTTGGCTGAATGGGAGCAGGAGGTCAAAGTCGAATACTGATTCCATGAACATGAAGACTCTTCTATTCCTGAGTCTCCACTTGCTCCTCTGGCAGCCGCTCAGGCGCAGACCCGGTCCGCAGACGCAGCAGGCTCTCGATGGCCTACCCACCCGGTCAAGCGCGACGGATGCAGCCATCACGACCTTCCATGATCCGCACAGGGTCTATTTGAACCGCGACATCGTTTTGAAGTAGGACGCCTCACTACCTGCGGATCGTCCTGAGCTGCTGCTTTGGATGCCCGGCACTCGTCCACCCGAAGTAAAGGAAACGCCACCCCGCACCGCCGCGCGTGGAGGTTCGGATGCGTTTTGCAAACTGGCGGCGAAACTCGGCTACCACGCCATCGTGCTGACTTATCCAAACACGATCTCCGCCTCCGTGTGCCGCAAGGAGGCAGACCCCGGCGCTTTCGAGGAGTTCTACATGGCGCTCATCGCAAGCGTGACCACCAAGCACATCACGGTGAGTCGTGTGGACAGCATTGAGAACCGGTTGATCAAGCTGCTCCAACATCTGGTGGCGAAAAGAGCGCGTGAGGAGTGGTCGCAGTTCTTGAATGCAGACGGCAGCATCAAGTGGGAGCGGTTGGCCGTGGCTGGTCAGTCCCAAAGTGGCTGACATGCGGCCTTGATCGATATTCATCATCGGACGTCACGGGTGTTGTGTTTTGGCTCGCCAAAAGACTTCAGCATCGCTCTAAAGTCACCCGCTGCGTGGTATCTGAAAGAGCCGGCCACGCCGAAGGACCGCTTCTTTGCTTTCAATCACGAGCAGGACCGCCAGGGATGCACGCCGGACCAGTAAATCGAGAATTTGAAGGCGCTGAAACTCGATGCATATGGTCCGCTCGTAAAGGTGGAGAACGCAAAGCCTCCCTACAGCGGCAGCCGCATTCTCATGACCAAACACCCCGGCACAGTGGTCGATTCCAGAACCGCTCACGGCACCATGATCAGCGGCAGGAATCGTGCCTTGTTTGAGGACGTGTGGCGCTACATGCTTTTGCACGCACTATCTCACTGAGCGGGTATGAAGTGGAAGAAACTACCCCTGCCGGTCGTTCGCAGCAATTCAATGAAGCTTCTCCGTACCCTCCTGCTCTTTTCGTCATGCATCATTTCACATTCGTCATTCTCGGCGCAGCCGAATCTCATCTGGATCATGGCGGACGATCTCGGTTACGCAGATCTCGGCTGCTACGGGCAGAAGGTTATCACCACGCCGAACATTGACCGCATGGCGAAGGATGGGATGCGCTTCACGCATTTCTACGCCGGGGCCACAGTGTGTGCGCCATCGCGCAGCGTGCTCATGACGGGGCTGCATCACGGTCACACTCGCGTGCGTGGGAACTCGGGCAGAGACATTCCAGCAGCGCAGGCATTGAAGCCTGGTGATGTGACCGTGCCTTCCATGCTGAAGAAGGCGGGCTACAAAACGGCGCTCATCGGCAAGTGGGGCCTCGGCAATGTCGGTGCGGCGGAGACCGGCCTGCCGCGCAAGCACGGCTTCGATTATTTTTACGGCTACCTGAGCCAGCACCACGCGCACAATCATTTCCCGGATTATCTGTGGCGAAATGAGAGCAAGGAACCGCTATCGAACATCATCGTGCCCGTTGGCGAAGATGGCGCGGGCTATGCCACGGAAGCGATTCATTACGCGGATGATCTCTTCACTGACGATGCGCTGAAATTTGTCACGGAGAACAAAGCGGCACCCTTCTTCCTCTACTGGAGCATGGTCATCCCGCATGCCAACAACGAGCGCGGCAAGATCCTCGGTGATGGAGCGCATGTGCCCGACTA
>CAYMHJ010000575.1:0-2948 GCA_964390165.1 uncultured Prosthecobacter sp. | reverse complement strand
GATGCCCGCGTGCTCCATCTCGACGATGACGGGGATGAGGTCGAACTCGAGGCGGATCACAGTCTCGAGGCCGTCATGTTCCAACTCGCCCCAGAGCATATTGGAAAGCGCGTGCAGATGGAACACATCACGCGCCGCATAGGCGAGCTGGTCATCCGTGAGGAACATGGAGCCCCAGTCGGAGCGGCTGTGATCCGGAGCGGGTGGCACGCCAAGGTAGCGCTCCAGGCACTTGTCGAGGTCGTTGCCGGGCTTGGTGCCAGCACTGAGCAGGCGAGCGCCCACCAGCGTGCAGAACACGCGTGTGGCACGAAGGCCGCATTTCACGCGCAGCCACAGCAGATCGAACTTCGCGTTGTGGGCGATGATCTCCACCGATTCGAGCGCGGCCTTCAGCTCGCCGAGATCGTAGCCAAGCGCACGCAGGTCCAGAATCCACGGGGCATGATCCAGCACGCACAGCGACAGAAGGCGGATGTCACCGGCCCAAGGATCGAGGCCGTCACCTTTGCGTGAGCCGTAGGTTTCGACATCGAGCGCCACGGAGCCAGAGGAGCGGATCGTTTCCGCGATGGCCGGCAGATCGGACGCTGAGGTGATGACCCGACCGATGGGCATATCGGCCATTCTGGGCATTCCCTCCTCTCCGTCTGTACTGTACTCTCTTTTATTATCTCTATTTTCCTTTTTATATGGGTAATTATTTTCTCCCGTGTTTGGCAGAGCTACGAAATGCCCGAAATGCCCCATATGCCCATCCGAGGTGGTTGAAGACGGGGATTGAGTGGAGCCAAAAGCGGCAAAGAAGTCGCCGAGCACGTTGGAGCGTGCGCTGTTCCGCTTGGTGAACTGGAAGCGGTGCTGCTGGCTCTTGTCGGCGTGATCGTCAATCAGCAGCATGATGCCGTCGAGTTCACGGTCCTTGAACTGGCGCAGGTCTTTGCCGAGCCGGTGCTTGGTTCCTTTCTCGGCCAGGTCGCCGAACCACGAAAAGGCCTCGGTCTCCGCGTTGCTCTCGATGATCACATAAATTTGCGCCTTGCCGATCCACTTGTCGGGATGGGCGGCGTAGCCAATGACGAACAGCATGCGCATGGCCTCGGTCTGACGGTCGGCGGGCAGTCCACCGTCATCGGCGTGCGGTTCGCAGGGATCGCCCAGATGATGAAAGCCGAGCACACCGCCGATCACGGTGGCCCATTCAGGAAAGCTGTTGAACGGGCGTTTGCCGGCGGGACAACCCGCCTCCACCCACAGGGCCACCAGCGAGTGGATCGCCGAAAGGATGTCCTGGCGGTGTTGGCGTACCCAGTTGTGCAGTTCTGGGTTGGGGAACTCGCGCCCGTTGGAGTTGTCCTCGGGGAATTCCAGCGTGATGCGGCGTGTGCGCGGCTCCACATCGGGACGGAAGGTGAGGCCGATGTTGGCGGAGATGGAGAACTCGATCTCGTTGGGCAGGGTGAGGTCGGAGCGTGCGTCGGTGCTGCCGAGGTTGCGGGCTCCAAAGGTCTTGCTGGTGATCGCGCCGATGAAGGCCGCATCCTGAATGTGGCCCTGGCAGTTGGCGAAGTGCAGCATGCGTCGGCCGCTCATGAGCGCGGCGGTGATGCGCTTGCGGGTTTCTTCTGACTCGCGTTCCAGCGGCGCGTCCTCGATGCTGCGGCCCTCATAGACAATTTGCGTCACGCCCGCGAGGTAGTCCTTGCCCGCACGGGGACGGTTGCCGGAAAAGTGCCAGAGCGGAAAGCGTCCGTCCCAGCCCATGAGTCCGCGGCAGTAGGGTGTGATCAGGCGCGCGATGGCATGCACGAGGCTCTGCTGGTCGCGAAATCCAAATCCGAGGTGGGCCTGCCGGATCCATTCGAAGGCTTCGTCCCGTGACATGCGTCGGAGTTCCGGGGCCGCCGGATCGGTGTAGATGCGGAAGCGTGCGTCATAGCCCGGCTTGGGATGAGCGATCTCGCCGCTCGGCAGCCGGATCGGGAGCGGGAAATCGAGGATGCGGATGATCTCTGGGAGCTTGCGACGGAGCTGCGGGGCAGCCAGCAGACCGGCGGCGCATTCACGCGTCATGGTGCGGGATGAAAACACCGGCTGTCCGCTGTCACGGTCCAATTGCACGATGCCGGTCTGCACATGATCTTCGATGGCCGTGCGTGCCTCGATGGGTTCGACCGTCTGAAAGCCGAGCGACTGGGCGTGTTCGGAGAAGCGCAGCAGCCTCACTGCGACAACGCGGTCGGCCTTGTTGAACCAGACCTCCTTGGGGGCGATGACCTCCGCCACCTCGCTGGCGAATTCCGAATCCTCGCGATCCAGACCCGGCAGAGGAATGCGGGGGCGGCCTTCGCGGTCCTTCTGGCCGTCCTGCCACACACGCTGCTCGCGGCAGCATTCATCGACGATGCCGCGCTGCTGCAACTCGAACCATTCCACCACTTCCTTCACCGTGCGTTCGGCGCAGTGCGCGTGCAGGCATTTGAAGCCGGGTGGTTCGGAGGCGAAGATGGCGGTGTCGGTGCCGATGGCATCGTTGCGCTTGGAGTGCTCGTGTTCCCACGGGCATCGCACGGCCCACTTGTTCTCATCGGGATCAATGCAGTCGCCCAGACGGCCGGCGCGGCGGAACAGGGTCACGATGTCCAGCGTGCTGAGATCACCGTTGAAGGCCGACCACCAGGCGGCTTCCTTCTTCGGGCGACCGCGTTTGGGGGCTTCCGGCAGTTCAAATCCAAACCATTGGCACAACTGCTGCCAGCTCACCTCGGGTATCGCGCCGGTGACTTCCCAGGTGTAGCGGTGACCGCTTTTGTGAACGGACGGGCTGAGCACGATGTTGAGGCCGTCGAAGTAGAGTTCGGCGCTCACCTTGCCATTGATCTGGCAGGTGACGGCCTTCTTCGATTTGAGCACGGCCTCGGGCAGGTCGCGGCAGATGAAGAGAAGAT
>CAYMHJ010000574.1:0-2952 GCA_964390165.1 uncultured Prosthecobacter sp. | reverse complement strand
CACTGGCATGGGCATGGGAGGTATGCAGGGCTTCGTCAGCCTGCCACCTTCGATGAAGACGCGCTGCTCTCCGCAGGAGCGTCTGAAGAAACTGGCCGAAAGCGGTGGTTCTCCCGAGTGCGAGCGTGCGGTCTCCAACTCCCTCGAATGGCTCAAGACCAAGCAGAACCCAGATGGTTCCTGGGGTAGCAGCAATAAGGCGGCCATGACTGGGATGACGCTGCTATGCTTTCTAGGGCGCTGTGAAACGCCCGACTCACCTTTTTACGGAGATAATGTGATGAAGGGCATCATGTACCTCATTGAGTTGTCCAAGAAGAACGAGCACGGTGCCATCACTGAGGATTTTAAAGGCAATGCTGGTGCGTACGAGCACGGCATCGCCACTTATGCTCTCGGTGAGATGTACACCCTAGCGCGTCTCGGAAGCAAGGAACTGCCTGGAATGAAGGACGCCTTTGTGAAAGGCGTGGAACTTATCATCAAATGCCAGAACAAGGCTGACGCAGGGAAGGGAGAGGGATCCTGGGACTACTACACGAAAAATATTTCCGAAGGTAAACCCACCTCGAAGCGGGAAGATCTCTCTGTGGCAGGGTGGCAATACCAGGCTCTGAAGGCCGCAAAATTTACCGGCCTCAAAATCGATGGTCTTCACAGCGCCATCGACAAGACCTGTGACTACATTGAGCGTTTGCAGACTAAAGATGGTGGCTTCGGTGTCGCAAACCGCGATGCTCACTACAATCAATGGAGCCTTACTGGCGTCGGCGTTCTCGGTCTGCAGACACTTGGGAAGGGGCGCACATCCTCTATTAAAAAAGGTCTTGGATTCCTGCATCGCTTCCTGGAGGCCGAACCGCTGGACTGGCAGAAAAACTGCAATCTTTACTGCTGGTACTATTACACTCAGGCATTCTTCCAGGCAGGTGGTGACGAGTGGAAGTTCTACAATCAGCAGTTCCTCCCGCAGATTCTCAATGCCCAGAATCCCGACGGCAGTTTCAAAGCAGGTCGTGCCAACTGGCCTTCAGGTAGCGATAGAGGCAATCCAATCTACCGTCAGGTGTTGTGTACTCTTCAACTCGAAGTCTATTACCGCTATCTTAAAGTCGGCGACCGCGAAGAGGAGAGCTTCTTCGACCGGCAGTAAATCGTTCCTCGCGATTCATTAGAAGCGCGCATCTTGATCAGATGCGCGCTTTTTTGTGGTGCTAAAGAGCGGGGGAGGACTCATTCTACATCGCCAAAACCGGAGTTCACCAGTTCTTCGAGGTCGGTCATGGCCTCCTGAGCATCGACACCTTCTGTGGTGAGCTTAATGGATTCGCCCCGACCAGCGGCAAGCATCATGAGCCCCATGATGCTCTTGCCATTGACTGGCTCGTCATCTTTTTCCACCCAGATGTCGCATTTGTACTTGCTGGCACGTTTCACGAACTGCGCTGCGGGACGGGCATGAAGGCCCATCTTGTTGCGGATCGTGAGGTCTTTAGAGAGCATTATGGGGTGGGATGGGTTGGAAGGTCTGGTTATTATCAACCTAAATGCTGCTGCGCCATCTTTTTTAGCAGCCTTTGATCAAACTCCACTGCGCTGTTGTAGCCAAAGGTGCGGAGTTTGTAGTTCAAGGCCGCCAATTCGATGAGACCCGCCACGTCCCGTCCGGGAGCCACCGGCAGTTCTACCTGGGCTATGGACTGCCCAAGCACATCCACCGTTTTATCCTCCTTGCCGATGCGTTCCAGATCCCCCGACTCCTTCACATGCACGAGGCGCACGATTAGGTCCAGGCGCTTGCTCAAACGAACACTACCAACGCCAAAAAGTGCGGCCACGTTTAGAATACCTATCCCGCGGATTTCTATCATGCCGCGCGTCACATCGGGGGCGGTGCCGACGACCTCCCGGTCCTCGATGTTGCGCAGTCGGACGGCATCATCTGCAACCAAGCTGGCTCCTCGCTGGAGCAGGCCGATCACGCTTTCGCTTTTTCCACAGCCGCTGTCTCCCTGGATCAAGACGCCAATGCCCTGAACATCGACGAGGCAGCCGTGGACGGTCTGCGTGGCTGCAAAGGCTGCGTCGAGCTTGATCGTGGCATTGTTGAGGAACTTCATCGTCAACATGCTCGTCTGAAAGACGGAAATGCCAGCCTCATTGGCGATCTGCACCAGATCTTCCGCAAGCCGGTGACCACGTGCGACGATGAGACAGGGGATGTCCCATGAACAAAGCTGGCTGAAACGCGCCGCCCTGAGTTTCGGCTCCAAGGAATCGAGGAAGGACAGCTCCGAATTGCCGATCACCTGCACACGTTTATAGGCAAAATAAGAAAAGAAGCCTGAAAGTGCAAGGCCGGGGCGGTTCACCGAAGGCTCGAGGATCTTCCGCGCATAGCCCACCTCAGATCCGACGATTTTAAGCTTCAACGGCTTCTCATTCGCCGTGAAGAACTCACCCACGGTGATGGATGACAATCTCTTAATCTTGGATGGAGGTGGCATGGGAAATAGAGCGACAAGACTCAGGCGAGGCCAGCCGCGTTCCGCACAGCAGCTTCCTCGATGCCACGCAGCCCAAAGATTCGCAACAAAGTATCTTCGATGAGATTGTTGGGGCAGGAGGCTCCGGCCGTGATGCCGATGGTGATGGGTGCCGTGGTGTCTGCGAGTTTGCCTGAGTAACTGGTTTTTTCTGCCTTCAGATGCAGGTCGAAATGCACGATTTGCTCAAGATTGGTCAGGCACTCGGCGGTGCGGATGAAGAAGGTGGGGAGTTGCTGTTCTCCAATCTCAACAAGATGCGTGGTGTTTGAACTGTTGTATCCACCGACTACCAAGAGGAGGTCAAGAGGCTGCCTCAGAAGGTGGAACAGACCGTCCTGCCGGTCCTGCGTCGCACCACAGATGGTGTCGAAGACCTGAAAGTTAGCACTGCTGCCGCCATCAC
>CAYMHJ010000573.1:0-2958 GCA_964390165.1 uncultured Prosthecobacter sp. | reverse complement strand
GAGATGACAGCACCCGCACCACACTCCGGGCCATCAATCACGCGGATACTGAGATCCGCGTCACCGCCGAGCGCGAATACCTCCGCCTGCTCGGTGCCGGCTGCCAGACACCTGTCGGCGCCCACACCTGGATCGCCAATGGTCAGCTCCACATGGCGGTGCGTGTCTTTGATGAGGCGGACCTCGCCGCCAAACCCTGGGAAATGGAGATCAGCGGCCCCGCCGACAAGCCCGCGCTGCTGGCGGAGCGTCTGGCCATGCTGACCTGATCCGCCCAAAAAGAAAGCGCTCCGGCAAAAGCCGGAGCGCTTTGGATTCCCACGTTGTGCCGTTCGATCTGGGGGCCTCGTATCCCAGAGAGACGAGGTGGGTGCCCGTGAACAAGGGTGCTGTCTTCCAGTGAAGGCATGACAAGTCAGTCCAGGTCACAAGCTCCCGTGGTCATAAAAACGGGCCGGGCCACAACAGTCTGAGGACGAACACTGCAGGAAAATGTGCGGCGGCCGGGAAGTAGATCATCCCGGCCGATGCGAAAGGGGTGTCAAAGAGCGGCAGGGCAGAACCATTCATCCCACCCCGGAATTGATGAAGCATATCGGAAGCCAGGATCAGCGGCAAGAACGAAGGTGAGCGGCTCTCCGCTGGAGGCAAAAAAGATAAAAACCACCCCGGATGGACAGGAAAAGGCGTGAAATAGAAACTCCGTGCTGGACGCTTCGGCCCTTTTGTTTGTAGTAACATTCTTTCCCGGCCACAAAAAATGCGCCTTCTCTCCAAAATCCTCTGGTTCCTCGCCTTCCTGACCGCCACTTTCGTCTGGATGGTGCTCTTCGAGCATGGCTTCAGCCTGGAAGGTTTCACCAAGGGGGTGCGGGAGGAATGGCACGCCCTGATCACCCTGGTGACCGGATCTTCCACCAAGTAGTTCCC
Organism: uncultured Prosthecobacter sp.; assembly: GCA_964390165.1. GTDB lineage: Bacteria > Verrucomicrobiota > Verrucomicrobiia > Verrucomicrobiales > Verrucomicrobiaceae > Prosthecobacter. The sequence continues at coordinate 2,028 of CAYMHJ010000573.1, read as the reverse complement.
CGTAAAACACCCCCCATCCGACCATGATCGTTACAGAAGCCGAACTCGACGCCAAGCAGCAGAACCTCTGGAAAAGAGGCCTCATCGCCATCGAACAGAAAAACTGGGAGTACGCCGTGAACATGCTCCTGCCCATCGTCCAGGAAGTTCCAGGCTTCCTCGATGGTCGCAAGGCCCTGCGCCGTGCGGAAGGTGAAATCAGCGGCAGCGGCAAGAAATTCAGCCTTGGATTTGGCGGCGGCAGCAGCAAGAAAGACCCCTTCGAAGCCATCGCCGACCTTGAGGAAAAGGTGTTTCAGAAAGATCCCTTCAGCGAGAGCGGCAACAAGCAACTCTACGATCTGGCCATCAAAATCCAGTTCCCCGACCTGGCCTCCTTTGCCCTGGAGACCATCCGCATGGGGCAGCCGAACAACACGAAGCTGATGCACCAGCTCGCGCTGCACTACATCACCTACGAACAGCCTGAGAAGGCCGCCGAAGTCTATACCGCCATCGTCAAGGTGGACCCGCGCGACATGCTGGCCATCAAAGGTGCCAAAGACTCCGCCGCCCGCTCCTCCATCCTCCGTCAGGGCTGGGGAGGCGACTTCAAGAGCGCCGTCAAAAACTCCGACGAACAGAACGAGATCGAACTCCTCAACCGTCAGGGCCGAACCAAAGAACAGACCGAGGAACTGCTCGCCCGCTTCTCCGCAAAGTACAACGAGGACCAGAGCAACATCAACCACGTCAAGGCCATCGCCCAGCTTTACGAAGAACTGGAAGACCTGCCAAACGCCCTCTCCTTCTACGAATACGCACTCACGCTGAACCCCGGAGATGTCTCCCTCCAGCGCCGCACGGAGATCCTGCGTGACAAGCACCAGGACGCCCAGATCGCCGCCATCGAGGCCTGGGTCGCCGCCTATCCAGACGCCCCCGAGGCCGAGGAACAGCGCCAGAACCTCATCACCATCAAGCAGCAACGCGCCGCCTCCCTCATCTCCGATGCCAAGGCGCGTGTGGACCGCAACCCCACGGACAAAGGCATCCGCTTCGACCTCGGCCAGGCCTACTTCAACGCCGGCATGTTCACCGAGGCCATCCCCGAACTTCAGCAGGCCAAGGGCAACCCGCACATCCGCATCAAGGCCATGCTTCTTCTGGGCCGCTGCTTCGAGCGCAAAAACATGAACGACCTCTCCAAGGGCGCCTTCATGGAAGCCAACAAAGAGCTCACCATCATGGACAACACCAAGAAGGAAGTGCTCTACGAACTGGCGCAGGTCTGCGAGAAGATGGGAGACAAAACCAGCAGCCTCGAAGCCCTCAAGGAGATCTACAACGCGGACTATGGCTACAAAGACGTGGCCGCCCGCGTGGAGTCCTCCTACTCCTGATGGTTCAATGGGAACCCGCGCGAAAGCCTGCGGTTCCCGGCCAGAGATCAAGACTCGCTCATTCCTGCACAAAATTGCCGCATGCCCGCGCAATCCGTGCGCAGGGATTGGCGATGGTGAGAGAGACGATGGCACGAGAGCCGCTACTCTGTGCTACCATGAGCGCCATTGACTCCCCCTCCTTGTTTGACCGAATCGGCGGTGCCCCCGCCGTGGATGAATTGATCGAAGCCTTCTACGTCCGCGTGCTCGCCGACCCCCTGCTGGCTCCCTTCTTCCACGACACCCCGCTCGACCGGCTGCGGAAGATGCAGAAGGAATTCTTCGCCATGGCACTCGGCGGCCCCATCGCCTACTCCGGCAAATCGCTGGCCCATGCCCATCACGGTCGTGGCGTGAAGCGCGAGCACTTCGCCCACTTCGTCGGGCACTTGGTGGAGACCCTGAAGGACATCGGCATCAGCCAGGAAGACGCCGATTACGTCATCGAGCACATCAACACCTTCTCCAACGAGATCACCGGCACGTCCTACTGACGCCAAGGTCGCATGTCCTGCACTTCACCTGTCAAGAATCGACTCCTGATCCTTTCCTGCAGCACACTCTGTCACTTCTTCGGCTGGATGATCCGCGCCCGCACCGGGTT
>CAYMHJ010000572.1:0-3006 GCA_964390165.1 uncultured Prosthecobacter sp. | reverse complement strand
GACGCTGCCGATGCTGCGTGATGCCACAGCGAGCGAAGATCTCATCTTTTACCCGATGCATCTGCGCTATCTCAAAGAGGGCTGGTCGCTGGAGTCGAAGCGCATCGTCTTCGAAGCGCTTAACCGTGCGGAGAAGCTGAACGGGGCGAGTACTTACTTCAAAAGCATCTCGGACACGCGCAGTGAACTGGCAGCAGCATTGAGCACGGAGGAGATGTCAAAGCTGGCCGAGGTAGTGCATCCGCCGAAGCCCGCCGCGCTTTCTCCGCACGCGATGCCGGGACACACCTTCCGCGTGTGGAAGCTGGAGGATCTGGAGCCGCGACTCGCCGAAGTGGGCAAAGGCCGCTCGTATGAAAAAGGCAAGGCCGCCGCCATCGCTACGCAGTGCGTCTTTTGCCACACGATGAGCACTGACCGCTCGCTGCCAGCAGGTTTGTTTGGCCCAGAACTCGTGCAGGTCTCCGCACGCTTCGGGCGGCGAGACCTGCTCGATCACATCTTGAACCCCTCGAAGATCGTCGATGAGAAATTCCGCTTCGTGACGATCAAACGCGCTGATGGCAGCACCGTCATGGGCAGCCTCGAAAGCGAGGACGATGAGCGCGTGGTGCTGAAACCAAACCCTCTTTCGCCTGAGACCGTGGAGGTGGGCAAAAGCCTGATCAAGGAGCGCAGCGTGTCCGAGACATCGCCGATGCCTGCGGGCCTGCTCAATGCCCTGAAGGCCGAGCAGATCTTCGATCTCCTAGCCTTCATCGAAGCCGGTGGCGATGCGAAGAAGCCGAACTTCCAGCCTTGAGACCGGGATCGATATGGCGATACAGAAGCACGGACATTTTTAGCCGCACCACCTTCTTTAGAAGGATGACAGCGGCAACCGATGTGCTTTGCCTCGATCCCGCCGAAGTGGCTGGGCGATCCGCTAAACTGTGCGTTTGCCTCGGATCTGGAATCGCTGGTGCTGAAATCGAGAGCTCGGCTCTGGGTCCATGGTCACATTCATTCACAGTCGAATTACCTGATCGGCGAAACTCGTGTGATCGCGAACCCTCGCGGTTACCCGAAGGAAGAGGTGGGAGATTTCCAGCCCGACCTCGTGATCGAGGTGTGATGATCACCATTCACGATTCGAGAGATTGATCCCTCCGCTCTCGTTGTCTCATCCCCAATGAATCCCGTCTTTCACGACAAGCTCCAGTTCCGCACGCGTCGCCAGTTCCTTGGCAATGCCGGGCAGTTCAGCCTCGGTGCCATCGCCATGCAGGCGATGCAGGCCGATGCGGCCCCGAAGATGGACAACCCGCTCGCGCCGAAGCATCCGCTCCATGCCGCGAAGGCGAAGCGGGTCATTTACCTCCATATGTCCGGCGCACCGCCGCATCTGGACCTCTTTGACTACAAGCCGGAGTTGGTGAAGCGCGACGGGCAGAACTGTCCCGACAGCGAACTCAAAGGCCGTACCTTTGCCTTCACCACGGGCGTGCCGAAGCTGATGGGCACGCCACGGACCTTCAAGCAATACGGCAAGGCCGGCATGTGGATGAGCGATGCCTGCCCGAACTTCCACTCCATCGCCGATGACATCACGATGGTGCGGTCGATGAACACGGATCAGTTCAATCACGCGCCTGCCGAGCTGCTGCTCTTCACCGGTCATGTGCGCCAGGGGCGGCCCTCCATGGGCTCCTGGGCCACTTACGGACTCGGCACGGAGAACCAGGATCTACCCGGCTTCGTCGCGCTCATTTCCAGCGGCACACAACCCAGCGGCGGCCAGGGCTGCTGGGGCAGCGGCTTCATCCCCAGCGTCTATCAAGGCGTGCAGTGCCGCAGCAAAGGTGACCCCGTTTTGTATGCCAACAACCCCGCTGGCATGAGTCGCGAGATGCGCCGAAAAACGCTCGATGCACTCAAAGAGCTCAACGAGCTTCAGTCCGCCGAGCTTGGTCATCCCGAGACCGTCACCCGCATCGCCCAATACGAGCTCGCCTACCGGATGCAGGCCAGCGTTCCGGAGGTCATGGATATCTCGAAGGAGCCGCAGCACATCATCGAAGCCTACGGAGCCAAGCCCGGTGAATCCAGCTTTGCCAACAACTGCCTGCTCGCCCGCCGTCTCATCGAGCAGGGCGTGCGCTTCGTGAATCTCTTCGACTGGGGCTGGGACTTTCACGGCACCGGCGTGGACAATGGCATCACCGATGGTCTGACGAAAAAGATGGCCGCCACGGACAAACCCGTCGCCGCCTTGATCAAAGACCTCAAACAACGTGGACTTCTCGATGACACTCTAGTCGTCTGGGGCGGCGAATTTGGCCGCACCCCCTTCCGCGAAGGCCGCACCGCCGCAAGCAAGGTCCTCGGCCGCGATCACTACCCGGACTGCTACACGCTCTTCATGGCCGGAGGTGGCGTGAAAGCTGGCTTCGACTACGGCAGCACTGACGAACTCGGCTTCCACATCGCCGAAAACAAAGTCCACGTCCACGACCTCCAGGCCACCATCATGCACCTGCTCGGCTTCGATCACGAACGCCTCACCTACCGCTTCCAAGGCCGCAACTACCGCCTCACCGACATCCACGGGCATGTGGTGAAGGATCTGCTGGCGTGAACAAGCCAACCATGAACCGCCGACACTTTCTTCAAACCACCGCCGGAGCCGCCCTAACTTCTTGCTCCACCTTCAGCGAGCCTGATTCGCTGATCATCGACACGCATCAGCATCTCTGGGATCTCGACGTTATCAGCCCACCGTGGATCAAAGGTGCTCCGGAGGTGCTGCGGCATGATTTTGTGACGGCTGACTATGTGAAGGCCAATGCAGGCCTGAACGTGAAAGCTATCTACATGGAAGTCGATGTGGCTCCCGAGGATCATGTGAAGGAAGCCGACAACATCGTGGCCCAGTGCCGCGCCGGAAACACGCCCACTATCGCGGCAACGATTGGTGGACGACCTGTGTCGGATGACTTCGAGACCTATGTAAAGAGCTACGCGGGC
>CAYMHJ010000571.1:0-3010 GCA_964390165.1 uncultured Prosthecobacter sp. | reverse complement strand
ATGAGGGGAAGCTGATTCAAGCTCATTTCCAGGGTTCCTTCACGAGCGCCCGCACATGCTTCAGGATCCGGGCAGTCGAATCCGGATCTTCAGCTTGGACCATCGAACGGAGTCTACCCTGGCGATCCACAATTGCGAACGAAGCAGAATGGATGAAAAGCTCGTCAATGGTGGAATCCCTTACATTTTCGTTCTCAACCACCGAGAACTTGAGTCCCCTCATGGCCAGATCATAGATCTCACGCTTCGTTCCCGTGAGAAAGAACCAGCGATTGCTCTCCGCCCCATATCGGCCGGCATAACGGTGAAGGACGGCCGGAGAATCAAACTCGGGGTCGGCAGTCAGTGAAACGAGTCGGACCGGCAATTCCTGCGGCAGCTTCCGTTGCAACTCAGCCATCTGCTGGCTCAGTTGATGGCACTGGCCGGGACACCGGCTGAAGATGACATCCACCAGCAATACATAGCCCTCCAATTCTTCACGCCCCACCCGGATACCAAACTGGTTGGTCAACCGGAACCCGCCGATCTCCGCCAGGACCGGCAGTACCGGTTGTTCCTCGCTCCGGTTTCCAATCCGCTGCAGCCCATAAGCCACACCGACCGTCAGCATGACGGCTACCAGTGCACCCCAAGCGATGTTCTCCTGCTTTCTCACCAATAAACGAAAAGCGGCCGGGCCTGAATGGCCGCGACCGCGGACACGGTCTCATGTGCCCCCGTGGAATTCACTTCATTCGAAACTACCTGCCCCACCTCCGGCGGCAGCCTTCTCCGCATACCACTTCTCCCACTCTTCGGGTGTCACCACCTCAAAGTCACCTCTCATCACCGAGTGCCCACTGCCACACAACTGTGCGCAGGTGATCGAGAACGAACCCACCTGGGTCGCCTTGAAATGGGCTGGAATGGTCATCCCGGGAACTGCGTCCTGAGTCACCCGCATGCTGGGAATCTTGAAACTGTGGATCACATCCATGCTCGAGATGCGGCAGATGATCGAGCGACCCAGCGGCACTTTGAAAGGCTCACCCAACGCGCAAACGACGTCGTCCTTGCCCTCATCATCGGTACCAACCAATCCAAAAGGATTTGTGGCAGAAGCGCTCTTGATGTCCTGCTTGCCCCACTTGTTGTCAGGGCCAGTGAAGTGGGCACTCCACTTGAACTGCTGTCCCATGATCTGGACCTCGATCGGATCAGTCGCAGGATCTCCCTTGGCAACCGGGAACTCCTCAACGGCACGAGCCCAGAGCGGAATGGCAAATCCCACCAGCAGCACGGCCTCGATGACAGCCACGCCAATCTCCAGATAGGTGGACATGTGGCTTTTGACGCCGGTGTAATCCGCACGTGGATTGGCTGAGGCCCGGAACCGGAACAACGCGAGCAGATAGTAGGCGAACCAGCCCACAAACAGGACCAACATCAGGATGTGGACATACCCGATGAAGTCGTCGATACCAGATGCATGAGCCGATGCAGGCTCGGGCATTCCAAACTTCTTAAGGATCTCAAACATGGAATGGATGGGAAAAGGGTCAGTTGTGCTGGGGATCATTCTGATCGCCGGGAAGTGGGTCGGAAATGCTCCGAGACCTGCGGACGATGAATACAAAAAAACTCCCGAATGCGATCCATGCGGTGAAGACGAAGGCCAGCAAGGCAAAGATGCCGGCATTCATTCCCTTCGCCATGGCAGAGTCCGACTTACCAAAGCAGGCGGCACAGGCCAAGGCACTCGGACTGCCAACCACACATCCGACCACGACGGCAATCAGGGTCATCCAACGGCGTTTCATGGTTAAAGATAGCTGATGTTTCTGAGCTTCCGCAGGAAGTAGCCACCATAGCCGATCAACCCCACGCCCGCCGCTGCGCTGCCGATGGACCAACCCAGGTCAGCAGCCATCCCAGCGCTCTGGTAACGTCCATAAGCCCAGGCAGCAAGCACCAGGCAAAGCATCACTGATGCGGCCACAAACACGATGTGGAATGCCTTAAGAGACATAGGGAGCCTTCATCTCAGTGTTCTTCGGGGTGTCGTTGCTGCTCCAGATGGTGAGGGCGCCCAAGGCAAAGAAGAAAATGCCCGTCACCGCGAGCACCGAGTAGATCAACTTCTTCTCGGACAGCAGATGCATGAAGTAGCCAGCTACCAGAAACGCCTTGATCGTCGCAATGAACAGGGCGATTGCGATTGTGACCGCCATGCTTTCAAAGTGGACGAAGTAAAGGCCCACCGTGATGACGGTGCCCACCAATAGGGCGCCAAACACAATCAGGTATGTCCTGATGTGGGACGCGATGTCATGGTCGTCATGACCACCCGAGTGGGTCGTGGAATGGGATGTATCACTCATGGAGAATTCAGTTCAAAGGAGGTAGACGACGGGGAAAAGAAAGATCCAAACGAGGTCGACGAAGTGCCAGAAGAGACCAGCAACCTCGATCCGGTTGGTAAACTGTTCCGGGTTGGTCTTCCACATGGAAGCTCCCGGGAATGCGAAATAGCCCAGCACCAGAGCCCCACCCAGCACATGAAGACCGTGCAACGCGGTGATCACGAAATAGATCCCGAAAAAGGTGTGGGTCGATGGGGTGAAGGTCCGCAACTTGGCGATGTCACCGACTGCAATCGTTTTTGTTTCGTGCTCATGCGCCTCGTGCTTCTCACCCGGCTTGGGCTTGGGCGGATCAAAGGTGAACTTGACCTCGGTCACCGACTCGCTCTGAAGACGTTCCAGGTTGTAGATGGCTCCAAAATCCCAGAACCCGGGGTGTTTGCCGTTCACCTCCAGATGCCCGGTGTGGGCCGATCCATCGTTCATCCGAAGTTCATAGTGGGTGAACTTCTCGTTGTATTCGTAGGATTTGATCCCGAGAAAGCCGAAGGCACAGACAAGGGTCACCACCATATAACGGCGGAACGCGGCGAAGTTGTTCATCTTCAACGCCGCCCAGGCCAATACCACCGTCACGGACGAGGTGATCAGGACAGCGGTGTTGA
>CAYMHJ010000570.1:0-3016 GCA_964390165.1 uncultured Prosthecobacter sp. | reverse complement strand
AGGCCAATATCTAGGAAGAAGACAACTGCGATTGATTCGTTGGCGAGTTCGGGACGATGCTCAAGAGCTTCGATGATCGCGGCTCGTCGATGCTGACCATCGTTGACGATGAATTTGGCATCCATCGGGACCTTGAGGATACCTAAGCGGTCCTGGTCATGAAGGGGTTCAAAGGATACTTGCGAGTCGATCGAGACTGTCAAAGCAGAGAAGACATAGTCATCAGGGTTATCTAAGATATAGCCGGTGATCTCCGGAATACGGGCGCGATTGAGGATGCGCTGCGCCCTGAGCTCAGGTGGGAGCTCGCGGTCGTCGAAGATGGAGATCTGCCGGAGGGTGCGCAGTGACCACATAGCGACGAAGTACTCGCGGCCTGCTTGTGTGCCTCGGATAACTGGGAAGCTAAGCGAGGGTACGATCTCGGTAGACATTCGCTTGTTCGTGTCCTTGGCCATAGGTATGTCTAATTTATGGACTTATAGCTTAATGTTTGTCAAACATATTGACATACATTAAGTATGTGGGCTTTTTAGGGGCATGCCTTCCGTGTACCTGGATTGCAACGCAACCACTCCCATAGATCCGCGAGTGCGGCAGGTCCTTCTTCGCTACTTGGATGAGGAGTATGGAAACGAAGGCAGCCGTACCCATGAGTATGGCTCGGCAGCCAAGCGCGCAGTCCAGTTGGCTCGCGACCAGGTGGCCGGTGTTGTCGACTGTAAGCGAGAAGAGGTATTATTCACGAGCGGAGCCACTGAAAGTAACAACTTGGCTATTCTAGGCCTCGTTGATTTCGGAATCGCAAACAATCGGCGTCACATTGTATCCACGATGATCGAGCATAAGGCAGTGTTGGAACCATTGGCTGATTTAGAAACGAGAGGTTTCGAGGTGACTTATGTGAAGCCCCAGGCCGATGGTATCGTCCGAGCGGCTGATGTTCTTTCTGCCCTGAGGCCTGATACGTTGCTAGTCACGGTGATGCATGTGAACAATGAGACTGGAGTTATTCAGCCTCTTGATGAAATCGCTGCAGGTATGTCGAATCATTTGGCCTATCTGCACGTGGATGCGGCCCAGAGTTTTGGGAAAATTGCCGTAACACTTAAGAGTCAACGCATCGATCTGATAAGCGTCAGCGGACATAAGATTTACGCTCCCAAGGGTATTGGTGCACTTATTGCACGTCGTCGTGGGTATGAGAAGGTGCCGCTCAAGCCACTCATGTTTGGGGGAGGTCAAGAACGGGGAATTCGCCCTGGCACCTTGCCTGTCGCCCTTATTGCGGCACTAGGTGAGGCTGCAGCTCTGTCTGTAGCGGAGTCGGCAAAGTGGATGGAAAGCTGTGCTACTATGAAGGAACAGGCGCTTCTGGCCCTGCTCCCCCTGGGAGGAATACCCGTCGGGCCGGAAGCAGGCGTCATTCCATCCACCTTGAACATCCGGTTTCCTATGCTTGATTCCGAGGCCCTCATCGTGGGTCTACAGGGCTACGCTGCTGTCTCTAATGGCTCAGCCTGTACGTCATCCAGCTATAAGCCCAGCCACGTCCTTAAGGCCATGGGTATGGATGACGTAGCAGCGACAAGGTGCGTGCGACTAAGCTGGTCTCATCTCACGCCCGACCCTGAATGGAAAAAGATAGCCGAGCGTATTAGAGCGCTTATAACTTAACGCGAATGAGTATTCGTACCAAAGTCGTCAGCTTCTCCGAGTTGATGAAATTTGAGGATAGGCCATACCTCGTCATCCCTAATTTCCAAAGGCCTTACTCGTGGGGTGTCGAGCAGATCGAGGCCTTGTTCGAGGATCACTTCATGGATATCGCTGAACGGGCCTCGAAGATTGTGGATGGTACTGCAGGTTCTATTCCGGAGCCTTTTGTGGGATCCGTCGTCATCAAGCCTTCCAAGCACCTACAGCTGGGACCATGCAACGATGTCATCGATGGTCAGCAGCGTCTTACGACATTGTCCGTCGTGCTCGCAACAGCCTACAGGCGGCTGGAGGCCCATACCGGAATAGGCCCTAAGTCAGTCAGGGATGCCCTTTATTCGAATCCTAAGCAACACCGACTGGTTCCAAAGGAATGTGATATCGCCAATATTAGTAATTCCTTGGATATAAACAATACTCCGGCAGCAGTTCAGAAGAGAATCGACACTGTCCGTTCTCAGCTAAAAAAAGACAAGAAGAACGACGAGCTGAGCAGGCCCTCGCTAGTCGTCGCTAAAATCGTCGATGGGTGTCTGGATAATTTCATCAGGTTCTCCCGCCGATACCAGATGAGCGAATCTGTCGCGCTGGAAAGGCTCATTGATCTGATCCTGAACGAGCTTCGCATCATCGTCGTGTCGGTAAACGAGCTTTCGCAGGGAATGACCGTCTTCGAGGCCCTCAATGCGCGTGGCATGCCTCTCACTGTTGACCAGCTCTTTAAGAACACCTTGATGATCGATTTTCCTGAAGATGCCGATCAGGTGTTGATTTCAGATTCCTGGGAGGGGGATAGGCTCTCGTTCGAGAGCATGCTGCCCAAGCCTCCTCATCGTGATAAGTTCATGCTCCATTACTACAGGGCATTCCACGGTCACGTGCATAAGAAGTACTTGTTCGAATCTTTTAAATCAATTTCCAAGAAGCTCAAACAGGGTAGAGATGATTCGTCGGGCGTACCGGTCACCTCTTTGCCAGTTTTCCTAGGGCATTTCCTGGATAACGCACGTTTCATAGCCCGCCAACATCCACCAACCCTTAAGTCTATCGGGGGTGAAGTCTGCCGTCCCGTACTGATGGCCGTGAGGCACTGTTTTGATCCGAAGACCACCGCCTCCGAAGAAGCCGTTAAGCGTGTGGCGTTTGTTCTCGAGGCGGCACTAATGAGATTCTTCATCTGTGATGCCGGAGTAACAACAATGGATTCCAACCTTTCGACGCTGGCTGCTGATATCTTGAAGGGTAAGCATGATAGCACGCCGCCATCTGTAGCAGAAAAGGTTAAAGATTTCCTAAA
>CAYMHJ010000569.1:0-3023 GCA_964390165.1 uncultured Prosthecobacter sp. | reverse complement strand
CTGTACCAACGGTTTGAATTGATGTCGCTGTGGTTGTCGTAGTCGTTGGGTGCGGAGGGCTTGCTCACGCGCACCGGGCGGTCTGGATCATGGAGAAAAGACAGCCTGCGTGAGTGGCCGAGCCTCCGCAGCCTGAGGCGATGGATCAGGGTGAATGAGGCAAAGCCGCGCCAGATTTTCGAGCCGGAAAGATCGAGTGATCATCATTGATAATCAACGGATTGAGGGAGCGATGATGCACTGTATGCCTGGCATCTTTTCTTTTCAAACGCAGCAGCCGAAACTACTGTCAAGCAGTTGCAGACCCCGTTCTCCCGTAGGTGCTGAAGGGATCAAGAGGTCGGGGCCATTCATCGGGGTGACTCGAGTGCTAGCGAGGGGGGTGGTTCATTTGTCAATTTTTGCTGCCTGACCCCGTTCTCCCAGCCGGGCTTTTGCCCGGGGCCAAGCGTATAAGCAGCGGCGTTCGCCGTGCTGTCGGGCATGCGGATGGCGGTGCCATCCATGACCAGCACCCGGCGTCCATCGCGTGGCAGCTCACCCAGCTTGCCTGCGATGTGGGAATGCAGGCGCAGCAGCAGCTTCATCGGCAGCCGGGCGCGTGCCGTGCAGTAAGCCCCCGTGTCCTCATCAGGCAGTGGCAGCTTCAACGCAGAGCACAGCGTCTGCACGCGTGTGACGGCGCGGCGGCAACTGCCATCGGCATCCAGCGTTTGGGAGAGAAAGGCCCAGAAAGTCACCAGCGGCGTGTAGATGCGACGGCGGCTGTTGGCACCTTCATCCGTTTTGTAGGAGGTCAGCCAGGGTGGCAGCACGCCCTCAAAAAGTGTGTGCAATTGAGTGAGGCAAAGCTGGTCAGCCTCGCGGGCCTTGCGTTCTAAAAGACTCCTTTTGCTGACCGGCGGACGCCCGAAAAGCTGCCGGTGAAATGACGGGAAGAACTTCGTGTGCGCTGCCATCGTCCTTCAACGAAACAACCCGCCAAACCATACTCGTTTTTCATCCCAAATGCGGCTTAATTCAGTGCCATTCACGCCTGACCCTTTCCTGTTCAGTAAAAGCTAACATACAGAATTGAAAAACCGTCGACTGATTTGGCTATAAAAACGTCTGCTAATAACTCTTTACCTGATCCATAATACCAGTCAAGACGCAACAACTCAGAACTGGACATAGTATGGTCACCGACACGCTGAAACACACTAGCAAGCATTTGGTCACTACTGACAAATTCAAGATTTACCTTGGTTACAGGCATCCCCGCAGGGGTTCCAGCGATTATAGAGTCGCTTCTCAAACGAAGTATGTGATAAGCCTCTCTATTGCGAGAAGATGAGTACAATATCTCCATGTCAGAATCTCGTTTGATAACATGCAATAAAGATAGCCGATGAGCTACTCTCAAACCGTGACCAAACATAATCCAGGCGAATGCCAATGAGAACACAAGCAATGTTGCCGCCCAGAAAATAAAATGTTTAACAGGTTTATTCATTACAGCATGCGGTACCTCCAGAAATTGTATGTGTTTCGTAACGACGGCGCGTCTCAGGAATGCCGATCCTCCACTCCCCGGAATTATCTTCCACATACATTTTTGCTGTCCAATCGTAAGAACACGAACCTCCGTAACAATATTTTGTTATTTTAACTGGGGTTTCTATATCAATAACAAATTGACCATGTCCGAATGTTGCTTCACTCCAAGTCTGAGTTGGGTCTCCGAACTGTGAGTCATTGATCCACTGTGTGGTATCTCCAGTTCCAGGATGTTTTTCACTGGGGAAAAGTTTATCAGGTTTTCTTGATTCAAGCGGAGCATTAATAGCAAATCGTCTTGAAGGTCCTGAGTATGTCGATGGGCCTGCTTCACAGTTTCCGCGAATCGCTGCCTCTATGTAATTATTGATGTCACTAATGTAAACTGACTTTGCTCCTTCAATTAAGTTAGGAAAACGTCGTGAAAAATGATCATATGAGGGAAACGTGGAAGAGTCGATTTCAAGTCCCAAATAGTCCCACCGATTCACCGCATCATTCCCCACCATCCCATAAAGATTGATGCCACCACGCTCCCCAATCGGATCTCTGTTCACCCACCGCCCCATCTCCGGGTTGTAGTACCGATACCCGTAATACGCCAAGCCCGTCTCCTCATCGTGGTACTTGGTGCTGAACTTGATCGGCAGGCTCTCGGGCGGGCTGGTGTCTCCGCTGGGGATGAGGGTGTCTTGGGTTAGCTCCCGGCCAAAGGCGTCGTAATCAAAGGTGTGGGTGAGGCCCTCGCCTCGGTTGATCTCCACATAGTTGATCACGTTCCCGTTGAAGTCGTAGATCGGCGCATACACGGCGGGGGCTTGCGCGGTCAGGCCGCCGCGTTTCGCACGCAGGTCACGCTCCTGAATCATGAGCAGGCCGCCCACGCCCCCGGCTCCCTGCGCGGTGCCGCTGAGGTCGTTCCCCCAGGCATAAGAGCGCAGCAGCTCAAGACTTGTGGCCGATCCGCCGGGCTGGAGCGGCGAGGCATCCAGCTCGGCCACGAGGTTCCAGCCATCGTAGATGAACCGGCGGTCTTTGCTCAGCACGAAGCTGTTTGTCGTCGCGCTGAAGCTCTTTACCACCTTGCGCACCCGGCGGTGCTGACTGTCATAGGTGAACTCCAGCCGCGTCCGCGCCGGGCCTTCGCCTGCGATCACCTTCTCCTCCATCGACTTGAGTCGATTTTCCGCGTCCCACGCATACGTCCAGCGGGCATCGGAGGTCAGATTACCATCGTTGTCATACGTCAGCGTCTCACTCTGCTGCGGGAAGAACATCCAGCCCTCCTGGCTGGCAGTCAATGGCCCGTTATTGGGGCCGACCCCGGAACGCGTCGCCTCCACACGCACCTTTTGCCATTTTGGGCTGCCGGAGAACGGGGTCAGGCTGCAACTGGCTGACAAATAAAGAGAGGTCATTGTTTTGATGCATTCAGTCAAGAAGTTGCAGCCTTCTCTGAAGAAAATGCGTCAAGCGGAAAGTTG
>CAYMHJ010000568.1:0-3030 GCA_964390165.1 uncultured Prosthecobacter sp. | reverse complement strand
TGACGAGTGGACCGTCCGCAGCACTCTTCCGAGGCTCCGCCCACAAACCTTCCCACCTCCGAAGAGCGCAACGCACAGGCTGCTCACTTTCGCCAGATGCGGCGCGCCGAAGAAGCGAAGATCGCCGGCAAGACAAAGCCGCGCTGACCGATTTGCCCAAGCAGGGCAGGGTAGATATACATTCTGAACAAGGACCGTAATGTTCGAGGTCGTGCTGGGTTAGTAGGAGGGCTGGTTGGTCTGGCCCATCCACTGCCCGAAGGCAGTTTGAACGCCTCGCCTGGATTCAATCGTGAGATGCTGGAGAGCTCCAAAGGAAGCTGCCGAAGCTAGGTAATGACCCACCTAGCAAACCCTCCCACAATTGCTTCGAACCCCAACCTGCCACCCACTTGACCACGAGTGACCACGAGCGACATCGAGCGACATCGAGCGATCACCACATGGATCTGCCACACTCCTTCAACCTACCAAGCCACGAAACCATTTAAACGTCCTCATCAACCACCTACCTAACCCTAACATTTTCGACCTCTATGAGCCCATTCCGAGCGTCTCAGAAGCAGCCTAGTTGGTCGTGCTTGGCTCTTGATTTGCGGGGTAGTGAGCTTGTGAATCTGAGGTGCAATAAAGACCAAAAAATCTTCGTCTGTCCCCCCGCCAATGTCTCACCCCATGTGCGATCAAACAGGATCACTGACTGACATTCATTCCAGACCATGTTCTTCGCTAAACTCGAATCACTTCTCACTCACACCACCTCTCCGGTGATCTTGTTGGAAGGCACCCGCAACCTGCCACCGGAAAGCCGTCACCAACTCGCTGCGATGGGGCAGCACCTCGCCAGAGCTTACCCTCAGGCCGTGTTTCGCAGCGGCAATGCAACGGGTTCCGACAAGGCATTCGCAGAAGGCGTCGCGACACTGCCAGGTAGCAAGTTGGAGTTGCTCATGCCCACCTCAGGTATGGGTAGGTCACGCCGACCCGCAGGAGCGCGCTGTATTGCTTTGCAGGAGGTGCCCGACCCCGAACGCCAGCACCTCACCCTCGAATCCAAAGCCGCTTCTCCAGAGAATCACCGGATTTTCGATCTCTACCTGCGAGGCCAATCGGGTAATCCCGCCTACAGTAAAGCTCAATGCCTCGTGCGCGATGCACTCAAGGTCATCGGCAGTCCGGCACTCAAACTCGCGCCTGCCACACTCGCTCTGTTTTTCGTCGATCTAAACAACCCAGTGGCGGTGGCACCGGCCACACCATCCGCCTCTGTCAGCGCCACTCCGTCCCACACTTCACCCAGAGCGACTGGCTCGCCTTAATCTGAAAACTTCATCCCACCTCGCAAGCAATGCCACTTCTCCCCTCTGGACGTCACTGGTGCATCGATGATGCACCCCTGCAGGAACTGCTGCAAAGCACGAACATCAATGGTCTTCGGCTCCCTGAATTGCTGGGCATCACTTGGTCGTTCCAACTGCGTCGCTACCTTCGCTTCATGTGGCTTCTTCCGGTTGGGGCAGATACCATCCCCAACGCCCCATGTGTCATGCATTCCGCGTCACACCTTGAAGGATTTACCATGGTGGACAGTGGACACACCATTGCCATCCTCCCTGGTGAGCTTGACAAACTAGACCGTGCAGCCGTGGAGGCCTTCTGGAAAAGCAAACCTTGTTATAAGATCATCGATGAACTCATGGAACGAGTAGAGGCGGCCAAGGATAAAGTCCTCCTGTCAGACGCCCCCGAGCAGCGACTGCTTGGAAAATGGTTCGCACGCGAGACAACGAGCACCAATAGGGCCATGGAAGCTAAAATTGAAGGTGCCCTGATGGAAGAAGGACTGCTCCCCTATCCTGAGAAACAGCACTTCTCTTTCTGAGAACCTCTGGCCACCTGAAGGAACCCACACCTCACCGAAATCGCCTATATCTTCGACCGCTACGGTTCCAGGCAGCCCATGCGGGAGCCCGCCGTCAGCGCCTTCAACGACCTCCTCGCCCCCAGCTCACCGTTCCCGGGTAGGCGCGCGCACCTGACCGGCGCTTAGCAAAAATGCTATTTCCATAAAAAAGGAAGGCATAAGAACCATCTGCTGCGCTAGCATCGCGTTAATATTTTCATGCAAAACGTCTTCCGCTTCCGCAATGATCTGATCGACAGCTACAGCTCCTTCTCCCGGAGCTTCACGAAGATTAATGCCAAGGACATCGCTGACGAAGTCGAAAAGGCTTATGAGCGTGGACGCTACTGGCCGGAACCCCTCATTCAGATCAATCCGAACTACCAAAGGGCGACCACGGTGGAGCAATTGGTGAAGGAGCGCCTCCTGCACCCGGGCTGTGAGACCCTTTTCAAGGTTGGCAAGCCACCCCTGCCGCTTCAATCCATTCAGCTTTTTAAGCACCAGATGGAAGCGACCACTAAGGCTCGCCTCAAGCGCAGCTATGTTGTGACCACCGGCACCGGTTCCGGTAAATCGCTCGCCTTCTTTCTCCCGATAGTTCACCACGTCCTCACTGAAAAACAGAAAGACTCCACGCCCCGAACGCGAGCAATCATCATCTATCCCATGAACGCTCTGGCCAACAGTCAGGCGGAAGAAATTGGCAAATTTCTGGAAAACCCTGGAGCTGAAGCACTCGGACTGACCATTACCCGCTATACCGGCCAGGAGAGCGGTCCAGAGCGTCAGCGACTGGCTGAAAATCCCCCCGACATTCTGCTGACAAACTTCATGATGCTGGAGTTGATCCTCACCCGCTTCGACCCCGAAGTGGACTCTAAGGTTGTTCGAAATTGCCAGGGCCTAGAGTTTCTCGTGCTCGACGAATTGCACACCTACCGAGGCCGTCAGGGCGCAGATGTCGCCATGCTGGTGCGCCGGCTTCGCCAGAGACTTAAAGCCGACAAGCTGCTCTGTATCGGCACCTCCGCCACGATGTCGAGCACTGGTTCGGTCGAGGACCAGAAGCGCACGGTCGCGGGTGTTGCCTCCAAGCTCTTCGGCACGGAGCTGACTGAAGATGA
>CAYMHJ010000567.1:0-3090 GCA_964390165.1 uncultured Prosthecobacter sp. | reverse complement strand
CAACAAGACGTCCGGCCTGAAGATAAATCTGGGATCGAGAAGAGAGTTTAGCCGCGACATGGTTGGTGAGTCTAATTGCTTCCTGCGACAAAAGGCCGCATGACTGCTGAAAGGCTGAATGAAAAAGACGCGGACGTAAATTTCGACGATGCAATCTGAGAAGCGGCGATCGAGAAGCTTGCCCATCTCGAAGGGTCACGGGTGACTGATTCGATTGCCGCCGCAGCCGCCGGAATATCGCTACATTTCACCAAGATCCCGGCCTCAGGGTCACACCATTCTGAAATGCCCCCAACATCATAGGCCACAACGGGTGTGCCTTGGGCAAAAGCCTCAACCCCGACCATTCCGAATGCCTCATCCCACAAGCTGGGAACCAATAGGACTCCGCTGGCAGCGAAGATCCGATCCCTCTCGATCGGGCTGACCCAGCCATGAAAACGCACCCTGTCCGCTATGCCTAAATCGCTAGCGAGTTGCCTCAATTGCTGGCTTTCGCAGCCGTCGCCCAGGATGTCCAAAGAATAGCGCGGAGGGAGAGCATGGACGATCTTTATAGCGTCTTCAGCACCCTTCACCGCTTCCAGCCTGCCACAAAAGACGACATTGGTAAGGCACCGTTTCACATCATTCTGCGGCTCTGCTCCAATGCGGGGAGGATACAAGACCTTTCCCTTCCGGCGATGGATCCCAAGAATGTAGTGACTGTTTGCCACGAAATTCTTCAAACAGGCCATCAGAAGCCGGTCACGCAGACGGTAAACGACTCGGCCAAAGCGATGAAGAAACGTCATTCGACCAAAGCACTTTTCACGCTCGTGAACTGCGAGGCAAGCAAAGCCGACAGGCCGCTTGCAGACTGTGCGGCTACCGCACAAGAACCGGTTGTTGGCGGGGCAAGTGAGGATCGCATCCTGCCGAATGAACAACAGAGGCACCATTTGCTGCAACAAGATGTAAGTCAGCCGCGGCAGATCACCTTGAACGATTATCATGTCTGGGTGCAGGCGTTTTACCTGCTTGAACAGCCTGCAAACATCAACGAAGCGCGAAGGAAGAATGGCCAGACCGGATTTAAAAAACGTCCGCAAGATGATCGAGGGAAGTTCTGCATGCTCGGCGGTAAAGGGGCCAAATCCTTCTGCCGCCAATACCACCTCAAAACCTTGATCAATGAGGTTTTGGACCAGGGCATGCGAGTACACGCTTCCGCCGTGGTGGGTGCCATAGACGCTGCTGATGTAAATGACTCGCATGCCCAGATTCATAATAGTTCAGTGGGGCGCCCCACCTGCTTTGCGACGCAGGCAACAGCTGCGAATTGGCCTGACAACCAATACCCCCAACGCGGACGCAAGAACAGGCACTGCCACCACATGGATAACAATCGTAGTCACTCCAAGAGTGATCTGTTCACGGCAGGCATACTAGGCGGCAGTTGTAGTCCATTGCTTCTATGTCCCGAACATCGACCACTTGCTCACCCGAAAGGAACGTCTTGTAACCTGCACGCTGTAGAACATCGACTATCGCCGAGGGATGCTTGCCACGAGCAACCAATGGAGTTCCGTGAATCTCCAGGAACAGAATCGGGCGAGTTTTCGTCAGCACACGTTCCCCGGCGCATAGCGCCTCAAACTCAAAACTTTCAATATCCATTTTGATGTGGGTCGGCTGAAATCCGGTTTCCGTGAGAATTGATTCAAGCGTTCGCTGGGGAACTCGGACGGTGTCTAAGCGCTGCTCGGTCGGAACTAAAAAGTAGTTCCCTCCAATTGGACCGGTCGCCAGCATTTGAAGCTCACCATCGGCATTTCCCATCGCGCATTTCATCACTGATACCTGGTCTTCCACTCCATTTAGCACCAGGTTGGCGCGCAGGACGCCGGCAGCTTTCGGGGAAGCTTCCACGCACAGAACTCTGGCTTTGGATTCGGCATAGTGAAGGCAGGCCAACGCAAAGAAGCCATAGTGGGCACCAACATCCATAAGGCACATTCCCGGCCGACAATGTGCAGCAAATGCGCGCAGTTCCTCTGCCTGTGACGGGTCCGATCGAAACACTTCAAAGTGATGGCGAGCCGCTGGATGACAACGAACGGACCACCCGTCAGCGGGTGAAACGGTAGGACTGGCACCGACAGCGTAGGCCATCCGATCCGCCAGATAATGCACAGATTTGGAAGGACTGCGCAGCCAGTTGCGGATCGGACGTGGAACTAGGGTCCTGACGAGGTGATGCTTCATGTGGTGGAAGTATGGCGGATTTGACGCAGCAATCGCAGGCGTTGGGAACTTTCCAATACCGAGTTCCAGATCGCTATCAACAAGAGGCATCCAGCCACAGATACGGCGGCGACCACTGCGAGCCAGGAAGGCCATTCAGACGACACACGGCCAACTGCCCAAGCTGAGGCAAAAGTAAGAACAAAAAGCATGCCTACTGGCATGACGACCCCCGCAACGTGGGCCCGCAACCCTAAGCGCAATCGCCTCAATCCACGAAACACCATGAACCAATGATTCGTGCACAACTGGGCGATCAATGTTCCCAGTGCGATGCCCAGAAGACCGAATCTCACGCCAAGGCCCCACGAGAGAACGATTTTCCCTCCCCCGGCGGCCAAGGCCCAGAGTGCAAATGCTTCATCTTCGGTGGCTCTTGACGCTGTCGCCACGATGCAACATTGGGCCTCCAACGTCAGCAGGGTGAAGAACACTGCCAGAATCGGATAGCCAATGAAGTTTCCCGGCCCCAACCATAGATCAAAGAAGCGGGTGCCCAGCCCCATAATGCATCCTCCGCCGGAGACCATCATGAATAAGCCGAGGCGCAGATTGCGAATGACGACCCGATGAACCTGCTCGATTTCTCCTGCCTGCCAAAGGTGAGCGACAAACACCGATGATGCCGCCGCAATGGTAACGGAGAGCATGTTAATGTTCAGGAGAATCAGATAAGCAGCTCGATACGCTGGCAATTCAGAAGCACCTTCGATGTTGGCGACAAAAAATTGGTCGGTATTCAGCACTAGCATCAGGCCCAACGAGGTCAACCACGCCTTGAACGCCGGAGGCATCATGCTGCGG
>CAYMHJ010000566.1:0-3095 GCA_964390165.1 uncultured Prosthecobacter sp. | reverse complement strand
ACGGTGCCTTTCTTCTGCCCGGATGTGCCGCCGCTGAAGAAGAACCCGGTGTTTCTCTACTCCAGCGATGGCTTTCAGAAACCCTACCCATTTAAACCGGACATCGCAGTATCAGTGGACGACTCCTTTGAGCAGAAGGTGGACGGCATCCACGAACTGACGTCGCAGGCCTACGAGGGCGGCGCGAGTGGATCGGCCGAGCATGTGGAAAAGCAGGTGCCGCCCGCGAGCGATGAGGTGGCGCGGCGCGCCTGGCTGAAGCGCCGCTGGGGCGCGCGGCAGGGCAACGAAGCGGACAAATACCGCGAGCTGCTGATCCAGCTCTACGGACCGGAGCGTGGGAAGGCGGTGAAGTATGCGGAGACGTATGAGATCTGCGAATACGGCCGCCGTCCGAGCGCTGAGGAAATTCGGAAGCTGTTCCCGTTCTTTGATTGAGCCATGAAGACTGCCCGCCGATCCATCCTGACCGCCAGCGCACTGCTGGCGGCTTTTTCATCTCAAGCTGCGGACCTGGAGGGCTGGAAATTCTGGTCGCCCCGCGCCGAGGCGACGCCGGAGCATGTGGTGAATCCGAAGGCGGGCCGTGATGAGAAAGGCGGGCTGGTGATCGAGACCGGACCGGGGGAGCAATGGATCGGCTGCTGGGAAAAGACGCTGCCGGTGCAGGGCGGGAAGCATTACCAGTTCGAGGCCTGGAGGAAGTTTCAGAGCGTGCCGGAACCCCGCCGCAGCGTGGTGACGCGAGTCATCTGGCTGGATGAAAAAGGTGGCCGAGTGAAGTGGGAAGAGCCCGCCGCTGCGGGTTACGCGAAGGGCACGATCCCGCAGGCCGAGCCCGAGTATCCGGCGGATCTGGGCGGCAAAGAGGGCGACTGGGGGCGCTTTTCCGCGACTCTTCGCGCCCCGACGGCGGCGAGGCAGGCGAAGGTAGAGCTTTATCTCCAATGGGCGGCGAATGCCCGCGTGGAGTGGAGTAATGTAACGCTCAAGCAGATACCTTCACCCGCCCCGCGAAAGGTGCGGCTGGCGACGATCCACCTCCAGCCCAGAGAGGGCAAAAACCCGGAGGACAAGCCCCCGCAGTTCGCCCCACTGATCGCCGAAGCCGCGAAACAGAAGGCCGACCTCGTGGTCCTGCCGGAAACGCTGACCTATTACGGCACCGGTAAACCTATGGAAGCCAGCGCCGAGACCGTGCCCGGCCCCAGCACGGCGTATTTTGGCAAGCTCGCCAAGCAACACGACCTTTACCTCGTGGTCGGACTCGTCGAGCGCGATGGGAAGACACTCTACAACACCTCCGCGCTGATCGGTCCCGACGGCCAGATGGTGGGCAAATATCGAAAAGTCACCTTGCCACGAGGAGAAGTGGAGGCCGGCATCACCCCAGGGCGGGAGTATCCGGTCTTCGACACCCGCTTTGGAAAGGTCGGCATGATGATCTGCTACGACGGCTTCTTCCCCGAAGTCGCCCGCGCATTGACGGTGAAAGGTGCCGAAATCATCGCCTGGCCCGTCTGGGGCTGCAATCCCATGCTGGCCCGCGCCCGTGCCTGCGAAAACCATGTCTATGTTATCAGCAGTACCTACACGGATGAGAAGCATCACCAATGGATGATCTCTGGCATTTTTGATCACTATGGCGACGTACTGGCAAAGGCAACCGAGTGGGGCACCATCGCCATGGCTGAGGTGGACCTAAACTCCCATGCTCACTGGAATAGTCTAGGCGACTTCAAGGCGCAGATCCCTGCCCATCGACCTGCAGCGCTAAGTGAGTAAGAAGGAACGAAAGTGCCTAGAATCCGTGAAAGAGATCACGGCTCCCGTTCTCGAAAACGCAGACAACTCGCACTGTCACTAGAAGGTGCAGCCAACACAGCCGTCACAGTTGAAGGTCTTATTTGTGACACGTTTCGCAGCTTTGCTTTTTACTCATCATTGCAAAAGCGATAAAGTAAGGAAAAAAGCCTTGCTGTTTTGGTAATTATATAACAAATTCGGTTCAATTCTGAATCATGAGGTTGCCAGAGAACCTCCAGACCTTCCAACTCCTCGCCTCCCCCCACTAATTATGGCTGACACCGCACCACCCGAACTCATGACCGTCAAGGAAACCTCGGAATACCTCCGCATTCCTCTGCCGACCGTGTACTATCTCGTCCAGCGTGGTCAACTTCCGGCCGTCCAGATCGGTGGCCGCTGGCGCATCAAGCGCAGCCTGCTTGACCGCGATGTTCTGCGCAAGGAAGAGGAGACCGGCCAGCCCACCGTCATGGTGGTTGACGACGATGTGGCCCTCCAAGCGCTCTTTAAGCAATTCCTCAAGAAGGCCGGCTTCGGACGCCTCGTCGTTGGCACTGGAGCTGAAGCCATCGCCCTTGCCAAGAAACAGAAGTTCGACTTCGTCTTCCTCGACCTCAAACTCCCCGACGTGCCAGGTGACGAAGTGTATTCCCAGCTTAAAGAATTGCACCCAGACCTCCCGATCGTGATCATCACCGGCTATCCTGACAGCGAAGTGCTGAGCCGCATTCTGAGCTATGGTCCAGTGACTGTAATCAAGAAGCCTCTCGAATACGAACAGCTCAACAAGGCCGTCAAACAGCTCGGCCACAAGGGTTCGGAAGCAGTCGCTTAAAGACGGGTCCATCTGAAAAAACGAATGCCCAGGCCATGGACACATGACCTGGGCATTTTTCATTTTGCGTCAGGAGCAAGGGGATATGAGCCCCAGGCACTTGATGAAACGAACACGCCGACCAGCCCTGCCAAGACCGCACCCGGCAGGCCAGGATCAAGGGGCGCCACAGGGCCAAGCCGGACGCTGTATACATCCGGTGAAATGGGAGAAATCACTTTACCACATTCTTCACCGCTGCGCGTTGTTTGAGCGCCTCCGCACGCTTCTGTGCGGTGGCTTTGATCTCATCCTGACGCTTTACCGCAGCTGCTTCGAGGCCGTTAGGGTTCGATGCGTCGGTGATCATGGGGAAGTCATCGGTGCGGAAAGGAGTGAGCGGCAGGCCTTCGAGGGAGAAGACATTGCAGACCGGGTTGTCGCTCCAGGCATAACGAACGGCGACGGGAGC
>CAYMHJ010000565.1:0-3106 GCA_964390165.1 uncultured Prosthecobacter sp. | reverse complement strand
CCTGCTCATCTTAAACAGCGTCTTCATCGGCGGCATGAATGAGGCCAAGTGCTTTGAGCAATGACCACCCTGGCTCGTGAGAGCGGCCTCCGCCGGGAAGCCACCGGCAGGACTAAGGGATGGAGAACACACATCAATAGACCCGCCTGCGCTAAGCTCTCGTTTCTCCCCCGGAATTGTCAGCCAGTTGCAGCCTTGCTCAAGCTTCAATCTATCCGTGGCTGCCAACGCGATTCGCCTCGGGGGTGAGTGACCAATCTGCGGCTTTCCGTCTGCTTCAGTTTGTGGTAAAAGAGAGCCCATGTTCACCAACTCTCTCAGTCCCACGGACGGCATCATCATTCTGGTTTGCTACGGCATCGTGATGATCGTCATGACGCTATGGGTCACACACGGGAGGGAGAAGTCGAAGAAGGAGTTCCTGCTGGCAAATCGCGGTGTCGGACTGATTGCCGGGGCCATGTCCATCGCCGCCTCATGGATTTGGGCACCTGCGATGTTTGTGTCAGCACAGAAAACCTACCAGCAGGGCGTGGCGGGATTGTTTTGGTATATCGTGCCGAACATCGGCACCCTCATCATCTTCGGACCCTTTGCGGCGAAGCTGCGGACCCTGCTGCCAGATGGATACACGCTGCCGCAATACATGCGCATGAGGCATGGGGCCAAGGTTCACTTCCTTTACCTCTTCCAGTTCTTCTCTTTGCAAATCTGCGCCCTCGCCGTGCAGATCCTCGCCATCTCTAGCCTTCTGCATAGCACCGCAGGCATTCCGTTTCCGGTGGTAGGAGCCATCGTCGTTGGCATCGTGCTCACCTATGCGGTGATCGGTGGGCTTCGTGCCTCCGTCGCCACGGATTACCTCCAGATGGTCGCCATGATTGTCATCTGCGCCATCACCGTGCCGTGGGCCGTGTCACGCGCAGGGGGCTTCCAGAGTGTCCTCGGCGGGCTCGGCGGCTCCACGGGTGCCTTCACCAATCCGCTTGATCCCTGGGTCTTCTACTCCTTCGGCATCTCCATCACCATCGGCCTGCTGTCCGGGCCATTGGGCGATCAGATGCAGTGGCAGCGAGCATACGCCCTCAGCAAAAACGGTCGCGTGCGCCTCACCTTCTTCCTCGGTGCCTTGCTGTTCGGGTCTGTGCCGCTCTGCCTCAGCCAGCTCGGCTTCTTGGCAGCCAATCCAGCCGTATCCGCAGGCTGGGGCATCACCGATCCGCAAATGGTCGGCCCCTCCGCCATCGCCAACTTGCTCCCTCATGCCATGATCGTCGTCTATGTCGTCATGGTGCTCGCTGGCCTCTGCTCAACCATGGACTCTTCCCTCTGCGCCGTCGCCTCTCTCGTGGCGACCGACATCTACGGTTCCAAGGGCGATGAAGAAGACGCCCAGCACCGCACCGTCAAAGTCTCTCGCTACGCCATGGTCGCCGCAGCCGTCCTCGGCTACCTCGTCGCCCAAATCCCCGGACTGCAAATCCTGCACCTTTTCTTGTTTTACGGCACCCTACGGGCATCGACAATGATTCCGACGGTCTTGACGCTTATGTGGCCGAAGCTGGATTCGAAGCGGGTGTTTCCAACGATTTTAACTTCGCTCGTTCTTGGCGCTCCGTTGATGGCGGCAGGACACTTTCTTGGGAATGTCCATCTGAGCGTAGCGGGTAGCCTAGCAGTAGTACTGGTGGGCATCTTTGGCTGTATTCTCGGCAGAGTGCAGGAGTCACAGTGATTGTAGTGCTCTCACTCACAGTTAACTCTTAACCCCTATTTCTGCTTGCCACAATTTTCGCGAGACTACGCAAGCTCTCTCTTGCCTCGCTGTCATCTCTAAATGCCTGTTTTATTCTTTCTTCATTGCTGATTTCTTCATTATTCTTCAAAGACTTTAATTCAATCTTTTCACCTGCAATTTCAGTATGAAACTTGAGATTTCGCAGCCGATGAAGTAGTCCATGAATCTGTCGACCTACAAGACCATGAAGTTCGTTTGCGAGTTGACTATTCGCCCCCTCTTGAGGACCGCGGGCTTTGATTTCTGTGATGGCGTGGCCATTGACTCTGCTTTCCAAGATATACTTTACATGCTTATGAACAGCTTCGTAAAGTGTCCCTCCTGCCTGTGCTACTATCTGTATCCCTTCAGCAGAGCGCGTTTCTTGGAGATAAAATCCAATTAATGCGCATGACTCAGTAAGATAAACCTGAATTGAAGGCACACATTCGTGACACAATAGCTTGCAAGACGCCTGCGCCTCAGGCCTTAGTTCGCCGAATACCTGGGCGATCAGTTTCAATTGCGCAATGACATCCGCTTCAACAGGAAAATGATTACCACCAACGCCATTCACATCAGCGCTGCGGCGAGTTATGTTGGGTGAATATGGATGCAAAAGTGCAATCGAAATCTTTGGAGTATGAGAAGAACATGCTGAGCTGATGAACCTCTGAATTTGATCATTCGACATACACATCCAATTCTCCACGATCCATATTTTCTCTCGGGCTTGTGACAGCATTTTCGTCAACATTTCTGTATCCAGTTTGGAATGAATCTTGGTAATGCCAGATTTCCCCAAATCGAGATTATTATTCATGACATCAAGGAGATTTTGGCACATTTCTTTTCTTTCCAACTCCGCCAAACGACCTCCAAACTCTTGTGTATAATAGCGATGAACCCCCCAAATCATCAACATTGATGCAACAATACCCCAGAGGACTGAAGCAAGCTGCGATAGTAACACTGAAAGCCAAGTTGGAGACGGAGTGCCATAATGGTGTGCACCCCAATTCAGTAGCAGGGCCACTACAGCCAGGGCCAAACCCCAGAAGATCATCTTCCCGCGGTAGTGTTTGAACAACTGTGCCTTCAGAAAAGCGACTTCTTCTTGATGATTTCCCATAAAATTACTTGGATAGGTTTTGCTGGGCGACTTTAAAACTATAGCTTTCGGTGCTTGGCTATAGCTGAGAAAATCATGTCGTGGTTGAAGGTTATTAATGATCTAAGATCCGATGCTTCATGATCTGAGAACTCTTTACAGGCAATAATCAGGGCGGCATTCTGAAAGATTGTGTTTTGAATCATCGGGTTCGATTC
>CAYMHJ010000564.1:0-3113 GCA_964390165.1 uncultured Prosthecobacter sp. | reverse complement strand
CGAACTCCTCACGCGCCGCCATCAGGCCGGGCATTTCGGTCTCGGCGATCGCGATCTCCTTTCGGCCGAACTCGGCGAGTGAGATATCCGCAACATAATAGTCCTTCGCCTGATCCCGAGCAGTCATATCAACGCTCCTTTATATGCTACTGGTGCGCTAACATGAGGCAGGGCGCAGCGCAACACGCTGGCCAGACGTAAAGCGTTCGCCGCTCTGACAGCGGTAGCTGGTCGACGACGCTGTCTTGTGACAGAGCACGGCGCAGACTTGCTGGAGCTGCGGAGAGTTAGATGTCGCTGAAGGTCGAAGCGCTTGAAATCCCCGATGTCAAACTCGTGACGCCGGCACGATTTGGTGATCAGAGGGGCTACTTCTGCGAAACCTATAATGCGCAGCGCTTCCGCGCCGCAGGGATCGACGCTGATTTTGTCCAGGACAACCACTCCTATTCGGCGTTCGCCGGCACCGTCCGCGGCCTCCACTATCAAGCGCCGCCCTTTGCTCAGGCAAAGCTGGTCAGGGTCCTGCGCGGCGCAATCCTTGATGTGGCGGTCGATGTCCGGGCCGGCTCTCCGACATACGGCAAGTGGGTGAAGGCCGAACTCAGCGCAGAAAACGGGGTGCAGATCTTTGTTCCGCGCGGGTTCCTGCATGGGTTCATAACGCGCGCGCCGGATACTGAGATCGCCTACAAGGTGGACAATTACTATTCGAAGGAATGCGACGGATCAGTGCGTTGGGATGACCCTGACCTTGCTATTGATTGGGGGGCTGACGCCGTACAGGCGACCCTGTCAGACAAGGATCTCTCGGCCCCTGCTTTCAGGCATTTCGTGACCCCGTTCTGATCAAGCCTGATCCGGGCCGGGCAAAAGCTCAAGCGCTTGTTACGACGACGCGCGCCTGCATGCGGCGATCGCGGAGCGTGCGGGTTTGCCGGGCGGAATGGGGCCGCCCGCCAAAGATGTTCTGATTGACATGGAGATGCGTCGGCGCTGTAACTTAAAAGTGCATAAGTACATTTTTTGGTAGAAATTTTCGGGGTGGTCACCTTGCGCAGGGTAGGTATCGGCAAACTCGAACTTGCCTTGCTTTTGTTCCTCGTCGGC
The DNA here is from genome assembly GCA_964390165.1 of uncultured Prosthecobacter sp. Lineage (GTDB taxonomy): Bacteria > Verrucomicrobiota > Verrucomicrobiia > Verrucomicrobiales > Verrucomicrobiaceae > Prosthecobacter. Next base: position 2,003 of record CAYMHJ010000564.1, on the reverse strand, counting down.
GCGTTTGCTGCTTTCTGGTTCATTGCGCAGAAGTGGGCGGGAATGGCCCATGCATGGGCTGTTGGCGACTGGCTGATATCGTATGAATCCGGTTTCGTTCGCCGCGGCTCAATAGGGACAGTCATTTTCGGCTTGAACGATGTGACAGGACTGTCTCTCACAACGCTGGTCCTGCTGTTCCACCTTGCTCTTTACGCGGTTCTGGCGGGGGTAATCGGCTATTTTTGTCTGACGAAGCGGCTTAGCTTTCCTGTCCTGCTCCTTATTGTCAGCCCAGCATGCCTTCTCTTCCCGATACTTGACGTCGCCGGGGGCGGCGGCCGGAAAGAGATGCTTCATTTTGCACTTTTCGGGATCTGGTGTGTAATCCTGTGCCGTGCCCGGTCCCTGCCCTGGAGCCTTGTTGCTGTGTTTGCCGGCCTGGTTGCGCTGGCCACGACGGCTCACGAAATGTTCCTGTTCCTGTCGGCCTTTTACTCGGCTGCCTATGCCGCGCGCAGCCGGCAACTCGGCCTTCAGCCGTCAGTTTTGAAAATGGGCGCCATTCCCGCGGCAGCCCTTTTTCTGAGCGGCCTCATTTTCATCTTTGGAACAGGGGCGTCCGTCGATGCACCTCAGGAGCTCTGCCAGGCCATTGTAGAGAGAGGTTTACCGGTGTCGGTCTGCGGCGGAGCCGTGTTCTATCCGTCAGGCTTGATGGTGAATCTCGAAGACACTTGGACCAAGATTGTTACAACCTTCGGATACATACATTTTATGCCCCACTTGCTGCTTTTGTCATTCCTACCCTTGGCCCTTGTTGCGGCTGACGCGTCAGAGGAGGGACGCAAGGTGCGGTCTGTGCTTTGGCCGAGTATCTTTGCTGCGCTTCCTCTGTTCTTGATGGCCCTCGATTGGGGACGCTGGGTTCACATCATCATCGTAAGTAGCCTCCTCTTGATGATGCTGGCCGCCCCGATCAAAACAGAGTCCCAAGGAGCGGCGATTTTGGAACCCAGAGATATTGTCCGGCCAATCTCGCTGACCGTCACGGCGCTATGCTACATGCTGTTTTGGAGTATTCCGCATTGCTGCACGACGCAGTTTTCAAACAATGGGCTAATCAGGATTCTGGGAGCCCTATCTTAGTGGGATGCGTCAAAACGTTGTGAGAGGTTTCAACAGACAGGCGACGCGATGATGACCGGCCGACGCTTACCAGTCGCGAGGATGATATGAAATTACAAGGCTTCGCTCGCTTCGATCTGGAGTTTGCTCCATCCCAGTTGATCGACTGAGAAGCGCCTGACCTCTTCACCCGCGAGGGTCGCGATCGTTACGTCAACACGAAATAGCATAACTTCGAAATCTCCGCTTCCGGATGGATAGGCTATAACACGAACGCGCGCCGAAATGGGGGTAGCTTGCCAGTACAATGCAGAATTCGAATCGAGTGGCAGGCTACCCTGAGGTGTCTCGAGCGGGTTCAGCTTCGTGATGAGTTCCAAGCTGTTCGCGACTAGCGTCGTTTCAGCATACTGGCCCTTGTAGCTTGTGTAAGCTCGTACGACCTGGCTTTGAACGCCCATGATTGGAATGAGGCTCAGCGCGACAATGGCAACCATGACCATGACTTCGATTGTGCTGAAGCCCACTGCCGGTTTACGGACAGTCTGTCTAGAGACGATCCTGCGGTCATCCGTTTGTCTGAGCCAGAAGAATTTAAGCAGCCGCCTGCTTTCGCGGAGAACGCGACATGACGAGAGAGCGTTCAGGCGTGCTGAATTACTTACACGTCTCGGGTTCGCGATGACGGGCGTACGCGCATCTGACCGCGAGAATGGATCGATCAAGTGCGCCTCCTAACCGATTTCGGTATACAGGCTGGACATGGCAGAGACCAATCCCAGCGCAACGCCGCCAATGATCAGGGATACAAGACCAATCGAGATCGGCTCTATCAGGGTTGTTGCGCGCCTCAGCGAGGTTCTCAGAGAGGCTTCATAATTGTCAGCAATGGCTGT
>CAYMHJ010000563.1:0-3116 GCA_964390165.1 uncultured Prosthecobacter sp. | reverse complement strand
AACGAGCCGGTGCGGGCGAGAAGAGCTTCGCGCAGAACGCGGCGCATCTCCGTCTGACGGGAACTAAAATCGAGGCGAGACCAGTCGAGTGCGGCACCGCTGTGAAACTTGCCTTTCGCGGCGTCTCGAACTCCAGCCTGAGCGAGTAGGATGACAGAGTCATGAAGTGCCTCCTTCACCCGCGTTTTCAAATCGGCCACGGAAGTAACGGTGGCTCCCCGAAACAGGCTTTGCTTGGACAGTTCATCCTGAAATCTTTTGTTTCGAATGCCTGCCGCATCTTTTGTGATTGGGATGTTGTCGAGAGCGATTAGTCGCACTTTGGCTGGAGCAACGGAAAGGCCGGTCATCATCTCGGCGTGGCAAATGCCAATATCTCCCGAGCCGTTTGCCCATCCTGCATTGCCATTGCTGATCACGAGAAGAAAATCGCAGTCCTTCACGGCCTGGATGCAAACATCCCAGGAATCCCAAGTGCCACCCGCAGGCGGAGCGTCTTCGTTGATCCATACCTCAAAGGCCTTCTGACCGGCAATCTCCATTTCCTCTATCTCTTTTTTCAAGTCGCGACGGATGTCAGTGAGCGTTGTCGTCGCTCCCGCAGGGAACTTGTCGTTGCACCTGCTGGAGAGCATCACGCGGAGTTTAGAGGACTTGGCCATGGTTAGTTGGTTCCTTTCGTGATTTCGTGAAGCAGGCCTTCGGTTTCGTGCTCCAGCGTGAGGATGTCGGCGCTGATCTGAGCGAGGGTGCGGAGCTGGGGCGGCTGGTAGAAGTGGCGGGTGAAGCTGACTTCGTAGCCGATCTTGGTGTCGGATTCGACGAGCCAGGCATCCGGCGTGTAGGGCAGGACTTCGCGGCGGATGAAGGCTTCGATGCCGCCCTCCTCCAGCAGGGGGATTTGCTCGTAGTCGCGGAGTTCGCTGTCGGGCTCGTATTCAACGACGCAGGTCTTGCCATTCACTTTCACATCGTAAAGGCCGTGCAGCGGGTCGGCTTTGGTTTTGCCAGGCTTGTGGACCTTCTTGATGACGGGCGGGGCGTCCTCGACGCGCCAACTGACGGAGGCGATGATGGTCTTGAGGTCGGAGGCGCTGGGTTTGAGGTCGAGCTGCTTGAGCGCGGCCTCGACCTTTTCCAGGAAGACGTTGTGGTCGGTGAAGAGGTCTTCGCCGAGGGCTTTGCGGAGCTGTTGGGCGGTATCGAGCAGCATGGCATCCCGCCGCCAGGTGACCTCGCTGAGGAGCTTCTTTTTCTTTTTGTCGGAGAGGGTCTTCTTCGGCGTGTCGGCCTCGCCTTCTTCGTCCTCCTCGCCTTCGCTGTCGGTCTTGCCCCAGTCGTTGACGAGCTTTTCCAACTGCGGGCGGACGGAGGCGGGATCGGTGAAGAGGGCCTCTCCCAACTCGGCATAGAGAGCGGCGCGGATGTCCTCATCGCCGCTGGCGAAGCGCAGGGGCTCGATGCGGGCACGGGTGAGCTGGCTGTGGAGGCGGAGCGGGCGCTCGACCTTCACCTTCCAGTAACCGAAGGCGGCATTGGGGAAGATTTTGGACTGCGGTGTCTCCTCGAAGGCGAGGAAGGTATCGCAGATGCGCTGGATGTCCTCGGGGGCGAGTTCGCAGTTCTTTTTGCCCATGTTCTTCCGCAGGGGGCGGAACCAGGTGGTGGCATCGATGAGCTGGACCTGGCCGGTCCGGTGGCCTGCCTTCCGGTTGGTGAGCACCCAGACGTAGGTGGCGATGCCGGTGTTATAAAACATGTTCAACGGCAGGGCGACGATGGCCTCCAGCCAATCGTTTTCGATGACCCAGCGGCGGATGTTGCTCTCGCCCTGCCCGGCATCGCCGGTGAAGAGGGAGGAGCCATTGTGAATCTCCGCGATGCGGCTGCCCAGCGGCGTGTCATGCTTCATCTTGCTGAGCATATTCGCCAGGAAGAGCATCTGCCCATCGCTGCTGCGGGTGATGAGTGAGAACTCGGGATCGCCGTCGTGCTCGATGACGAAGCGCGGGTCTTTGACATCCTTTTTGCCGCCCTCGCCGCTCATGCGCTCCAGATCGCTCTTCCAGCTTTTGCCGTAGGGCGGATTCGCCAACATGAAGTCGAAGCTGCGGGAGCGGAAGGCATCGTTCGACAAGGTGGAGAAGGCCGGGCCGCCGACGATGTTGTCCGCTGCGTCGCCGTCGCCTTTGAGCAGGAGGTCGGCTTTGCAGATGGCGTAGGTCTCGGCATTGATCTCCTGCCCGTAAAGGTGGGTGGCCACCTGCTTCCCATGCGCGGTGGCGATCTGCTGGAGTGTCTCCTCCGCCACGGTCAACATGCCGCCGGTGCCGCAGGCGCAGTCGTAGAGCAGGTAGGTGCCGGACTCGATCTTGTCCGCCACGGGCAGGAACATGAGGCTGGCCATGAGCTTCACGGCATCGCGCGGCGTCCAGTGCTGCCCGGCTTCCTCGTTGTTGTCCTCATTGAACATGCGCACGAGGTCCTCGAAGACGGTGCCCATGCTGTGATTGTCCAGACCAGGCAGCTCACCCACGGGGTGCGGGCTGAGGTTGATGTCCTTGCTGAGGAATTTTTCAATGAGCTGGCCGAGGCCGTCAGACTCCACCAGCTTGCCGATCTGGTTCCGAAACTCGAAGTTCTTGATGATGTCCTGCACGTTCGGCGAGAAGCCGTCGAGGTAGGCGATGAAGTCGTCCTTCAGGGTCTGCTGGGTCTTGCGGGATTTCAGGTCACGCAGGAGAAAGGGCGAGGTGTTGTAAAAGGCCTGGCCAGCAGCAGCACGAAGGGCGTCGTCCTGATTCGTGACTTTTTCCTTGTCCAAAGCGGCCTTCATTTCCATGACGGCGTCCTTGGTCGGCTCCAGCACGGCATCCAGGCGGCGCAGGACGGTCATCGGCAGGATGACATCGCGGTATTTGCCCCGGACAAAGACATCGCGCAGGCAGTCGTCGGCGATGTTCCAGATGAAGTTGGTGATCCAGGTGAGGTGGGCTTGGTCCATGATGAATTTTTCCTAGCAAAGCAGGGGGTAGAGTGGATGGCAACGGCACGGAACTGCGGAGCCGGAGTCGGGCTTGCTGGATGCTTTTCGGGCCATGGGGAGGATTTTCTTA
>CAYMHJ010000562.1:0-3136 GCA_964390165.1 uncultured Prosthecobacter sp. | reverse complement strand
ACACCTTCCCCATCGTGAAGCGCAAAGACGAAACCAAACACGGCCACTACCGCACAAAGGAAACCATCCTCCAGATCTACGATGCCCTCGGTGAAGCCATGAGCAGCGGTGTCCCATACAAGACCCTGCTCAATCCCCCACCCGCCGATCCCGCCTGCTGCCATCCGCCTCGCTCTTCACAAGTGCCATGATCGACCTGGGACAACTGGAGCACGAACTCGCAACCGCATATCGCGGGACGAGCCGTCCTGTCTGGAGCGAAGATGAGGCCAAAGCCCTCGCCAGGATGGTGCATGAAGACATGACATCCGCCGGCTTTGACCTCGAGTTGACTCCATGGCCGCCAGTTCAGCTTCCTGGTGCGATGCCCATCGAAGTGCCCGCCTATAAACTTGAGGGGACTGATTACGGACCAGAAAAGTTGCACGGCTCCAATCAAACCTTCAAAGCTTCCGGCCCGATGCTGGATGGAGGTCATCTGTTGCGCCTTGCCCGCGCCTGCAAAATCGGAAGGGCATTTTTGAAGGCGGATTGGCCTGTCCGATTCGCCAAACGCCTTCGCAACGCCACCGATCACCCCACGGTCATTGAAGAAATACTTTGGCTGGGCCGGTGGCACATACCCATCAACGTAAAGCCAGGAGTGAAGCTTGTTCCAGGTTCCGAGAAAGACGTCGATTGGGGTTTTGACTGCTGTGGTCTGCAGATCAATCTCGAAGCCAAGTTTCGCCGACGTGACTGGAGGGCTCGTGCCGATGGCCCGAGCTTCTCGCGTGACTTCGATAGCTATTTCGATGATGCGCTTGGCAAATTCGCACCAACCAAACCCGGCGAGTTGAATCTTCTCGGCATCACAACGTTCGCCCAGCCTGACCGTGGGCTGCGAGAATGCACGGAACGCTTTTTGAAGGCTCACCCCGAAGTGGACGGAGTTATCTACTGGTCCCTGCACGCCCCAAATGGAACGAGCGTGGAAGTTCACTCGATTCACGACAGAGCACTCATCGAAAGCCTGCTAAGCATCGACGAGGAAGAATATCTTTTGTGCCTTTCACGGGTTCTCTTCCCTCCAAAGGATCGCGATGCGCGAAAAGCTGCTCGCTCCATCCCGGGTTGCAATCTTGGAAAATTCTGAAGAGGCCGCCCGCCTAAAAACCTGCTCCCACCCTCCAAAATCATGACAGAAGAAGAACCGGCAGATGCTGAACCTTGGACAATTGCGGTTCATGAGGCGGGCCACCTTGCGGTTGGCATTCTTCTCGGGCGCAAGCCTGAAAAGGTGGCCATCGAATTTGTCGAAGGGAAGCGGGGCTGTTTCTGGCTACCAGATGACGATTGGAACGACTTTTGCGAAGTAGCTTCACTCTTGGCTGGTCCTCGTGCGCAGGTCGAGCTTTGCCCTGAATCACTACCAAAAGACAAGCTCGAGCAGTTTCACGATAAAATCATCCATCCGATGCCCTACCGCTTACACCTCCCCGAAGGCCTTTATGACTTCACAGGCTGGCAGCATGACATTATGCCAATCTACCAGAGACTCTGCCTGCCAGCCGCACTCGCGAGAGGAATGCCGCTGGGCTATACCCACGGTAAAGTCGTTGATGTGGCAGAAGAGCGAGTCCGGCAGTTTTGCAAGCATGAGGCCATCAAAGACTCACTGCTTCACATCGCCTCGAAATTGCATGCCCTATCGGTTGTCGATCACCTTGGGGTAGAAGAGATAATCACAGCGAGCAAGCTCAGGCAGAATGACGCCGCCACGAATCTGCTTCGCTGGGATTGATTTTTGCCAAGTTACGAGCTGACATTCGCCAGCGGCTTTGACCTTCCCCTCGCCCTCGCCTGTGCTCCGCCAAAAATATGAACCCCACCACGATCAAGCCTGCGCCCTACCCGATCATCAATCGGTCGGGCTGGGACGTGCGACATTCAGCAGGACTTCCTTCGCTCAAGGATGGCAAGTTTCGCGTCATTCAGGCCGCTGTGGCAGGAGATGCTCCGAAGGACTTCCTGCGCATCTATCGCTACGGGGACGGGCGCAGCGGAAACCCTCAAAGCTGGCCGGCGTGGATCGCCAAGGTGGGCCACAAATACTACCCGAATGAATCCATCACCGAGCATCTGCTGACCCGCGTAGGCCAATCTCTCGGTCTCAAGGTGGCAGACTCGCAACTGATGTGGTTCCGAGGACAACTGCGCTTCCTGAGCCGATACTTTCTGAAATCCAAGACACAAAGCCTGGTGCATGGCGCGGAAATCTTCGCGGGCTTTCTATCGGATCGGGAATTTGTCGAGGAGGTCGAAAGGCAGGATGAGGCTCGCAACCTTTTCACCTTCCAGTTTGTCGAGCAGGCACTGCGAAGCCGTTTCCCAGACCATTGGCAGGAGTTGAGAGCCGGGTTCACCCGCCTGCTGGCCTTTGATGCCATCGTGGGGAACAACGACCGCCACTTTTACAACTGGGGTGTCATCGTCGATGTCATGGGCAGGCGTCCGCCAGTCTTCTCCCCGATTTTTGACACGGCGCGTGCCCTCTACTGGAACACGACCGAGTCACGCCTGGCCGAAATCGCCCGCGACAAGAACCGACGCCGGGCACATCTCACCAAGTATGTCGAAAGATGCTTTCCAAAGACAGGTTGGGACGGCTTGAATGCCCCGAACCACTTCACACTGATCCGGTCCATCGCCGAGGGCCGACCAGAACTCCGCCCTGTGCTTGAAAGCCTCTCAAGCCATCAAATTGCCGGGCAAACAGCTCAGTTTCTTCAGGGTGAGTTCAAACGCCTGATCAGCCCCCTGCGGGCGGATTTCATCCTCGAATGCCTTGACCGGCGTGCTACTCTGTTCAACCAAGCCATCAGTTAAGCCCGAAAAACCATGCTGAAGTCCCTTTACCGTCGATTCAATTGGCTGCGAGACGTGAGCGAGCCCGCTCAGGTCCAAGTGGCGTTTGAGCTGCGCCTTGGCGATCTCCATGTGGGCACGCTACTCCGTGACGGAGACGAGTGGGTCTTCAACTACAGCGCCCCGTTTGCTCGCCAACGCATGGTGGCCCCTATCGTGGATTTCCCCGTGGTTGGCCGGGAATACCGCTCCAAGGAGCTGTGGCCGTTTTTTGCGCTTCGTATCCCCA
>CAYMHJ010000561.1:0-3149 GCA_964390165.1 uncultured Prosthecobacter sp. | reverse complement strand
CTACGCCTCGGTTTACCGGCAGTTTGAGGACGTGGGCGAGTTCATCGACGAGATCAAATCCCTGGACCGCCGCCGCATCGTCAATGACGAGCAGGAGGAGCTCTTCCCGTAACCCGCCATGACAGAGAAAACCATCTTCCAGAAGATCATCGACCGCGAGATCCCCGCGCCCCTCGTCTATGAGGACGACCTCGTCGCCGCCTTCAACGACATCAATCCCCAGGCCCCCACGCACGTACTCATCGTGCCGAAAAAGCTCATCCCCCGCGTCGGCGAAGCCACGGCGGACGATCAGGCCACTCTAGGTGCCCTCCTGCTCGCCGCCGGAAAGATCGCAGACAAGCTCGGCATCAGTGACCGCAGCCAGGGCTTCCGTCTCGTCATCAATCACGGCAAAGACGCCGGGGAAACCGTCCCTCATCTGCACGTCCACCTCCTCGCCGGACGCGACCTCGCCTGGCCTCCAGGCTGAAGATGCCGCAGGTGGGGGGGTCACTCTTTCGTGACCACTTCGTCCAGATTTAGCAGCATGAGGCAGAGGCTGGTCCAGGCGGCGTGCTCTGCCGTGCCCAGTCTGGGATCGGCTTTGGCTTCACCGACCGTAAGGAGTTTTGCGGTATCTTTGGATGACTGCTGGCGCAGTTTGGTGATCTGCTTTTGAAGCACGGCGAACTCTTCTGCACTGGCTTCCCTATGCGTGACGATTTGAAAGGCATGACGGAGGTGCTGGGAATCATCTCCGGGAGATTTTAGCACTTTCTCGGCGAGCACGCGTGCGGCCTCGACGAAGGTCGTGTCATTGAGCGTGACGAGCGCATGCAGCGGTGTGTTTGTGCGCGTGGCTTTGACGGCGCAGACCTGGCGCGTGCTGTTGTCAAAGAGCATCGTGGGGCCGACGATGCGACGCCAGAAAACGTAGAGCGTGCGGCGGTAAAGAGAGTCGCCGTGATCCTGGACATAGGTCTTCTTTCCGAAGGTCGCCTCCTCCCAGATGCCCTCGGGCTGGTAAGGCTTCACGGATGGCCCGCCGAGCTTAGGATTTAAAAGCCCTGAAAGCGCCAATGCCTGATCCCGCAGCATCCACGAAGGCATTCTGAACCGCGGCCCACGCGCGAGCAGCCGGTTTTCTGGGTCCACCTGTGAACCGTGAGCTGTGAACTGTGAGCCTCTCTGATAAGTCTCACTGGTGACGATGAGCTTGATGAGGTGCTTCACATCCCAGCCGCTCTCCATGAACTCGGCGGCCAGCCAGTCGAGCAGTTCACGCTGCGGGGGCATCTCTCCCTGCACGCCGAAGTCCTCCGCCGTCTTCACGAGACCGATGCCGAAGAGTGACTGCCAGAAGCGGTTCACCGTGACGCGAGCGGTGAGCGGGTTCTCACGATGCATGAGCCACTGAGCGAGGCCGAGGCGGTCCTTCGGCGCCTCCTTTGCCATGGCGGGCAAAACGGCGGGCGTGGTGAAGCTGACCTTCGTCGCGAGCGGCTTGTCGTAGGCGCCTTTGTCGAGAATGAAGGTCTCGCGTGGCTGCGGGAGTGTGTCCATGATCATGACTTTCGTCACTGCATTGCTGGCGGCGGTCTTCTCACGCTGGGCGGCGAGCAGACGCTGGAGCAGCTTGGTGTAAGCCTCGTCTTTGCCTTTGAAGTATCCGATGGCCTCCAACAACGGATCGACACCACGATTGCGCGGGATCGTTTTAGCGATGTAGGCGGGCAGATTGCCCGGAAGATCAAAGGCGGCGGATTCAGTCAGTGGCTTGCCAGCGGGGCGGGGGAATTTCTTGAGTTCAAAGGCATCCACTTCATCCGCAATCTTGTTTACGGCTTCGTTGGCTTTGACCGTGCGCTCCAGCTCAGCGGGCGTGCTGATGTCCATCGCAGGCGCGGCCTGACCACTGCGCCCTTTGCCGTCTTCACTGGTCTGGTTGAAAACATCATACAACGCGAAGTAGTCGCGCTGCGTGAGCGGATCGAATTTATGATCGTGGCACTTAGTGCAGTTCAGCGTCAGGCCGAGCCAGACCGTGCCGGTGGTCTCCACGCGATCCATGACGTTCTCCACCCTAGTCTCTTCGGCGATGCGTCCGCCTTCGCCATTGATCATGTGGTTGCGGTTGAAGCCGCTGGCGAGCTTTTGCGCGGTCGTGGCCTTTGGCAGAAGATCACCTGCGAGCTGCCAGATCGTGAACTGATCGTAGGGCATGTTGTCGTTGATCGCCGCCACCACCCAGTCACGCCAGGGCCACATCGTGCGTTCGGGGTCGCCCAGGTAGCCGTAGCTGTCGGCATAGCGTGCGGCGTCGAGCCAGTCCCAGGCCCAGCGCTCGCCGAAGTGAGGGCTGGAGAGGAGTTTCTCGATGAGCTCGGAAGGTTCGGACCGCTCAGACGGATCTGGCGGGAGGCCAGTCAAATCCAGCGAGAGCCTGCGCACGAGGGTTTCGCGTGGAGCGGGTGGATTTGGCTTCAGGCCAGCCTCGGTGAGTCTTCGATTCACAAAGGCGTCGAGAGGGTGCCTTGCGCCCACGGGGACCGTCGGACGCTTTACGGGCTCGAAGGCCCAATGCTTGCCCCATTTCGCGCCCTCGCTGATCCATTGCTTCACGAGCTGTTTCTGCGCCTCGGTGAGCTTGCGATTGCTCTTCGGCGTGGGCATGACCTCGTCGGGATCATGAGAAAAGAGGCGCTTCACCAGCTCACTGTCGTCAGCTTTGCCAGGAATGATGGCGCTGCCGCTTTTGGCAGCCTTTTCGTCATCGAGCCGGAGATCAGCCTTCCTCTCAGCGGCATCGGGGCCGTGGCAGTGGTAGCAGTTTTCACTGAGGATGGGCTGGATGTCGCGGCTGAAGTCAATGGCAGCCACACAAGGCGTGGTGGTAAGAAGCAAGGCTGGAAGGAGGCGGCTCAAAGCACGGTGATCAACGGGCAGGTCCGGCAGCCTTTTGCACCCAGGCGGGATTCTCCATGACGAAACAGGCCCGCCATACCGGAGCATGACGGGCCTGTGAAGAGAAATCGGGTGTCGGACACTTACGGTGTCCAGTTTGCCCAAGGGTCGGTGCTGGTGAAGCCGGAGCCCGTGCCTGCTCCAGTGATGGTCGGGCCGCCCAAATGGGCCTCGAAGCGGGCCACATAGTTCCCGGAGACGAT
>CAYMHJ010000560.1:1173-3161 GCA_964390165.1 uncultured Prosthecobacter sp. | reverse complement strand
GCGCCGCCAGCGAGGCCACGAGACGTGCTCCCTCACGGCGGAAGAGATCATCCGCCACGAGACTGGGACTGCGCTCGCCGTGCAGGCTCATGCGATCATCCTTCCGCAGGCGGTCCGCCTTCGACCAGCATGGCCAGATGCAGCAGCGACTCCTGCCAGCCGAGGTAGCAAGCTTCCTCGGGAATCACGGCGGGCACGCCGGCCTGCGTGACATCCAACTCGGTGCCGCAGGAGACGGCTTTGAGCTTCACCGTAACCTCGATGGTGCCCGGCAGGTTCGGATCATCGAAGACATCCGTGTAACGCAGCAGTTCGTTCGGCACGAGTTCGAGATACTCGCCGCCGAAGGAGTGGCTGTGACCATTGCTAAACTGCGTGAAGGCCATCTTGAAGCCGCCGCCGACTTTGGCGTCGAGATGGAAGACCTTGCAGAGGTAGCCATTCGGCGGCAGCCAGCGGGAGAGGGCGTCGGGGTCGAGGAAGGCTTGATAGACCAGCTCGGGCTTTGCTTTGAGCACGCGATGGAGGCGAATGGTATGAGTGTGCATGGCGAAGCTGATGCTACTTCATGGAGTGAAGGCCGATGCTGTTGCCTTCGGTGTCACAGGCGATGGCGATGAAGCCGTATTCGCCGATGGCGAATTTCTCTTTGTAAATCGTGCCGCCGTTCGCCGTGACTCGTGCCGCTTCGATCGCGCAGTCCTCGCAGCTGAAATAAATCAGCGTGCCACCGCCGCCAGCCGCGCAGCCTTCCATTTTGCAGAGTGTGCCGTTGCAGCCGTATTGCTCTGGGCCGCCCGGAAACATCCACATCTCCAGCCCGGCGTCATCTGCCGTGGGATTGCCCAGCGGCTCCAGCTTCGTGGCGAAGACAGCTTCGTAAAAGGCTTTGGCGCGGGGCATGTCATTGACGTAGATCTCGAACCAGCCGACGGGATTGCGTGTGTTGTTCATAAGGGAATCTGATGTGGGTGTGGAGAAGCTGGGGAGCTGGCGGGAAGGACCGGGGCTATTCGTTGACGATGGTGTGGAAGCCGCCGAACGCCATGCGTTTGCAGTCGAAGATGGCAGCGGTGTCAGCACACATGCTGCTCATGCGTTCGTCGGCCATGATCTTCGCATTGGCAGCATCACGCGCAGCTTTGTCTGCAAAGACAGCAAAGGCAAAGATGACGGTTTCATCTTCCTTCGCCTCCGCCGTGGCGACAAAGGAGCGGCAGAAGTCAGTGCTGAGGTCATCGGCGGCGGCCTCGACATAGTGCAGGGCTCCGTGTTCGGTCCATATGGCCGCGGCTTTGGTGGCGAGCTGGCGATACTCTTCGAGCTTGGCCGTGGGCACGGGAAGCAGGAAGCCGTCGAGGTAGGTTCCGGTTAGTTTCATGAGTCTGATTCAGGTTAGGATTGAGCCGCCTTCACATCCGCCATCGGGCGGCAGAGGTCGGCGATGGGGCGCACCTCGATCTGCGCTCCGTGAGCGAGGATGGGGCAGGCTTGCGCGAGTTTGACCGCTTCATCGGTGGAGGACACGGCGAGCAGGAAATAGCCTGCGATGGCTTCCTTCGACTCAGCAAAGACGCCGTCGGTGACGAGCGTTTGCGCTCCTGTGACGAGTTTGCCTTCCTCCATCAGTGGCTGGGCGCCACGCAGCAGCCCCTTGTTTTGCAGGCCCTCCACCCAGCCGTAGAAGTCGGTCATGATACGCTGGAGTTCGGCGGGGGAGAGGCCGCTGTTCCAATGCGTGCCGCGGATGAGGAACAGATGTTCGCCGGTGGTTTGTTGGTTGTTGGGATTCATGAATGGGGTGCTTGTTGAAAGGCTTTCTCGCTCAGCTCTCGGGATCGAAATGGAATTCGCGGAGTTCCTGCGAGCAGCGGCATGCTTGAGCGAGTTTCGCCGCCCATTGAACGGCGACCTCGCGTGAGGGCAACTCGAGGACACAGAAGCCTCCGGTAAGTTCCTTGGTCTGCGGGTAGGTCTCGCCTTTGCTG
>CAYMHJ010000560.1:0-1163 GCA_964390165.1 uncultured Prosthecobacter sp. | reverse complement strand
CGGCGACTATCAGCGGGGCGACGCCCTCATTAAGGCCTCCACCAAACACATAAACGCCGGCGGTCTTCGCCTCGCGGATGACATTATGAGATGCCTCACTCACCGCAGGCAACTCCTCGGCCGAAACCTTCATGGCAGGCGCAGGAAAGGAGATGAGGTATTTCATTCAGCAGGCGTTTCGTTCGTGTGGCGATAGGCCGAGCCGCGCTCGGATTCGAGCGGGCGGATTTCAAAGTTCAAGCCATGCGGCAGCACCGGATTTTGCGCCGCGATGGCCGCAGCAGCCGCGAGGCTCTCCGCGACGATGATCCAGTAGCCGCCGATGACTTCTTTTCCTTCGGCGAAGGGACCATCGGTGCGAATACCATCGCGAGTCACGAGTGCTGCCTCCATCGTGAGACGCGAACCGGGCTTGAAGATGCCTTTCGCGATGTTTGCCTCATACCACGCGTAGAACTTGTCGATCGCCGCTTCGATGTCGGCCTTGGAGGACGCCTTGTCCCACTGGCCGCGCGAGAGCAGCAGATAGTCGGAGGTGGCTGGTGTGCTCATGGCGTTGCAGGTTTCGCCGCGGACTCGGTGACGAGCTTGGCGACGGCGGCGAGGCCTTTTTCAAACTCCGGGCCGCACATCGACTCGCAGTTCATGATGATGCTCATCACTTTCGCCAGCAGGCCTTCGTTCTTGCCATACATGGCCCAAGTGACCGTGGTTTTGCCGCCTTCGGTTTTGAAGAGGTAATCCACGGTGCTGACTCCTTCCATCGGCTCCAGCCAGTCCATGCGCAGGCGGATGAGTTCGTTCGGTTTGCTCTCGGTGATGGTCGCCTTGCCTTTGCCGGTCAGTTTGCCATTCCACGTCGAGATCGACCCGACACCCGTCTCCGGCCCGGCGTATTCGACTTTCGCGTCCGGGTCCATTTTCAGCCACGGATTGAACTCGTTGAACTTCTTATGGCTGTTGAACCAGACGAACACCGCCTCCGGTGGCGCGGCGATGGTGATGCTGCGCTCGACGCGGAAGTCGGGCGATTTGAGCAAGGCGGCAGCGATGACGCCTATGACGAGCACGGCAAGGCCGATGAGGATTTTCTTGAGCATGGTGGTGGTTGGGTTGGGTGTGGAGTGATGGATGAATGGCGATGCGTCGTGGCGCTAACCGTG
>CAYMHJ010000559.1:2300-3191 GCA_964390165.1 uncultured Prosthecobacter sp. | reverse complement strand
GGAGGTAAAAGAATTCGTTCGTGTTCAGCAGCACCTGACAAAGGTCGTTCATGGCCTGGCGGAAAGGATCGGCTTCCTCGACGCTCTTCACGTCGCTGCCGTTCCAGGCGAATTGCGAGTTCAGGGGATCAGCGGCACGCCAGACGACGAAACCGGCGCTCCATTTTTCCGGATCGGCGCTCAAAGCTTTGTCGGCCACGTAGCCGGTCACGATGCGCACGGCTTCAATGCGGCCGTCCCATTGATGCGAGGGCGCACGCTTGTTCAGGCCGCCGATGACGAGTTGGGAGGAGCCGAGGCTGAGCTTCGAGCGGATGTCCATCGGCACCACGGCGGATTGCACGGCAGCGCCCGGCGTGTCGAGATCACGCACGGTGAAGGTGACGTTCTTCGCGGGGCAGGAAACCCGCGCGGCGATGTGATAGCGCCGACCCAACTCGATGTGGATGTTCGAAGGCACGACCTGATAGCCGATGTTCGAGTTCTCATCTTCGCCGACGACTTGCACGATGACATTGCGTGGCGTGTAGCGCGATTTTTCACCCGTGACACCAAGACTCCAGCCAAAGGCCTCCAGGCTGTCCTTTCCGCCATTCCACCGCGAGGCCAGCGTGCGCACCGAGGCATTCACATCAATGCTGTTGAGGCTTGCGACGGCTTCGACGGTGAACTCATCGCCCTCTTTTTCGTTCGTGTTGATCAGCAGACGCTCGTGGGCGCTGTTCTCCTTGAAGGTCTCCGAGCCGTCACCTGACTCCGCGACCTCGGAAGCATTCGCTTTCGTCGTTCCGGCTCGTTTCTTCAAAAAGCCTTCCGCGGTGGCTTTTTCCTTCGGCGTCGGCGGACGGCCCAAAACGGCCATCCAGGCATCGTCGATGCCTTCCACGCGTG
>CAYMHJ010000559.1:0-2290 GCA_964390165.1 uncultured Prosthecobacter sp. | reverse complement strand
CGTGAGGCGAGCTTGCGGGCACGGGCGAGCAACCAGTCGCCATTGAGCAATTGCAGCGCCTGCGTCGGCGTGGTGGTGCTCTGACGCTCGGCGGTGCTCGCAAAGCCCGCCGGCATGTCGAGCGCACGAAGAAGCTCGTTCGGGTTGTTGCGCTTCTTCATCGTGTAAACCGAGCGGCGTGTGCTGTTGCCATCGCCTGCTGGCCCACCGGCCGCGGCGTCGAGCTCGCCGCTGACCGCGAGCAACGCATCACGCACCTGCTCGGCATCGAGACGACGCGGATTGAAGCGCCACAGGTAGCGATTCGAGGGATCGACCTTCGACGCGACCTCGTCCGGCTCCTGGCGGGCCGTTTGACGATAAGCGGCGGAGAGCATGATCTCGCGATGCAGCGGCTTCAGATGCCAGCCGCCCTTCACAAACTTCGTCGTGAGGTAATCGAGCAACTCGGGATGCGTCGGCGGCTCGCCCAGCTTGCCGAAATCGCTCGCCGTCGCCACGATGCCGCGACCGAAGTGATACTGCCACACGCGGTTCACGATCACGCGGGTGGAGAGCTGGTTGTCAGGCCGTGTGATCCACTCCGCCAGCGCCGTGCGGCGACCGGTGGAGGTCTTCGTGGCTTTGATCTTCGGCAGGCTGGTGTCGATGATCGAAAGGAAGCCCGGCTCGATCTGCTGCTCACCTTTGCGCGTCTTGATCGCCACCGCAGGTGCCACCGGGCTCGCATCAGTCGCCACAAAGGCCTCCATGAGCGGCTTCGGCTTCAAGTGGTCGAACTTTTTGAGCTCGTCCTCCAGCGCCTTGTATTCCGCCTTCTGCTCGTCGGTCTTGAGACTCTTCATCGGGTCAAAGCGCTTCCGCTCCACCGTCATCTGACGCTCGACGAGACCCGCGAGCTGCCTTTCCAGCGCATCACGCTTCTCCGCAGGCTTCCGCGTCATCACCTGCAAATCATCCGTGAAGCGCGTAAGCGCCCGCTCGACCTTCGGTTCGAGCAGCGGCTTCGTCAGTGCCTCCATCTTCGCGCGGATCTCTGCCGTGGCGGCCTCCCACTTCGCCTGCTGCTCGTTGAAGGCCTTCTTTTCCGCCGTCGTCGCCAGCGTCATGTCATCACGCCATTGCACCGGTGCCAGGAAGGCCCGCAGGCGGTAGTAGTCCTTTTGCAGGATGGGATCGAACTTGTGATTGTGACAGTGCGCACAGCCCATGCTCAGGCCGAGGAAAAGCTCGCCCGTGGTGTCCGTCATGTCGGTGAGAATGATGTCCCACTGGCCGCGTGCATCGCGCTGGTTCCATTCATACACCGGATGCCGCAGGAAGGCCGTGGCGATGAGCACGTTCGGGTCATCCGGCGCGATCTCATCACCCGCGAGCTGCTCTTTGACGAACTGGTTGTAGGGCTTGTCGTCATTCAGCGACTTGATCACGTAGTCGCGATACGGCCACACGCTCGGGCGATACTCGTCCGCGTTGTAACCATCGCTCTCCGCATAGCGCACGAGGTCCAGCCAGTGCTGCGCCCAGCGCTCGCCATAGCGTGGCGAGGCCAGCAGCTCATCGACAAGCTTCTCATAGGCCTTCGGGTCCTTGTTTTGAACAAACGCATCGATCTGCTCCTTCGTCGGCGGCAGGCCGTGCAGGTCAAAATACACGCGGCGCACCAGTTCATGCCGGTCCGCCTCCGGCGCGGGCTTGAGCTTCATCTCCGCCTGCTTCGCCGCGATGAAGCGGTCAATGTCATTGCGCACCCATTTGCCTCCCGCATCCGGTGGCGACACCTTTTTCACCGGCTGGAAGAACCAGTAATTCCGCTGCTCCTCCGTGAAGCCGCCCTCCGTCACCACGACCTTCTTCGAGCCATCCTCCGGCCACGGCGCCCCGATTTGGATCCACTTCTCCAGGATCGCGATCTCCGCGTCCGGGATCTTCCCGCCATTGTTCTTCGGCGGCATCTGGAAGTCCTCATTCGTCCACCGAACCGCCTCCATCAGCGGCGACCTCGACGGCTCCCCCGGCACCACCGCCGGTCCGGTGTCGCCGCCCGTCTTCAGGTAGCCAATGTGATCCACCCGTAGCCCGCCCTTCTGCTTCGTGTTGCTGTGGCACTCGTAGCAGCGGTTCACCAAAATCGGCCGCACCTCCTTCTCAAAAAACGTCATCGCCGCCCGCTGCGCGTCATCATCCGCCGCCCACGCAGGCAGCGCCACGAAGCCAGAAAGCAGAACGAGAGAAGGAAAAAGTCGGAGCCGGTTCATTTCACCCTATATAAGGAGCTGCCGGGCTGGTT
>CAYMHJ010000558.1:0-3200 GCA_964390165.1 uncultured Prosthecobacter sp. | reverse complement strand
TGATCAACGCGCTGCGGAGGTAAAACGAGTTTCCAACTCGCAGGCTGGTGCCCCGGGTTTCCAACTCGGGGATGGCACCTCTTCCGTCCGAGTGCTGAATGCTGGACCACCGGGGCACGGGCATGGCTGGTGCGGCTTTAGGCTGTGAGGATCTTGGTTCCAGCCTTCGTGGCCGGGCGCTGTAAGTCGGAAGGCATTCATAGCCTCAAAAAGTCGGCAAAGAATGGCGGAAGGGGAGGGATTCGAACCCTCGGTGAGTTGCCCCACGCCTGATTTCGAATCAGGTACAATCGACCACTCTGCCACCCTTCCGGTTACTGAGTTCAGTGGGGCGGAGACTAGCGGGACATCTCGCCTTGGCAAGGTCGGTGTCGGATGTTTTTTGCCCGGGGCTGCTCAGCGCACGATGACACGTGAGCCCGGTCTCACGAGCGAAGGCAGGCGGATGGCATCCCAGTTGGCAAAGCGGACGCAACCAGCGCTCTGGGCGCGGCCGATGGTCCTGGGCATGGCGGTGCCGTGCAGGCCGATGCCGCTCTTGCTGATGCCGCACCAGAAGATGCCCACGGGGCTGTTCGGGCCGGGCGGGAGCTGGTAGGCCTCCCCACCACGCACGCCTTCTTCGAGGAACTGCTTGTCGTAGCGGAAGCTCGGTGTGTTCATCATGGTCTTCACTTCCCAGGTGCCCACGGGGATGAATTCCGGCTTTCCCGGTGTGATGGGGAAGGCGGCGAGCAGCTTGTCTCCAGGCGCATAAACCACGGCGATGCGCTCGGTGGTGTCCACGACGATGGTGTTTTTGCTCAAAGCAGGGTCGGCTTTGTAGCTGGCCATGGGTTTGACTTCCTCGATGCGGAAGGAGCGGATGTTCGGCACGACCACCACGTCCCCAGGTTTGAGCCGCTCCAGCTTTTTGTCTGGGTTCAGCCGTGCGAGGAAGCTCTCGTCTGTATGAAAGCGCTCTGCCACCAGCTCGGCCAGGCTGCGGTAGGCCATGTAGGGGTACTTCACCTGCTCCTCTGGCTGCTCCGGCAGATCAGCGATGACATGCTCTGCCAGTTCCGGCCTGATCTTGTATGCGGCGAACATCACCGGCACCTCCCTGGCCGCAGCGGTCAGCACGGGCTGCCAGTCATAGAGTTCCCGGTGGCCGCGGGAGAAATTGTAGTTCACCACTGCCTTGAAGGTGAACTCCCCCATGGCGCCGTCCAGCTTCCCGGGGCAGAAGAGGTGGTTATCCAGGAATATCTGCACCTGCAGGATTGTGTTGCGATCCGTGGGCACTCCAGGAGCTTCAGACGCCTGCGCCACTTCCTGGGCAGCCGCGCTGATGAAGAGACTGAGATAAGTCAGGAAGAGAAACCGGAGACACTGGATCACGCCTCCACCCTAGGCTGTGATCTTCCGCTGGCAAGAAAGCTCAGCACGTCAGGACGAAACACCTCCGCGCAGGGCTCCAGGGAGAGGAAGCAGAATTCCGCCTGGACTGTCGAAGATGCTGCTCAGTGAGAAAAGGTGATGACAGCACAGGAGCCATTTGTTGGTTGAGGAGGCTAGCAGGTGTACAGTCTGAAGATCTCCCACTCAGCCATGACCTCCTTTGAATTCGCCACCGCCACCCGCATTGTTTTTGGTCGTCACACAGCGTCCAGGCTTCCTGAGCTGTGTCGGCCTTTGGGCACGCGTGCGCTCGTCGTCACAGGAGCGAATCCGGGGCGCTCGGCCTTTGCACGCGAGCTGCTGACGGCGGCGGGCATCTCCTGTGAGACCTTTAGCATCCAGGGGGAGCCAAGCATCGACGAAGCCCGCCGTGGCGCGGCTTTTGCCCGGAAGATGGGGGCACAGGTGGTCATCGGTCTCGGCGGTGGCAGTGCGGTGGACGCAGGGAAGGCCATCGCGGCGCTCACGACTCAGCCGGAGGATGTGCTGCATTACCTGGAAGTCGTGGGCCAGGGCCAGCCGCTGGATGAGACTCCCCTGCCCTACATCGCCATGCCAACGACGGCTGGCACGGGGGCGGAGGTGACGCGCAATGCGGTGCTGGCCAGCGCTGAGCATGGGGTGAAGGCCAGTCTTCGTCATGCTTTGATGCTGCCGCAGATCGCCCTCGTCGATCCTGTGCTGGCGCTCGGCTGTCCGCCCGCTGTGACGGCTGCGAGTGGCATGGACGCGCTGACGCAGTGTCTGGAAGCCTTTGTCTCCAGCCGTGCCCAGCCGATGACAGATGCGCTATGCCGTGAGGGCATCCGGCTGGCGATCCGCTCGCTGGAAAAGGCCGTCAAGGATGGGGGCGACCTGGAAGCGCGGGAGGACATGGCCCTGGCCGCCATGTTCAGCGGCATGGCGCTGGCGAATGCGGGACTCGGGGCGGTGCATGGTTTCGCGGCACCGATCGGTGGGCAGTTTCACGCACCGCATGGGGCTGTCTGCGCGGCGCTGCTGGCACCGGTCTGGCTGGCGAACTGGAAGCTGGTGGAGTCCTCGGAAGATGATGTGATGCAGGACCGGTTTTCCGATGCAGGGATGCTACTCACACGGAATCAAGAAGTCCGAGGAGACCGCATCGCTGCGTTTCTGGATGATCTCACCCGGCGTCTGGAGATTCCAGGACTGCGGACCTACGGGATCACGGAGTCTGACCTGCCAGACATCGCCGCGAAGGCGGCCCAGGCCAGCAGCATGAAGGGGAACCCAGTGAAGCTGAGCCAGGAGATGCTCGTCGGCATTCTCGAACAGGCGCTGTAAAGCAAAGAGGCAGGTCCTGCGACCTGCCTCCTCCGGGGTGAACGAGTAAGAAAACTCGTTTTACGATCAGATGAAGTCGTTGATGAGGTTCTCCAGCATCTCCTGGCGACCGGAGCCGATGAGGGGCTCGCCATTTTCCAGGGTGTAGGCTTCGAGTTCTTCAAAGCTGGTGCTGCGTGACTCGATCTTCGCGCCGATGCCGGAATCGAAGGTGCTGTAGCGTGCCTTCTTGAAGGCATCGAGACGGCCGTCTTCAATGATGGCGGCGGCGATCTTGAGGCCGCGGGCAAAGGCGTCCATGCCGCCGATGTGGGCGTGGAAGAGGTCCACGGGCTCGAAGGATTCGCGGCGCACTTTGGCATCGAAGTTCAGACCACCAGTGGTGAAGCCGCCCATCTTCAGAATGACGAGCATCATCTGGGTGGTGAGGTAGATATCGGTCGGGAACTGGTCGG
>CAYMHJ010000557.1:0-3222 GCA_964390165.1 uncultured Prosthecobacter sp. | reverse complement strand
CTGCGTGGAGAGAAACTGGAGGAATGGCAAATCTACAAGGCGCTGCACTCGGCGATTCAGAAGAGGGGGTATGGTCGCGTGCCCTGGGCCTCGCGTGAGGTGAGGGCCAAAGACCTCACGGAAGAGGAACTGGAAGCTGTGCTGGCCAAGCAGGAGCAGGAACTCGCCAAGAAAGATCCGGCCTATCGGGCGGCTATTGAGGCATGGCCTCATTACAAGGACAACCACGAAGCAGCTTATCACTACCCCTGCTATTACGATGCGGAGAAGCAGGGGCTTTGGTCGCAGGATGATCCGCAGGCTTTGCAGGAGCGCATTGACCACACCGCAGGCAGCACAAGGCAGGTGCGCTTTGATCGTGAGGATGTGGAAAAAGAAGTCGCGGAGCTGGCTAGGCAGGCGGTTAAGCAACTGCCCAGACTCGCGGATGCTTTTTCCCGATGGAAAAAGGAAGGCTGGTTGGTGCATCGCAAACCGCCGCTCAAAGACAAAGAATTTAAGCTGCACGCAGCAGACATTGGGGAGTTTGTCGTACATGGCCCCGCAGGTCAGCCTTCGCTCGATGCGCTGAAGAATTTTGATGAGTATCTGTCTTTTCGTGAGGAGGCGGGCATTCATCCGGGAAGCGCGGACGACTGGCTCGGAGCCACCGCCCAGAAAACTCCGCGTTTCGACAACCGCATCGTCAATGACTGCGCTCTCCTTGATGGAATGCAGGTCTGCAAGGTAGAGGCACGCCTCGACAAGAAGACAGGCGCTCCCTATCCTGACTCGCTCCTGCCTTCCGAAGTGACCTTCTTGATGAAGCTCAAGAACATCCGAGTGGCCGATGGTGCCGGACAACGCCCTCTCACCGTGGATGAAATGCGTGCTGTCTTTGAATGGGCGCGGGTAAAGATGGCCAAGGTGCAGCCGGATGCGAAGCATTGGGCGGAGAAGATTGCCAAAAGCTTTTCTGTGACCAAGGCCGCGTGGGGCGCGGACAAGGTGCTCAAACAGCTCGATCTTCACCCACTGCCGGGCCATGAGGACGTCAAGGCTCCCAAGCTCGAAGGCCGCAGCCGCTTCAGCCGCTCCGCCTTGAAGATCATCCGTGCGCTGCTTCTAGGCGGACAGAAGCCCAGTTTGTTTCTCTCCCGTCTTGAAAGCGGCGATGCCGCACTGCTGGACGAGATTGGCATGGATGTTCTGGCCGCTGACCCGGTGCAAAAGATCAATGGTGACAAGCAGAAGCTTCAAAGCGCCCGGCCTTATGTGCTGAGCAGCCAGTTGAAGTTCCTCCGCGATCTCGTGCAGACCAATGACACCTGGGAGGGGATTTACTTGCCGGAGCAGCGCATGGATGCGCTGGAGGCAAGGCACAAGGATGCCGACGGACAGGTGAACGCTGACAAGGCCATCCACGAACTCATCGGAGCCAACAACGATCCCATCGTCAGGCATCGTCTGGAGGTGTTCAACTCGCGGCTGATGCAGTTGCAAAAGCGTCACGGCACGCCCGCTGAAATCGTGCTTGAATTCGTCCGCACCGATTTCATGGGCGAAGATGCCAAGCGAGACCTCGCGAAGTTTCAGAAGGAACGCGAAAAGACACGGGAAGAGTCCCGCTCCATGATGCGCGATCACGAGATTGATGACCGCTCAGCGCCGCTGAAGTATGAACTGCTCAAGCAGCAGGGCGACACCTGCCTCTACTGTGGAAACCTTATCGGCATCTCGGACATTGGAGATGATCTGGTGGACATCGACCACATCGTGCCTCGCAGCAAAGGCGGGCCGGACGCTATGATTAACTACGTCCTGGCTCACCGAACCTGCAACGCAAACAAAAAAAATCAGACACCCTTTGCATGGCTGCATAGCACCGACAAGTGGCAGGGCTATCTCAATATCATCGGCCAGCACGCGACACTGCTCCGCAACAAGAAAGTCCAGCTCCTCACGCGCGAGGATGCCCCGCAGTTGGTGGAGCGTTACACCGCGTTGGCTGAAACTGCCTGGATTTCCAAGCTAGCCAAGAAGATCATCGACCTGCGCTTTGGCTGGAAGAACAGCACCGATGCGGGTGGTGATAAGCGGGTCACGGTGGTTTCCGGCGGTCTGACGGGTCGCATCCGCCGCAGGTTCAAACTTAACAGCATCCTCAATCCGAATGCTGAAACCGAAGAGGAGGCAGAGAAGAAGAACCGCAAAGATCATCGACATCATGCTCTTGATGCCATGGTGATTTCATTCCTGCCCGAGTGGATGCGTGATCCCAAAAAAGAGAAGTTCTTCCGTTTTCCTGAACCCATTGGCAAAAACCCAAATGGCTTCATGTCACAAGTTATTGGGCATGTTATGCCAGAAGTGATCGCCTACGAAAGCGCCACCCTCGCGGCAACGGCGTATGGTAGCCGATGGGCAGATCAGGCAAAAAGAAGCGAGGTGATTGTGCAACGGACGCCTCTCATCAGCCTTGCGATGCAGACTGTAGGCTTGGACAAGAAGGAGTTCAGTCTCAATTATCTAAACAAGCAAATCGAAGATGTGCGGGATCGTGTGATCCGCAGGGACTTGAAGGCTTTTGTCAGCAACAAGCCCACACAGCAGGATTGGGAGGAGTTTTGCGCCGAATATCGCAAACCGGGCAAGCGGGATGGGCGAGGTCCCCGAGTCCTTCAGGTTACAGTGCTTGCCGGCGAACCAACCGAGTATCGAGAAATGTCCAAAGACGGCACTGGTGCTTGGAGAAAAGGTGCGGGCAGTCATCAAGGGCAAATCATTTACCGTGACATGACAGGCAATGCTGCTGTCCAGCCTGTCTATGCTCATTCCTCAATTACAAACGAACTGAGCAAGTTGAAGACCTCCGGCTGTTCTGTGTTCGGCTTTTTCCAGTCGGGTTGTATGGTGGAAACCACAAGACCAGTGGCAGCGGTTGATTACAGCATGGTAATCAGAAATGAAAAAGATCAAAAAAGGAGAGTTGATGCCGAGGCAGACTTGCCAGCATGCAAACTCACTCTTCGTAATATTGTGACTAAAAACATGATCGCCGAGCTGACTTTGGCCGATAACACGAGGGTTGTCGGCAAAATTGACGTTTGGATTAGAGCTGGGCTGAAAAGGACAACTTGAATAGAAAGAGTTCCCATGAGCTATCACATTCTTCACGTCTTTCAGCACGGAGCCATGCTGGGCAAGTAACGCGGGCACATCACTTGCAAGGTCAAAGACGAT
>CAYMHJ010000556.1:0-3257 GCA_964390165.1 uncultured Prosthecobacter sp. | reverse complement strand
GGAGTCGAACGCGAAGGAATATGACGCCATTCCCTTGCTTAGCGCAGCGGCGTGAATCTCCTCCACGCATTGGAAGATCCACACCACATCGTTCGGACTGAGACTGCCAGCGCTCGTCCTCACGGTCCGCCAGCCGGTCCACCGCCCCGCCCTGGATCAGGCCCAGCTCCGCCTGTGACACACCCTCGCGGGCCGCAATCGAATGCGTCCCACAGCAGCGTGCAGGGCCGCTGCGCACGCAAGGCCAGCCCACGTTTCTTCTGAGCGGCGAGGACAAGTGCGTGAGTCAGGCTCCCCGCACGGTGTCAAAGGCACTTTCTCAGGGATGCGTCTGAGGGCTGATATTTTGACGCCTGGAATTTTTTTAGTCTGTGGAACCCTTGAAATTGAACCGAGAAACAAATTTAGGCACAATGGCTGGGAAAAAATTCTCGCCATCCCACAATATCTTGTGCACCTTGCCGACGCAAAGAACCCGCAGCTAAGCGTGAAAGGATCAGTTTCACGCAACTACGGGTTCTAGAAATTCTTCGTGGCGTGCTCACGGGGGAGATCGCCAGAAGAATGGATTGCTTGGGGAAGCAGTTCTTTTTTACACCCCGATGGGTGGCTGGTGCAAGTGCCAAAGACAAAAACACACGGGACACGCCCCGTGCATTTGAACAGCACCACCATGAAATACCAACTGTATCGAAGCAGTGCCGACCAGCAATACCGCTGGAGGCTTATCGCCAACAATAACAAGATCATCGCCATTGGCGGAGAGGGCTACCACAACAAGAATGACTGCCTTGCTGGCATTCAACTCGTGAAGGGTTCCTCCTTTACTCGAGTGATCGACATCACAGTGCCGCAGGCCATCAATCTGCCGTCGGCCTTCAACACTCTCCGCAGGAGATAGTTAGTCTGAGCTTCCCGCACGGGAATGAAGACATCTCGGAAAGGAGGTGATTAGCATGGCAAATCAGAAGATCGGACGCAACGCCGGGTCGGGTAAGTTCACGACTGTGAAAACAGCACAGAACAAACCCAAGACCCACATCGTCGAGACCATCAAGCAGACGAAGAAGAAGTAACAACTCGACACCACGCCGCCTTCCGGTTCGCCGGGTGGCGGCTCTTTTTGAACTGCTTGGTGAATTCTTTGCCGGGATCGAGTGCGCAACTCCATAGCCCTTCCCACAGCAGCGTGCAGGGCCGATGCGCACGCAAAACCGGCTCACGTATCTTCTGGGGGGGCGAGCACAAGCGCGGGAGACATGCTCCCGCGAGGGTGTCAAAGCAAAAGTCAGATCACCGAACCAGTCTCGCGACTGCTCCCCGATGGCTCCGGCTTTCTCGTTGCTCGTTTGGTAGGGGCAGACTTGTTTCGAAGAACAGAAAATAGTTTTGAGAAACGAATTTTTCGAACTCCTCGAACTGAACTTCGAGCTCCTGTAGAGTAGGTGCCCGTTGTTCACTATCGCCCACCAATATGGATGTATTTTCAGGCTGCGGCATCTTTGATAATTTTCAGACTATATTCGAGGTGGATTCTGGTAAAGAAGAATTCGACGTATTTTCGATAGGTGGTTTTGAACTCATCTCCCAAATGACCGGGGTTGTCGGAGCGAAGAGTCAAAACGTGCGTGGTTCTTTGTAGGATTGGATTGATGATTGGAAATCCGATGATCGACCCTTCGTCATCACGGTCACTGGACGAGGGAAAAAAATACTTTTTACTCGCGGCCCTTTTACTCCGGACGTGCTTTCCGATGTCAGCGATGACTCGTGCTTTGGTGCCACGAGACACTTCAGCGAAGAAAGATTGATGCCAATTCTTCTCCGATAGTAAACCAAGCGACGGGTGCTGGTCACCTGGCAAATAATAGCTGTAAACTGGAGTCGCCCCCTTTGCCAGTTCGACCAAAACGATCTTTAGCGAATCATCATTGGTCAGTCTTCTAACAACAAAATAGAGCTGCTTCACGATCTCCTTGATCTGCTCCTCCGGTTGGGTGATTTCCGCGAAAACCTGAGCCTTGGTGAATGAGGCGGTTCTGACTTCCGTTTTTTTAGCACACTCACCGAATCGTTTCATCTTCTCACCCACAAAGTGGTTAATTGCGGTCAACACGGTAGTGACACTTGCACTGCCAATGTCCAATGTGCGTGATATTTTATCGGCCCTCTTGATCGCGATATCTGTCAACAGTGTGATTAAACCTGGTAAAACCACGATGCTGCCCAGAACTATGAGGCTCC
Organism: uncultured Prosthecobacter sp.; assembly: GCA_964390165.1. Classification (GTDB taxonomy): domain Bacteria; phylum Verrucomicrobiota; class Verrucomicrobiia; order Verrucomicrobiales; family Verrucomicrobiaceae; genus Prosthecobacter. The sequence goes on along the minus strand of CAYMHJ010000556.1, from coordinate 1,013 downwards.
CATCGAACCAGCTTTTCAGTCCTTTGTGCCATTCGGGCTGAGCATTATCGAAATGATAGTTTGCGAGCGCCAACAATGTGAGAGGCCCCACAATTAGCCCAAACCTCAGCGTCTCCCATTTTATAGGATTTAGACGGGACCAAATTCCAACATTTTGGCACAGGCGGTCGAGCCATTTCGGACAAGTTGGCATATCAGAGCTCTACAGAATGCAAACCAGATTGTCTGGATCTGTTGTGGTTGTGACGATGCATCTCGAATTTGCTATTTCCCAAGCCTCTCAGGAAATAAAGCATTGAATATTATGCAACTGAATTATTACAGAGGAACTCGATCAAGACTAAATCAAACACCAGCTTTTGAATGTGGGACCCTAAGACGCCTAGTCCAACGGCAATGAAAAACCCCGTTGCGCCAACGAAACGCGAACGCGGTCCAACCTGCTGCCTACGAGGAATAGCAGCGGTGATTTGAGCGCCGCTTCAGTGGCGGCCTTGGCGAGTTCGTCTTCCTTCGCGGTGCTTTTGTCGCTTCGTAGGCCTCGGCGATCTTCGTGGCCTTCGTGCGGAGGGACTTGCCAGCCGCCGGGCGTGCGCCTGCTCAATGCCGCAGGCAAGGAAGTGCCCCCCCTTCATCCTGCCCGCCGAGCGCCCGACCAGCGTCGAGGCCCACGCCACCTCCGACCTCCGGCTGCGCTTCTGGCTGGAAACGCCCGACCTGCAGGGCCCGCTCACCCTCGACATCCGCGGCGTGACCCTGTAGGTGAAAAACGATACGCCCCTGGATCTGGAGAAGCTCGAAAACAAGAAGCCGAAGGTCTGGACGAGCGCTGTTTGGGGGCGATAGACTCCGGACCGTCATGATGAAATTCCCTTCTCGTAAAGCGATGCTGGGCGCTGTCTTTCTGGCGATGGTTCTAAAGGCAGGCCCGGACGTCATCCAACTCGCCCACCGTGCCCTCACGCCTGAGGAGGCATTCGCCGAAAATCAGGAAACCTTTGAGGAGCTGGTCA
>CAYMHJ010000555.1:0-3263 GCA_964390165.1 uncultured Prosthecobacter sp. | reverse complement strand
TGAACTGGCAGGACAATGCGCTCGATGAAGAAGGCTTCTTGATCTCCCTGCGCTTCGGTTCCTCTGGTGCATGGCGGCCATGGCAGGCTTTGCGTGCCAACACGACTCAGACCGTGCTATCAGTCGAGGGAAAGCCTGCGGGCACCGTGGTCCAGTTCAGGGTGGAGGCTTGGAAAATCAATGGCACGGCGACGGAGGCCAGCAGTCTGCAGATCAACACCCGCGTTCCAAACACGCTGTCCATGGCATCGCTGGCACCACCCACCTCCCTCACGTCGACAATGCTGGATCTGGACCCCAGTCCATCCACGGCACAGTTCGATGATGGTCAGGTGAAGCTGACATGGGTGGATAACAGCTCGGCAGATCTCCTTCAGCAGGTGCAGATGCGACAGATCCGCCTCGGGATGACGGACACTGACTGGATCGATTTGGGGACGCTGCCTTTTGGGTTGGAAACACTGACCATTTCGAACCGCATCACCCGTGCCGATGGCAGGCGTGTGGAGTTCATTCCGGGGCAGGCTTACCAGTTCCGTGTGCGTTCGATTTTGGGCAGCAGCGTGACGAACGCGGCAACGACTCCAGATTCGCTGGGCTCCGGCGCTCTTCAGATACCCGTACTCACACCACCCTCCGGGCTGAATGTGCAGGCCGGTGGTGAGGACTCCTTTCTTCTCTCCTGGGAGGACAAGTCGAACAATGAGTCGGGCTACGCGATTGAGTATCGAGCCGTGGGGAACGAGACTCCAGGTGCTTTCGAGTTTTTGGGCACAGTCGGGGAGAATGTCAGGCAGGTGACTGTGCCAGCCGTGACGAATGCGAATTTTGAGTTCCGTGTCTATGCCTTCATGGCCTTTGTGCCAGTGGGTGGCAGCACGACTTCGTATCATGTGTCCACCTACTCCGTGAGTGCTGAGGGCGGCACGGGCACCTTTCGCGCTCCGACTGATCTCACAGCCACCACTTCAGGCGTCGCAGGAGCGGTGGAGCTTTCCTGGAGAGATCGTTCGGCGGCGGATGATGGCTACGATGTGTTCGTTCGCCCCTCCGGCAGTGTCGCAGCTTTTGCCTTTGCCAAAGCCGCTCCGCATGGCGTGACGAAACTGAGCGTGGACTCCTTCACGGCTGGCAATGAGGCATCGGGAATGCCCATCTTCACCACTTTAACGAAGGGCACCGCCGATGAGTTCGTCGTGCGTGCCGCAGCCTCTGGTGAAACCAGCTACAGCTCCCCAAGTAATCTCGCCGTGGCGACTCCGAAGGATGGCTTCACCAGCAGGCTGGATGCAGCCTTCCAGACCGGAGTCAGCTTCAGTCACCTCGTCACCACCTCAAATGAAGCCCAGCGCACGCAGCTTACCGTCACCGGGTTGCCTGACGGGCTCAGCTTTGATTCTCCTTCGGCCACGATCTCCGGCACACCTATAGTCTTCGGGCACTTTCCCTGTGAAATGACCGCCGTTTTTCAGGATGGCACCACCGCGCGGAGCATCTTGCATCTGCGTGGCATCGCGGCCAAAGGCATCCCCACGGTGAAGCAAACTTTGGTCAACCGTACACTGGGAATCGGCGTGACGCTGAATCTCGACCTCGATGACTTCTTCACCGATGCAGACTCCGAGTCCGTGGTGCGCTTGGAGACGACCAAGGGCGACATCGACCTCATGCTTTACCCCAGCGCGGCTCCAGCGGCCGTGGCAAATTTCCTGGCTTATGTGAATGCGGGCGACTACGACGGCATCGCCTTCCAGCGACTGATCAATGACTTCGTGCTCCAGGCCGGCAGTCTGCGGCCAGTCTCCGCTCCGAAGACCTTCACCTCCGTCGCGCAGCGGCCATCGCCTCTGAATGAGCCCGGACTCTCCAATCTGCCCTGGACTCTGGCAGCCGCAAAGCGCGGCGCACGCAGCTCCCTGGCCAAGGTGAATGGCAATCAAGTGCCCCGGGATGACCGCTTCGGCTACGTCGGCGCGCCGGATAGCGCCACGACGGATTTCTTCATCAACCTCGGCGACAATGCGGCGAATCTCGACAACCAGAACTCCGGTTTCACCGTCTTCGGACGCGTCGCGGACGCGTCGCGGATGCGAGCCAAGCCGTGGTCAATGCCATCAAGGCGCTGCCTGTGGGAAACTATTTCCAAAATGGATCAAATGATCAGCGACTCATCGTCGATGGCAAGTTGCAGGACTATTATGGCGTGCCCATGGATGCCTCATCGGCACCTGAGGCCATGGATGCAAATCTCACCGTACGCGTCGTGGATGCCGGGCTCGTGCCTACGCTGACATACAGCATCACGGGAACCCCTGGTGCAGAGTTTGTTACGGCAGACCTCACGGAGGGGCGGCTGCTGCTCACGGGGGTGGCGGCTGGCTCGCGCGAGTTCACCATCACCGCCCTTGATGCGGATGGCGGCAGCCGCAGCCAGACCTTCACCATCACCGCCGTCGGCGACTATGCGCCACCGGCCATTATGAAGCAGCCGGTCTCCGTGCTCGCGAGTGTCGGCGGCAGCGCCGCGTTCAGCGTCACCGCCACGGGGTCAGACCTCGGCTTCCAATGGCGGCACAATGGCACGCCACTCCCTGGAAAGACGACATCTGCACTGACTCTCAGCACCTTGCAGATGGCTCAGGGCGGAGCCTATGACGTCATCGTTTCCAATGGCACCAGCTCGATCACGAGTGCGGCAGCCACGCTGACGCTCCGTGCTCCGGCAGACATCACCAGCACTCTGCCTACCCAGCTTTTGATCACCGCAGGTCAGCCTCTCGAACTCAGTGTGGATGTCACCGGCGGACCCGTGCCCGCCTTTACCTGGCGCAGGGGCAGCACCGTGGTGAAAGGCCAGACCACCAGGCGGCTCCATATCCCCAGCACCACCCTCGCGGACGCCGGTCTCTACAAAGGCACCGCCAGCAATGGCGGCACGGACACCACCAATGCCTGCCAGGTCTTCATCGTGGACAAGAGCACTCGGACGGTGATCGCTGCCCCCGATAAACCGGTGAAGCTGACCGCCCCTGTGGCAGGTCCCTTCATCCATTTCCAGTGGCGGAAAGATGGTGTTCCCATCCCGCTCGATACTCCCGGCTTCAGTGGCATGAATGCCGCCACCTTGACCATCGCCGCAGCAGCTTTCGGCACGGACAGCGCGGACTACACTTGTGTCGTCACACCTCTTGCCGGACTTCCAGTCACCATCAGCGGCATCGTGCGTCTCGCCGTTTCTTTGACGCCTTCCCTTTCTCCTATGA
>CAYMHJ010000554.1:0-3272 GCA_964390165.1 uncultured Prosthecobacter sp. | reverse complement strand
TAATTGGTCATCGTCTCGCAGGAAGCGAGTTGCAGGGCGGCGGACAGAATCAGGCTAGGCAAAAGGCGGTATTTCATGATGCCCTTATCTGCGCTTTTCCGTTTGGGATGTTACCGGCGGCCTGAAACTTTTTTTCGGGGTGCGGGCCTGCGCATCCGCATTTTCCCGGAAACAATTCCGTGCCAAAGGCGCATGGGTTTGGTAGAACCCCTCGTCTCCCGTTCCCGTCATGCCTGACTCCCCATCCCGCACCTGCCCGAAATGTGCCACGGCCATCCCCGCGAGTTTTCCTGACGGCCTGTGCCCGAAGTGCATGCTGGAGCAGGCCGCTCCCGATGCGCCAGTCGCAGCGGGCACGCAGTTGCAGACGCTGGCGGACCTGGACGCCGCTGACAAAACGATTCCGGTTGCACCGCCGGTGTCTGGCAGCACCCCGGTGCGCCAGATGGGCGTGCCTTCGCTGGAGACGCTGCGCGGGCTTTATCCTGAGCTGGAGATCCTGGGCGTGCTCGGCGCAGGCGGCATGGGCGCGGTTTACAAGGCCCGCCAGCCGCGCCTGAACCGCCTCGTGGCGCTGAAGATCATGGTGGCAGCGCCGGGGCATGAGACGGACTTTGCCCTGCGCTTCGAGCGGGAGGCGCAGGTGCTCGCCCGGCTCAGCCATCCGCACATCGTCATCCTCTACGACTTTGGCGAGCTTGGGCCGGAGCGCACCGGGGCGGACCCGCTGTTTTATTTCCTCATGGAGTATGTGGACGGCACGGACCTGGGCCTGCTCATCAAATCCAAGGAGCTGAGGCCGGACCAAGCTCTGGCCATCGTGCCGCAGATCTGCGAGGCGCTGCAATACGCGCACGACCAGGGCATCACCCACCGCGACATCAAGCCCGCGAACATCCTCATCGACAAGCGCGGCGTCGTGAAGATCGCCGACTTCGGCCTGGCAAAGATGGTCACCGGCACGGAGGAGTCGCTCATGACCGGCCTCACGCAGACCGGCACCGCCATGGGCACCCCGCACTACATGGCTCCTGAGCAGTGGGAGCACCCGGAACTTGTGGACCACCGCGCGGACATCTACGCCCTCGGCGTCGTCTTTTATGAAATGCTCACCGGCGAGCGCCCGGCGGGCGTCTTCGAGCCTCCCTCGAAGAAGACCAAGCCCCCCGTGGACAAAAAGCTCGATGGCGTGGTCATGCGCGCCATGGACAAGAACCCCGACCGCCGCTACCAGCAGGCCGGGCAGATCGGCGATGACGTCACGCGCATCAGCGGCGGGAACAAGCGCAAGCCCGCGACCACCGGCGCAGCGGAGCCCAAACGCAGCCCGCTCAAGCCCCTGCTGGCTCTGGGAGTCGCCGCAGTGCTGGCCGTTGGTGGCTGGATGCTTTGGCAAGGTGGGGCGGGCAGCCCACCAGTCACCGTGCCTCCAGAGACGGCGCTACCAGGACCGAGCGCCTCGTCCTCAGCCCCCGCACTGCCCCAGGTGGCCTGGGTGCCGATGTACCGGCAGGCGGTGGATCTGGCGCCGCTCTTCAGCAAGCCCCAGGCTTTGTACATAGACTTCCAGTCGCACGCAGCACTGTTCCAGGACCCGGCCTCCGGCCTGAAGCTGGCGGACGGCTGGCTGACGCCCACCACCACCTATGTGAAGCTGCCCCTGCCATCCGCACGCAATGCCGGTGTGCGAATGAGGGTCCAAATGAGCGAACCGACGTTCAGTGCCTCGATCTGGCTGCGCGGTGTTGACCACGGTGCGGTTTACGCAGCGAGCTGGCGGGGCATCAATCGGTACTTCAGCACAGCCTCAAAAGCAGCCGAGTACCTGGCCGAGCAGAAGAACTTCGTGGCCAAGAAGCCCGGCGAGAGCTTCACCCTGGAGTTTTATGCCATCGGTCAGGACCTGATCTTCCGCTATGATGGGGAGGTCATCCGCGTCCGGGAACCCGGGGCGGACCCTGCCATCGGCACCCTGAACCACCTGATGATCCGCAATCCGGTCACCGACATCGAGTTCATCAACTTCGACGGCCTCAGCGAGGCGGAGGCGCTGAAGCTGGCGGGGGTGGGCGAGACGCAACCCTCCGCGTTCCCCGCCGGACAATGGACCAAAGTACTCACCACCCAGGCGGAGGTGGATGCCATCGTGGGGCTGAAAGGCAAGGTCACGCTCAAGCCGGACGGCTGGCTGGACTTCTCCGGGCCGAAGGAGGCGCCCGGTGTCGGGCTGGCGGCCTTTAGCGCCACCAATGCGGGCGTCCGGGTGAAGCTGCGGATCTCGGACAAAGCGCCGACCCCCGTAGTCGCCACCCTGACCCTGCGGCACACCATCTCCCCGCCGCCTCGGACGGAAGGCTACCGGATGCAGTTCGGGGGCGGCGACAGTGCAAACCCAACCCTTTCCCTAGCGCACTATGACAATCCAACGGGCAAATCCACCGTCTTGACGAAAATGCTCCTGCCCGACGCACTGCAAGCGGGGGATGAGTTCAGCCTGGAGTTTTACACCATCGGCAACCGCCTCATCGGGCGCTGCAACAGTGAGGTGGTGCTCAGCGCGGAGGATCAGCGGCTGACTCGAGGGGTCCTTACCCTGCACACCGGGCACCTGCTGCGGGACATTGAGGTCATCAACTTCGACGGTCTCAGCGAGGCGGACGCACTCAAGCTGGCGGGGGTGAACAACGCCGTGCCGCAGCCCTCCCTCTCCTGGGGCGGCTCGCGCTATGCGTTCGTGAATGACAAGGTGCCCTGGCCGGAGGCCAGGAAACGCGCCGAGGCCGCCGGTGGCAGGCTGGCGGTGTTCGAGACCGAGGCGGAGGAACGCGCGGTCCGCGAGCACTACCGTTCAAATTTGAACAAGCAGCGTTATTGGATTGGCGGCCATGCCGAAAAGAGCTCAAAGGAGATCCGCTGGATCACGGGCGCGCCCGTCGGCAAAGTCGCCTGGGGCATAGGCCATCCGGACTGGCGTGACGACCCAGAGTCGGAACAAGCGCAGAGGGAGGGGCTTCTTTGCGCAGTCGGTCTGGGTGTCAACGAGGTCAAAGACGGGACGGACCGCTGGATGATCATCCATCCGCTAAACAAGACAAGCCTCGGATTCATGATCGAATGGGACGAGGTGGCGGCCAAGACACCGAAGGCAGCTGCACCAACGACAATCACTGCCACCAAGGACGCCCCCTTCGTGAACACCCTCGGCATGAAGTTTGTGCCCGTGCCCATCACCGGCGGGCCGACGAATGGGCAGCGGGTGCTCTTCAGCATCT
>CAYMHJ010000553.1:0-3291 GCA_964390165.1 uncultured Prosthecobacter sp. | reverse complement strand
CTTGTGGCTCATCGGTTCCTCCATCGCCTTTCCCTTCATCACCTTGATTTTCCTCGGGTTCATGAGCTTCGGCACTGCCAGTGCGATCGTCGTCTGGATGTTTGTGATGTCCTTCTACCGCCCCAGATGGCTTGCCATCCTAGCGCTCTTCCTTTTCATGTATGGCGGCATGTCGGTTTATATCAACTACATGCGGGAGCGAAATGCCATCCGTGAATCGGTCTGGGGGGCACAAAAGCTTTCCACACGATTTGACCAAATCACCAACCTAGCCACCAACTTTGAACTTTTGGACATCACGAACAATTACCATCTGGAGGCATTGGATATCCGGCTAAACCAGAACCACCTCGTCGGCCTGAGTGCAGCTCACATCGGACGTGGCAGGGTGGACTTTGCCAAAGGTTACACCCTCTGGGTGGCGTCCACGGCCTGGATACCACGAGTACTCTGGCCGGAGAAGCCGAGTATGGCCGGGTCGAGCGGCATGGTCGCCCATTTCACCGGCCTGAGCTTTCCCAAAGGAACCAGCGTGGGCATCGGTCACATCATGGAATTTTTCATCAACTATGGGAGGTGGAGTGTGTTTGTCGGGGTGTTCGTGATTGGCTTCCTGCTGCGTTGGTTCGACTTGCGTGCGGGGCAATACCTCGTTGCCGGAGACTACTGGAGTTTCGGGCGCTGGCTTTTGCCGGCTACAGGTCTGCTTAATGTCGCGGGCAATGTGGCGACGGCGGTGGCGAGCATGGCTGCCGCCTTTGTGTTCGTGACAGCCATTCACCGGGTGTTTTTCGCCGCCTATTACACCACTGCCAAGGATGTCGCCCGGACTGGCGCTCCTGCTCTGGCCCGTCCCTGGTCGATGAGGCGCGGTCATTCGCGTAGAGCCTGATTTTCCCACCTCCGCCCGCGCGAATACGAGGCCGTCCCATGCCCAATATGACTCGATCTGTCCCTACCCTGACTCTGCGCAAAAAACTGCTATTTGCCGCCATCGCCATTCTCATTGTCATTGTCGGCCTTCTTCTCGCTGGTGAAGTCGCCTGCCGGGTGGTCATGCACATGAAGCATGGCGTGCCTGGCAAGAGTTACGGAATTTATGTGGGCGACCCAGAACTCGGCGCCACCCACCGTCCGCATGCTTACAACACGAACAGCATCCTCAACAATTTCGGCCTTCGCAATCGTGAAGACGTACCGGACATCAAACCTTCGGGCTCCACTCGCATCTACTGTTCCGGCGGCTCCACCACCTTCTGTTACAATCTCGAAACGGACGATGCCTGGCCGACGGTGCTGCAAAACAAGCTCCGGCAGCTTCCAGGCCATGAGAAGGACCAGGTTCTCAATGGTGGTCAGATCTGCTTTTCCCTCTGCCATGAGTTCATCCTGGGAAAGCGTCTCATCCCGCAACTCAAGCCTGACGTCGTCATCCTTTTCACCGGCGTGAACGAAGGCATGTCTGCGGAGCAGTTTGAAAACAACGAGCCAGGGGCTCTGGACCGGTTGCTGAAGGAGAAGAAATGGGGCGAGCCTGCGAAAAAGCTCGATCAGGCCCGCTTCTGGAAGCGCAACAGCGCCCTTGTTCGCGTCTGGGACTACTACATCAAACGCATGTTCGAACAGCAGGCGACCGCCGCCTACCACGTCGAAGATATCGTGGAGCGTCCGGTGAATCATCCCTCCCAGCATCCTTATGTCATGGAGAATCTGGATCACTCCCTCCGCGCCTACATCGCCTTCATTCGTGAACAAGGTGCCACGCCGGTGGTCCTTCGTTTTGGCGACAATGGCGACAACGATTGGTACAAGCGCTTTGGCATTCGTGAATGGCGCGAGTGTGCCGTGCAGATCGCACGCGAAGAAGGCGTTGCCGTTTGTGATGCCGCGTCTGTCATTGAGGCACATCCACAAAGGCGTGATTGCTTTATCTCCTCGGGTGTTCACGTCACAAGCCTGGGTGCTGATGTGATGGCCGAGGAGCTGAGAAAGACACTTCTTTCCCTTCCTGCTTCGAAGTCCGGCGCTCCAGCCGCTCCTTGATTTTCCCCACATGCCCAAGATCCTCGGTATCTCCGCCTTCTACCACGACAGCGCCGCAGCCCTGGTGGTGAATGGCGACATCGTCGCCGCCGCGCAGGAAGAGCGCTTTACCCGCATCAAGCACGACCACGAGTTCCCCACGAACGCGGTCGATTACTGCCTGCGCGAGGCTGGGCTCACGCCGGAGCAGATCGACTACGTCGTCTTTTACGACAAGCCGCTGCTCAAGTTTGACCGCCTGCTGGAGACCTACCTTGCCTATGCTCCTGCCGGGTTGCGTTCGTTCATGATGGCCATGCCGCTTTGGCTGAAAACGAAGCTCCATCTCCCGCGCGAAATCCGCAAGGCGCTCAAGGGCCGCTATAAAAAGCCCATCGCCTTCACCAGTCATCACGAGTCCCACGCGGCCAGCACCTTCTTCCCATCACCGTATGATGAAGCCGCCATCCTCACGCTCGATGGCGTGGGCGAGTGGGACACCGCCACCATCGGCCATGGCAAAGGCAACAAGATCAAGCTGCTCAAGGCGCTGCACTTCCCGCACTCACTCGGCCTGCTCTACAGTGCCTTCACCTACTTCTGCGGCTTCCGCGTGAACTCCGGTGAGTACAAACTCATGGGCCTCGCCCCCTACGGTGAGCCGAAGTATGCGGACCTCATTCTGGAGAAACTGATCGACCTCAAAGCCGACGGCTCCATGGCCATGGACATGAGCTATTTCAGCTTTTGCGAAGGCCTCACCATGACCGGCGATAAATTCGCCGAACTCTTCGGCGGGCCAGCCCGCAAGGCCGAGAGCGCCATCACCCAGCGTGAGATGGACCTCGCCGCATCTGTGCAAAAAATCACCGAAGAAGCTGTCCTGCGCATGGCGCGTCATGCCAAAGAACTCACCGGTGCGAAGTATCTCTGCCTCGCGGGCGGTGTCGCTCTGAACTGCGTCGCCAATGGCAAACTGCTCCGTTCGGGGATCTTCGAAGACATCTTCGTCACACCCGCTTCCGGCGATGCCGGTGGCGCTCTCGGCGCGGCACTCTTCACGCACTATCATCTGCTGGAAAACCCGCGGTCACCCGGCGGACGAGACTCCATCAAAGGCTCCCTCCTCGGCCCAAAATGGACGAACACGGAGATCCGCACCTTCCTTGATGAGTGCAAGATTACCCACACCTATTTCGAAGCCGAGTTCGAGTTGCTTCAAAACGTCGCCAGCCACATGGCCGCAGGCAAAGTCGTCGGCTGGTTCCA
>CAYMHJ010000552.1:0-3301 GCA_964390165.1 uncultured Prosthecobacter sp. | reverse complement strand
CGGAGATGGCGCGGTAGAGGAAGCCGCTGCGGCGGTTGTCGCGGAAGACGGCGGCGAGCGTGTTGTCGGGCAGAATCCACCAGTCTGGCTCTTCGGCCTTCAGTTCGGACGCGCTGCCAAGCACAGGGAATGACTGCCAGTCGCCGAGCGACTTCACGCCACCGACGATGAAGTGAACGCCGCTGGTTTTGTAGTCGTGCTGGCGGCGCGACATCATCCAGTCGCCAGTGCGCAGCTTGAGCGGCGGGAAGTTGTTGATGGTGTTGTCAAAGATCACGCCAGCGTCTTCCCAGTCCGCGTTATCTTTGCGATAACGAAAAGCACGCAGCTCCAAGCTCTCGCCGAAGAAACCCGCCGCTTCATCCAGCGAGGCGAGCGCGAGCAGTTCACCTTCGCGCTTCCAAAAGCCACGCGAGATCCAGCGCATGCCTTTGTCCGTGCGAGTGCCGTAGTGCGGCGAATCAGGGCCCGATTTTGGCGGAATCGGCGTGAGGAACTGCGGAGAGCTCCATTTCAAGCCATCTGAGCTTGTCGCAAACTTCACACGCTGGCCCACGCGATCCTCAATGCCCGGCCCATCGCTCCACATGGCCCAAAACTGCCCGTCGTGATGCGCGAGGTAGTTGTGCTGGTTCACCCCACCCGCCTTTTTGTCGAGCATGGTCGGATCATTGCCTTTCGCACGCACATCGCTGATCACAACATGCTCGCTGGTCACCTGCGGCAGCGCGGCGAAGTCGATCGCGTGTGTGTCGTCCGGCACCCACGGGCCGGAGAGCATCGTGGCTGATGCTGGATCAGGTGCAGCGAGTGACTGGCCGCAAAAAAATGCAAAGAGCGCCAAATGAAAGTATGTAGATTTCATGGAGTTGTCTGAAGAGATTTGCCAGGCAGGAGAAAGAATCGCCCCGCCTCATTGCAGATGAGCAGGTTCGGTCCATCTTTGCCTAAAATCGTGCCCACCGCGCCGGTTTCATGTGCCCCACCGGGTTGGATGACGAGATCGTCCTCACCACGAAAGACGAGCGGCCTCGCGAAGGTGTTGTCGCCCTTGTTCAGCATCAGTAGCGGCGTGCCGAGGGTTTTCTTGAGCTTCGTGGGAAGCGCTTTGTCCACCAGACTACCGATCAAACCACCCACGACGGGATTTTGCCCCAAAGCCGCCATCGGATAACCCGTTTCGCGATCCGGGATCGAAACGACACGCCCCGTGCCGATGACGAAGTCGAGATGGCCGTCTTGATTCCAATCGAAGAAGTCCAGCTTGCAACGCCCGCTCATGCCGCCCACACCGCCGCTGGTGCCGATGAGCTTGCCGTTGTCGAGCTTCAGTTTGCCGCCGTCCTCCACGTTGTAGTCATCAATGCGCCAGTAGAGGTGAAAATGATCATCGCCATCCACGATGGCCAGCGCCATGCGCTCGCCGATCTTCGCCACGGCGGGACGGCAACGCCACATGCCATGCAGGTCGATGCCATCGCAGTAAATCGGATGTGCGGCGTCGAGCTTCGGCTGCGTCTTTGTGCCGCGGTTGAGGTAAATGAGGTAATCTCCCGTGATGTCGCCGGTGATGATGTCCGGCAGCGAATCGCCGTTCCAGTCGATCACGTTCGGCGAGAGATAGCCCCAGCGGGCTTCTTGGAGGCCCTGCAAACTTCCCGAATAGCCCGCCTGCACCTGAATCTCACGTCCACCGGCCTGCACACGAGTCGCAGGCAAAAACTTCGGCTCGTCGTTGCTGCCGATGTTTTCAAAGAAGATCACAAACCCCTCCGAGTTACCCGCGAGGATGTCCAGCGCGCCATCGCCATTCCAATCCACCGTCGTCGGCGAGGGCAGCGTGCCCGCGTAGAGGTCCGCATGCTCCTGCAAAACGAAAACCGGCTCCGCAAACACCGGCGCACCCGTCTTCGCCCATTTCCCGGTGAAGCGGTAAAAATACAGCGAACCCTCGCCACACGCGATCAAGCCGCCCGGATACGCCGCCACGCTCGGATTGATGCTCGGATGCCGCAGTGCATTTCCATCCTCGCCCGCCACGAGCCGCTTTGTTTCGAGATCAAAACCGCTCGCTGCCTTGTTGTGATAAAACACCAGATTCCCCTGCCGCGAGCCCGTGATCAGATCCCGCTCATGCCCGGCACCCAGATCAATGCCCGTGATGCCATGCATCGAGAAATACACCTCGTTCTTCGTCTTCGTGATCTGCTTCACATCCCCCTGCGCCGGCCATCCGACGAGATGGCGATACCGCAGATCGCCCACTACGATGCCTGAGGAGTTGAATGGCCGCCACTCTTCCGTGTTCGGGCTGCCCTCCGCTCCTTTGACACCATTCGACACTTCAAACGCCAGATCATAGCCATCCTTATTCACCAGCACCCCTGGACTCGCTGGCGACTTCACCGCTTTCGGCAGCTTCACACGCTCTGTCTCCCGAAATTCCAGCTTCTCGCGATCAAACACTGTCGTCACCAGTTCCTCCTTGTCGATCCACAGTCCTGTTATCGTGCCGTCCTTCGTCTGGAACACGCAGCCCTTGTCCTTGAAGGCGCATTTCACCACCACCGGTTCTGCAAACACCGGCGCACCGCTCTCCGCCGTGTTCAACCACTTGAATAAATGCACCGCCTGCGGTCCGCCATACCCCGCCACAAACAAATCCGGCTCTCTGCCGCCAAACACCCGCGCATTCCCGAGTACATGATGATTCAAATTCACCAGCGCCAACGGCCCACGGCCTCTCTCTGCCGCCGATGGCAGCGCTTTCGTGCCAGGCGGCAGATGAGGCTCCGCTTTGCAGGCGGTGACGAGGAGTAAGAAAAGAAGAAGCTGCTTCATAGTAGATTCGATCGGCTATCGAATCGGTTTGGAAGGCTTCGACTGCCAGTCGAAGCTACGACGAGAACTCTGTTTCCCCAGCCAGAATTATCCAAATCGCGAAGCCATTGGATGCCAAATCTTGAACCGGCATGAGGGTTCTTGATGTGCAGGCAGTATAGATTCGACTGGCAGTCGAATCCTGTTTCGATTGCCAACCAAAGCTACTTCACCACTGGTGGCAGCTTGCACGACTGCCACGCCAAAAAGCGCCACTGGCCCTTTTCCTCGCGCCAAACGGCCAGGAAGCTCAACACGGCATCCATCGCCTTGCCTTCGGACTCCGCTTTCACATGGGCACGACCACTCATGAGCGCGATGCCCGGCGCGGGGAAGATGAAGTTCTGCACCTCGTAGTCGTAGCCCACATACTTCGTCTTCCCGGCGCTGAGGATGTCGATGAACGACGACTTCGTGTCCA
>CAYMHJ010000551.1:0-3303 GCA_964390165.1 uncultured Prosthecobacter sp. | reverse complement strand
CTCGCAGCCCATTCCGTCCACGGCATACTCGATCAGTAGAGTATACTCATCCTCGATCTCGTCATAGCCCTGCTCCACGAGACGGTGGATCTCGGCCTGAATCTCAGTCTCGGCCTTCTTCAATGGCGTTGACTTGAGTTCCTTCGATTCTCCTTTGGTTCCAAGCTCGCCCCAGTGCACCGTGTGCACGCCATTGTTCTCCCAGGTCTCCCAGTATTGTTTTCCGGTGTCGGTGAACTTGTAGAGTTTAAGCATGAGAGTGTTTTTCTTGGGCTAACGACCAAACTCACCGACAAAACGGCGCGAAAAACGCCCTTGAAACGCCCCAAGAACCAACCGCGCCGATTTGTTCGGTGCAGCGCCCTTGTTCGCCCGTTGGTTGCATGGAAAGTGTTGGGAGTGAGGGGTTTGGAGGGCGGATTTTGAAGATTGTTAAATTCGTTGGTTCCATGCTCCTAACAGTTCTTCTATGGATGTTCTCTCGCGGTTCAGGTGCGGTAGGAATCCCTGGAGTAATCGGCCCTTCTCCAAATCTTCGGAAGCATTATTGATAGCGGCCAACTTAAAATTCAAGTGGTCGAGCTGGTAACGAATCCAGTTAATGTCATCGAATGATTTTTGATCCTTGAAAAAGCTACGGCCATCAAAAATGACATGCTTTAGAGCATCCGTATCAAAGGGATAATTGGGTATCTGAATCTTCCCATCTTTGACTTCGGTGAGTTGACGCTTCATCTGAACGCAACGATTTAAGTTAAACTCAAACAACTCTTTTAGGTTCTTCTGGAAGTTCTTTTTTGCGCCAAAGAGAACTGCGTGATTTCGGAGTTCTGAATAAACTAGGCCGATGCCAAAACCGATAAAGACTTCTAGCCAATTTATGTCCATTTAATTTGTTTACCTCTGGTAAAAATTTTTAGCCCCGCGAAAATGTTTAGTGGTTGGGCGAACGCACAAGATCAGGCACCTGCACCCAAAAATAATCTATGAAAACACCAACTCAAAACTCCGATCCCACCAACAGCGCCGCGGGTGCAGGTTGTCCTGCATCGCCTTGTTATGCCATTTTTCATGGGAAAGGTGGCTATGAAGGTGAGCGAGAGAAAGCGCGGAAGACCTTTCGCGTCGGCGGACAATACAAAATCGTCGGCGGAACAATGAGCCAGTCATCGACACGGCTGGAAATCGAAGGATACCCCGGCGGATGGAACTCAGTGTTTTTTCACTACGACCACACGATTGCGCCAGTGGAGTTCCCATATATCAGGCATAACAATTCAGATCAGAAACAATTTTGTTCTGTTCGACAATAACACTATGGGCCACAGATTTGTGGATTTAGGACGGTTTAATCGTTTCATGAGTGTTGCTTTTCGTCCGAATAAGCTTCATTAGCAACATTATTGTTTATTCAAGCTCTGTTGGGCGCGCTTTTTGAGGTGAAACTATTGACATGAAACTCGAAGATCAGATCCGCGATATGATGCGGTTTAAACACCTCTCCCTCAAGACGGAGGAGAGCTACGTGGGCTGGTATCGGCGCTACGTGCTCTGGCACGGCAAGAAGCACCCTGCGGAGATGGGGGCGGCGGAGGTGGAGGCCTTCCTCACGCATCTTGCCGTTGAGAGGAAACTGTCGGCGGCGTCTCAGAATCAGGCCCTGAATGCACTGGTTTTCTTGTATCGAGAGGTGCTGAAGGTGGAGCTGGAAGGTGTGGATGCCCAACGGGCCAAACACACCAAACGTCTGCCAACGGTGCTGACCCAGGCGGAGGTGGCGGAGCTGCTCAAGGGCGTGAAGGGGGACGCCGGTCTCCTGTGCAAGCTGCTCTACGGCTGCGGCCTGAGAGTAGCGGAGGGACTGGCCCTGAGGGTGAAGGATGTGGACCTGAATGGAGGCACCGTGACGGTGCGCGGCGGGAAGGGCGATAAAGACCGGATCATGACGCTGCCCAAGGTCCTGCTCCAGCCGCTGGCGGAACATCGGGCACGGATCGAGCAGATCCACAAACAGGACCGGGCGAAGGGACTGCCGGGCGTTTACCTGCCTAACGCGATGGCCGTGAAGCACCCGGCGGCGGCGGAGAGCTGGGAGTGGTTTTGGATGTTTCCCAGTCCCAGTCTCTCGGTGGACCCGCGCAGCGGCATCCAGCGTCGGCATCATGTCAATGACATCAACATCTCACGCGAGCTGGCACGGGCTTCAAAGATGGCCGGGCTGACGAAGCGGGTGACGGCGCATGTTTTGAGACACTCCTTTGCCACGCACCTGATCCTGCGCGGGGTGGACATCCGGTCCATCCAGCAACTGCTCGGACATGTGGATGTGCGCACGACGGAGATCTACACCCACCTCGCCAAAGCGATGCGCGGAGAGATCACCAGCCCGCTGGATGATCTGTGAGAAGACTTGGAGACGGGGACTGGAGACTGAAATTGAAAACCGAGAACTTTTTCATCTTTTTGCGTAACGCAAAGCTTCTTTTTACGACATTCCTTGGATGAACCCCACTGCCGCCAACCATGAGCCGCCCTGCCACACGTTCATCCACACGCACTTCTCCCGGAGGCGGCGGTGCCGCTTCGCCTGCAAACAAGACGAAGGCTCCCAAGAAGGGGAAGCCTAAAACCAGGAAGAAAAAGGAACCTGTCGATCTCTCGGAAGATGACCTTTGTTTCATTGCGGAACAGACCTATCGGCGGCGGCTGCGGAAGTGGAGTCAGGAAGAGGTGGCTAAAAAGGTGGGGGTGTCGCGCTCGGCGATCCAGCTCATCGAAGGCTGGCAGCGGGGCCTGAGTCTGCGGATGGCGGGATTGATCGCCAGAGTTTACTCCAGCAGCATTGGTTTTTTCATTGCAGCAGGTCGCGCAAAAAAATGTCTGCCTGAATTTGCGGATCTTTTCCCTCAGATGCCTAAAAGTGCATGAGCGCTACGCAACTATGGTTGCGGTGACTTTTGGTGGGAAAAAATCAAGGTGGCGGCCATGAACGCGGCACTGCTCCATCCGAATCCTCAACTCACTTTAACAGATGATCAGAAGACGGGGAAGTCTTCTGGGGTGCTGGACGCCGGTCAGAGGCTGGCCAGCATCTCCCGCAAGCTGGCGGAGCTGAAGCTGAAGCATGGCGGCTGGGCAATGGACCTCTCCGATCTGACCCTGGGCTTTGCGGGTCAGGAAAAGACTTTCCTTGGTGCGCCTGAGGAGTTCATTGGCGAGTCCGAGGAGTTTATTGGCGAGTCCAAGGAGTTCATTGGCGAGTCCGAGGAGTTCATTGGCGAGTCCAAGGAGTTCATTGGCGAG
>CAYMHJ010000550.1:0-3304 GCA_964390165.1 uncultured Prosthecobacter sp. | reverse complement strand
ACACTATTATCCATGCCCGAGCCAAGTGCGCTCCAAGCGCTGCCGTTCCATTTCGCTATACGGCTGAAACTTATCTCGTCCGCCATTGAGAAGTCGCCGCCCACGTATAGATGCGGGCCGGAAACCACCAGCGCCCAAACTGTATTATTTACTCCCGCGCCCAATGCACTCCAAGCGCTGCCGTTCCATTTCGCGATTCGATTCGCAGCCACTCCTCCAGCAGTGGAGAAGTCGCCCCCAGCGTAGAGGTCGTTGCCGGACATAGCGAGAGCATAGACCGATTCGTCCATCCCTGAGCCCAATGCGCTCCAAACGCTGCCGTTCCATTTGGCAAGACAGTTTGCCACAGCATTGCCAACTATTGAAAAGCTTCCGCCAATGTACATGTTGCCCGAGCCATCCACCACCATCGAATAAACAACACCGTCAGTTCCTCGAACACCCCCCATGCTGACCCAGTCAGCATCACTGAAAGTGGGGTCAATACGAATGGGGTAAGCCGCGCCCGTGTCTCTTACCACTAAGCTAAGGCCATTGTTTGCAGACTGTTCCATGCGAGCGTCAAGTTCACGGCCTGTAGCATCTATCACCTTCAAACGGCTGTAGGCAATCTCGCGCCCAGACCCTTCAAGGATGAACTTAGCTCCGTAGGTAGAAGCTTCGATGCGCGCACCGCGCACTTCGAGCGTGACATACAATGCACCCTCTCCGGCTGGACGCTCCATAACCACGAAGTCCTGCCGCACTCCATCCGTGCTCACGGTGTATTCCTCAACTAAGCCGGGCCGCACAAAAGCGACCGCCTCGCTTGTAGCGTGGACTTTGCCATGATCAGCCAAGCGGGTGAAAATACCAGAACCTGCCTGTCGGCCCAATGCGGTGGCGCGGACGCGGAAACGGCTGGGCTTTCCGGCATCCTCCTCTGCCGTTGATTCCAGCCATAGCCCCTCTGGAGTAGCCCGTGCTTCCAAATCCTGAAACATGGCCTGCAATCGCGCCCCCTCTGGCGTGGGCTTGATGGCGAGCCCGCCGCCAGAATACTGTTTCTGTGCCTCGGCTCCGAGTTGTTCCCACGGGATGGCAGGGCTTGAAGTCGTGGGAGACGGTGACGCCGCCATCAATACCGCTGGAAGGATTGAGGCGTGCCAGGCCAAGGCAAAAGAGCGAAGTTTCATAGTGAGATAAGCGACGCATCTGCTAGAAGATTGCTCTTTCGAGTGACGGTTCGTGTTGGCCTTGGACGTGGAGGGGAGATAGGGTGTGGGGGCCGATGTTGCGTGCTTCGAGCATTGCCGATCATAGGCCAGAAGCCCGCATAGGTGGCAAGCAAGATCGTCACGGCCCCGCAGGCTCAAGAGTCATGCTAGCGGAGCGGATGGGGACGTCAGCGGCGCTGGACTCGGGTAGGAGGTAGTGACCGTGGCCGCTTTTGTCGCTCCCAGCTTCGTAGTCGATGAGGATGCCGGCGAAGGGCACGGTCACCGCAGGTGTGCCCTCCTTGAAGCTGCCGGTGAAGATGCCTGTCTTCGGATCGATCTTCAGCGTGGTGGATTTCACAGGGGTGGTGATGCTAACGGTGTTTGGCTTCGTGAGGGTGAAGGGCTGAACGAAGGCGGCGATGAGCGAGGCGGTGAAGTCGAGCTTTAGTGCGGCGGGGCCGCTGACTGGGCTGAAGCCGAGGTAGCTATGCGCGTCATTCGGCGTGTATTTGCCACCGGTGAGGGTGAGCTCGTGGAGGAGGAAACCGCCCTTGTAACTGCGGTCAGTACTGCTGAGCGGCTGGCCGATTTTATACCAGTCAAACGCGGGGGTGGTGTGGTTGACGAGATCCTGGGTGGCGGGGTTGATGAAGGTGTCTCCCTGGAGGCTGCCGGTGTTCTTATAGAGGGAAGCGTGCAGAGGAATGTGCAGATCGGCATCCAGGAAGGTGCTGAAGGTGAAGGCGGTGCCGTCGGCAGCTTTGCCGGTCCAGTTTGCGATGCCGGCCTTGCTGATGCTGACCTGGGCATAACCGCTGCCTTGCGCGTAGGAGGCATCGTCAGGAGCAGCGGTTGTCTCGATGGTGGCATTGTAGAGGCCTTGTTCGGGCGCGTTACCCGTGGCGCTCCAGGGGTTGCGTGTGGCGGCGAAGTGGGCTTCCTGATTCACGCCGCTGGGCTCGTAGCTGATGGCTCCATGGAAGATGGGGTCCACGGTGATGAGGCTTTCATCCGTTGGGTTGTAGGCCACGGCGACGGGGTGATCGAGCCTGCCAACTGTGTCCAAAAATTCGCTGACGGTGCCGAGCGTGCCGTTGGCGTTAAGCTGCACGAGCAGGGTGTCAGTCACGATGAGTGTGCCGTCTCCCAGCGTGGTGATGCCGCGTGGATCGATGAAGCGCGCATTGGCAAAGAGGCCATCGGCGATGCCGCTTGCGCCGGGTGATCCGGCATAGGTCGTGGTGGCTCCGGCGAGGGTGATTTTGCGGATGACGACGTTCGCCGAGTCGGTGACAAAGAGCGCTTTGAGCACGGGATCGTAAACGATGCCGCGTGGGGTGTGGAAGAGCGCACTCGCGCCGCTGCCGTCCTTGTGACCGGACTGACCTGCTTTGCCCGCGAGTGTGGTGACCACGCCTGACTGGGTGATTTTGCGAATCGTGTGATTGCCACGGTCGGCGACATAGAGATTGCCCGCTGGATCAAAGCAGAGTGCACATGGAAGTTCGAAGCGTGCGGCAGCTCCTGTGCCGTTCACGTTGCCGATCTGGCCGGCGGTGCCTGCAAAGGTGGTGACGCCTCCCGCCGGGGTGATTTTGCGGATGGTCGAGTTGAGGGTGTCGGCGACGAAGATATTGCCCGCGATGTCGAGCGCCAGACCTTCAGGCCCGGCGAATCTGGCGGCTGTGCCGGTGCCGTCGTTGGAGCCTGAGTTGGTATTGCCTGCAAAGGTGGACACGGTTCCTCCATCGCCATCGACAAAGCGGATGACGTGATCGCCGCTGTCGGAGATGTAACCGGAACCATTGGCGAGAAGAGCGAGGCCGCTGGGGTGGTTGAAGCGCGCCTCCTCCATCGTGCCATCGACGAGGCCGGGCTCAGCGGGATCTCCGAGATCCTGCGTGCCTGTTAGCATCTCAAAGCGCAGATCGCTGATGTCGCCCGAGAGTAGATCGTCGAGCGGGGAGATGCCGCCAGTGAGTCGGAGATCGCCCAGGCTGGCGGGGCTGCGTTTGATGATGAGATCAAAGGTGGGGTTGTTCCCCAGAGAGACATCGAGGGAGCCGACGACGCTGTGTTTTTGCCCGGCGAGAGTGACATCTCCA
>CAYMHJ010000549.1:0-3315 GCA_964390165.1 uncultured Prosthecobacter sp. | reverse complement strand
GGCGAGCTCGGAGTCGAGTACCTTACACTTTACGCCTTCTCCTCTGAAAATTGGAAGCGTCCGAAGCGTGAGGTCGAAGCTCTGATGAAGCTGCTGGAGGCATTCCTCCGCACCAAGACGCCGGAGATGATCGATCAAAACGTCCGCCTCCAGGCCATCGGACGGCTGCACGACCTGCCTCAGTCCTGCCAGCAGCAGCTCCACCGAAGCATCGAGCAGACATCACAAAACACCGGCCTCACACTCATCCTCGCTCTAAGTTATGGCGGGCGTGAAGAGATCGTCGATGGCGTGAAGAGCCTCCTGGAAAGCATCGAGCGCGGTCATCTGGACAAAGGCATGATCGATACCGAGGTCTTCTCCAAGCACCTCTACACCCGATATTATCCTGACCCGGATCTCCTCATCCGCACCAGTGGCGAGATGCGCCTCTCCAATTTCCTCCTCTGGCAGCTCAGCTACACCGAATTCTACATCACCGACACCCTCTGGCCCGACTTCGGCAAAGCCGATCTCGTCAAAGCCATCCGCGCCTATGAAAAGCGGCATCGGCGGTTCGGAGCGGTGTGATTCCCTTTCTCACGAATGAAAGCTCTCTGCCTGACTGCACCTGAAAGCCTGGAATTCATCCACCTGCCTGAGGCAGCCGAGCCGGGGGCAGGGGAGGCGCTCGTTACCATTCGTGCCATCGGGATCTGCGGCACGGATATCAGCGGGTATTTGGGGAAGATGCCCTTCATCGAGTGCCCACGCATACTCGGGCATGAACTGGGGGTCGAGGTACTCGCTGTCGGCGAGGGTGTGAACAACCTGAAGCCGGGAGATCGCTGCTCCGTTGAACCTTATCTGAACTGCGGTGAGTGCCACTCCTGCCAGCAGGGTAAAACGAACTGCTGTGAGTCTCTCCGCGTGCTCGGTGTGCATTGCGATGGCGCGATGCGTGAGCGCATGATCCTGCCGGCGCAGAAGCTGCATCCAGCGAACTCGCTAAGCTTCGAGCAACTCGCGCTGGTGGAGACACTCGCCATCGGATGTCATGCCGTGAATCGCGCCTCCATTCTGCCGCAGGAGGATGTTCTCATCATAGGCGCGGGGCCGATCGGCCTCACCGTGCTGGAATTTGCACGGCTGACCGGAGCGGCGATCACGGTCCTGGAGCTGAATGAAGCCCGGCGCGACTTCGTGCAGCAGCACTACCCCGGCGTCCGTGCCGTCGAAAGCCTGCCCGATGAGCCCTGCGCTCAGATCGTCTTCGATGCCACCGGGCATCCCGGCTCCATGGCCTGCACGCTGAAATTCGCACGCTTCACCGGCCGCATCATTTACGTCGGCATCACCAAGGAACCAGTACTGCTGGATGACCCCCTTTTTCACCGTCGGGAACTCACACTGCTGGCCAGCCGGAATGCCGTGGCAGAGGACTTCCCGCGCATTTTAAACCTCATCGAAAACGGTCAGATCGACACACGCCCTTGGATCACCCACCGCTGTAGCCTGACTGAACTGCCCACGCAGATGCCCGTCTATGTCAGGCCTGGAAGCGCTGTGGTGAAGGCGGTAGTCAGCATGGACTGATGCATTCATGCTGGCTACCTGCGAACCATGTCTTTTCGAACCATGTCTTGACCCTACCCGCCGCCGCCCTTATACATCTCAGGTCAACACTGACATGGGGGCGTCCTGGTTTCGACGGGTAGTCTGCGGTCGGAGTGGCATGCCGAGGATGATTCGTTGGCCTCGTTAATCACCGGATCAAACAAACAACAGCAAACTCTAACGAGCTCGCTCTCGCGGCCTAAGCCCCGCGACATCTTCAAGGCAATGTCTGGTAGCCTCGAAGATGACACCACCAGGCTGGCTGGCTGACCGGGCGACCGGGTCGAAAGCGAGATTCAACAGGACGCTGGGTGGAAGGGATTCTGCTGATGGAAGCCCCAGACCGAGATTAAAACACCAGCTATGCATGTAGAAGCTTCGGCTTATGGCCATTCGGACAGGGGTTCAATTCCCCTCGCCTCCACCACCTTGATTTTCAACGAGTTAAGGTGGCGGAATGGGGGTGTTAAGACATCGCGACCAAAGTGGTGATTGAGGTTCTTATCAGCACTCTCGTCGATGACCGATTACAGCGACCTGCCACAGCCTCACGCCCAAGCTGGCGTCGAGGAATGCTGGATCCTCAATTCCAATGGTAGATAACTGCAAATGTAAGCGCAGCTTCAGATTGGGAGCTACAACCTCTTGTGCAGCATTCCAGAGGGTGAAGTCTGGAATTCCGCATTGCTGCCGGAGGCGTATCTGGATGTGGCGGCTCTTTTTGTCGGCCTGACTGAAGCCAGATAACTTACTTCGCCTCCACGCGCTTCTCTTTCGGCTGCCAACCAAGTTCTGGAGGTGGGGCAGGTCTTCCCTGGGTCGCTGATTGGGCTATATCACCGCTATCCTTGAGGCTGACAAAGATCATGAAACCGAAGAGGAGCAGGACGCAGGCGGTTTGGACAACTTCCAGGAAACGGCCTTGCAGTGGACGGCGACGAATGGCCTCACCGATGGCCATGACAATGTGCCCGCCATCCAACACAGGGAAGGGTAGCATATTCATGATCGCCAGATTGATGTTTAGCACGACGCTGAACCATAAAACCATGAGCAGAGCATCTGGGTCTAAAAGCAGGTTGTAATACACCCGACCGATGCCGAGAGGGCCGCTCATGTGAGAAAGTCCGATGTCCGACTTCCGAGAGAGAAGCTTGCCGATGGTGTTGTAGAGACTCCGTGACGCTATGGAAACCTGTTCATAGACTGTCGGATGATTATACACGCGGACGCCATCACCATGAAACAGGATGCCGACTTTGTAGTCCTTGAAGTCGGCGGGGCGGATGTCAGGGAGTCGGGGTTGTATCTGGAGGGTCTGCTCCTGTCCTTCTCGTTTCACTAACAGTGAGAGTGGTTTGCCTGCCTGCGAGGCGATGTAGTCCATGAACTGCCGCGCGCTGTGAAGAGCAATTCCATCCATGCTGAGGATAATGTCCTTGGGTTTTAAACCGCCTTCCTGGGCTGGGCTGTTTGCCTGTATATCTCCGACCATGACAGATTCGCGTCCCACCAAGCCCACGGAACGAAGCGGGGGCCTGGAGAAGATGGATTTCCACCACGCCTTTTTTTCCTCGATGATCTCGGGGGTGACTTCGACCTGCATCTGTCCTGAACCCGGGCGCTCAATTAGGAACTCGATGGCTGGCCGCTCACTCGAAACAATCGCCCAGCGCACACTGTCCACGAATCCTTCAAATCTCAGGATGGGATGGTCAT
>CAYMHJ010000548.1:0-3334 GCA_964390165.1 uncultured Prosthecobacter sp. | reverse complement strand
GCGGATTGCAGGCCTGCATGGTGATCGGCGTGTGATTGCTGGCGCTGCAATCGACCGAGCGGATCAGCGTGAGCTTGTCCATGATCTTCGCCGTGAGCGGCAGATGCTCGCAGACGTGAATGCCGGGCACTTTCGTCGAAATGCTACCGAAGGGGCCACGAATCTCGCTCGGCGTGTCTGGTTTCGGGTCCCACATGTCGATGTGGCTCGGGCCGCCAGAGAGCCAGAAGAGGATCACGTTTGTTTTGCTCTTCGCCTGTCCGGCCGCGGCGGCCAGTGCCTGCGTTTGGAGCAGCGAAGGCATCGAAACGCCCGCCAAGCCAGCGAGTCCAGTCTGAAGAAAGCCGCGCCGTGTGGAGCCGACCCGCAACAGATCTCCGCGAGCGGGACTGAAGGCCTGAGTGATGGATGCAGTCGTGGGATTCATGCGGGTGGCGTGGTGTTGCTCCCAAACCTACGCCGCCACATCGCCTGACTTGCCGTGCGGCTCAAAAGAGTCAGGGCTTGGCCGCTGGAAACAACATCTGCATCACGCGCACGTTTTGATCGACGAGAATCTGTCCGCCTTTGTGGCGCGTTCTGCTAATTGCTTTTGAAGGCGAAGACGTCCGTGTTGCTCTCGTCACTGCTTGGGAGCCGTGAACACACACGCTCTGCCATCGAAACTGCTGGAGTTCCAGATTTTGTCGATGTGCTTGTAGTTGATGATCCGAATTCCAGGGGCGGGAATATTAGAGTCCATGATGATTAGGTTCCTCGCCGCTTCGTCATACCCGACCGCGACAACCACATGATCCCCGTAAAATAACGTATCCATCAGCACAGGGTTGCCTTGGTCGATGGACTTCTTGATGTCCCCTAGACCGGTATTCATCCCAGTTTCGGTGCGTGGATAGGCCTGATTCCGCCAAGTGAACCCGAGTTTGGAAACAGCCGAAAGCAAATCGCGAAAGAATGTCCCGGTGAAATCATTGAACTCCGCCGCTGGGTCATATTCTTTTCCGCGACTCAGCACCTTTATCTCGCGGGCGGTGGCGGTGCTGCCAAAGTGTCGAAGAGCCATTGCAGCAGCAGTGGTCACGGAAAGGCCTCTTTCCTGTTGCTGATGCTTGAGTTCCACATAGCCACTCTTGCCGGGTTGATTCGGTGGTGCGGTAAACTGCCCTTCTTTGACAGTCCCTAGCGTATCCATTTCTACTCGGTTCGGATCGAAGGGCCGGTGTTCTTCCTTGGGTTTGACTGTCGGCACCATGCGCTGATCTGGAGTCGGCGGCATTCGATTCTCCGAGTGAACATCCATGAGCGCCTTTGAAAGCCGTGTGTTCAGCGCCGCGCTTCCCAATGGACCCTGATTCGGTTGGAGCAGAGTCACAACATACTGCCGCATGATGGCGTCGCACACCTCGTTGTATCCCTCCTCCATGTAACCGGTAATGGTGACAACTAGGCGATGCTCCGGCACGACGATGATTCGCTGCCCCTTCCACCCTGAGGCTTCATGCGCGTCCCAGCCTGGAGCGTAATTCCTGGTCCACCAATACCAGCCATAATTTGCGGGGCGATTCCGTGAGCTTTTGATCCACGGTTGAAATGATCGTTCAACCCATGTGCGCGAAATAATCTGGCGACCGTTCCAGACTCCTCCATTCATATAGAGAATCCCGAACTTCTGCATGTCAATCGGACGGAGCCTCAACCCGTGCGAGCCCATATCATATCCTGCGCGGTCTTGGTGCATCCACTCAGCGTTTCTGAAACCGAGCGGGCCGAAAAGTGTTTCCTCAGCAAAATCCATTTCTGATTTTCCTGTTCCATGCTGGATTAATGCGGTTGCGATCAATGGCGTGAAGTTGGTGTATTGGAACGACTTCCCTGGCTCAGGCAGGAGCTTTTGAGTCAGAGCAAACTTGGGGCGATTCTCGACCATGTTGATCTGTCTAAGGCGTTCATACGCCTCTTCAGTTTTCGAATCTGGAGCGAGCGGCGCATCAATGGCGGACATGCCCAAGACGTGTTTGATGGTGATGGCATTGAATCGTGCGAAATCAGCGTCGCTTGCAAAAAGCGAGCGCGGCAATGATTTCGTCACCGGGGAATCCGGGTCGGGGAGAAGCCCCTTGTCGGTGGCAATTCCCACAAGCGCGGAGGTGAAGCTCTTGGTCACAGACATGAGATAGTGGGCTTCATCGCGACCCAGCGAGGTCGTGTAGAGTTCATAGACCAACTTTCCGTTCCGCGAAATCAGGATGGACAAAACGCCTTTCTTGCTGTCGCGAACCCATTCCGTCAGCTCGGCCAGCTTTTCACTGTTGATGCCTTCCTTCTCGGGCGTGCTTTGCCCGAAGCTCTCGGAAAGCTCGTTCGGTGGCAGAGGGCCGAGCGCACTGGGAAACGGACTCTCCTGCGGTGCTTCGGCTGCTGCCGTGGCTTGAGATGACGGCTGGGGGCCCTTCGTGGAAGCGGGAACCACAGGTGCTGCGGGTCTACCTTGGCCTGGCGATGCGAGCTTCTTCGCCAACGCCACGCTGTCAGTACTCAGCTTCGACAACGCCACGGCGAACTGCGTGCCGTCCTTCTCAATGACCACCGATTCGCCATCGAGCTTGATGAACTTCGCCTGAATCACACGGCCATCGCTGGAGGTCCAGGATTGGGGAGCGCTGGCGTCTTGCGCACGGAGAGTAACGATAGCCGTGAGTGCGAGCAAAACGGAGAGAATTAGCTTCATGATGGTTCGGCGGTGATGAAGATGACCTCTAAAGTTCGGAGGGCTGCCGGTCAATGAGAGCGGTGCATGCAAACATGGCGGAGCGCCTATTTTGCCGCTGCCACCGGAAACAGCGCCTGCATCGCGCGGACGGTTTGATCGACGAGAATCTGCCCGCCTTTAGGGCCGACTTTGTTCACGTGCGGCAGGCCGCTGCAGCTGCCGCCTTCGATGGCGAGCGCGGTGGGCAGATACATGCCGCAGCCGTTGGTGAGTTGGAGCACAAACGTCTGCTGCGCAGGGCTGCGGGCCTTCATCTGGATGCCCCAGTCGAGATACAGCTCAAACGTGTTCGTGGTGATGGCGATGTCGCCGAGGCGCAGGACGTGCAGTTCCTTGTCGTAGGCGGGAGTTTGTTGGTTTTTTAAGTCGGTGCCCAGTTCGATTTGATCGAGTCCTGCGAGAACCGACATCTACAGCCGGGTATCGTCTGCGGAACTTGGCAAGCCGGTGCATGAAGCGCGGCAGGCACAGATGAAATGCGAGTTCAGCCGCCGTGGCTCGTATTCACAAGCCATGAAGCGCCTCCTTGCCCTCGCAGTCCTTGTTTCCAGCCTGAACGCCTCT
>CAYMHJ010000547.1:0-3358 GCA_964390165.1 uncultured Prosthecobacter sp. | reverse complement strand
TGCCGCCCCAGGCGTTGTCGATCAGACCCACCGGCACGCCGAGCATCTCATGCAGGACACGTCCGTAATGATAACCCACGGCGGTGAAAGCACCCACCGTCGTCGGAGAGCAGGCCTCCCACTGGCCTTTGAAGTCGTCCTGCAGCTCCTGCGTGCCCACATTCGGCACGGAGATCAGGCGGATGTTCGGATACTTCGCCGTGGCGATGTCGAGATCGGCATCCCAGACGCTGCCGAGATTGAAGCCCATGTTGGATTGTCCCGAGCAAAGCCATACCTCGCCAACGAGGATGTTTTTCAGCTCGCGCGAAGTCGTGCCCGCGATGCTCATCGTGGCAGGCTGCGCATTGGCAGGCACGGGATCGAGTTTCACACTCCACTTGCCCTTCGCATCAGCCGTAGCGGATTTGCTCTGGCTGCCGAAGCTCACCTTCACGGTCGTGCCGGGAGTGTCCCAGCCCCAGATCGGGTTCGTCTGCTTCTGCTGGAGCACCATGTTGTCGCCAATGATGGCTGGGAGGCGCAGTTCCGCGTGGGCGGCGAGTGCAGTGGAAAGGAGAAGTAGGGCGAGGGTACGCATGGTTGGAAAAATGAGTCAGCCTAAACGCCGCAATGAAGCCCGGCATTGCACTTGGCTTGGCGATGACTCAAACAGAGATGGAATACGCGAGAGGGCAGCCGCAGTCAGTGCAGATTCATTTGTCTCAGATGCAGCCGGAGGATGCGGCGCATTTCTTCGATGGCTTCGGGCTTCTCATGCACGCCGTGGTCGGAGCGTACGAGGAATTCAGACTCCACGTTGTCGAGGTGAGAACTGCTGTAAGGCACGAAGCCGTCCGAGCATTCAGGGTCGGTAAGGGGTTTGCCTTCCTTGTTGCCGATGATGGAGTGCAGATGCACGCCTTTGCGGAATGGCAGGCTGTTGGCGATTTTCACATAGGGCGAACCAGGTGAGAGATTATCCACACTGGTGGGCATGCCGTTGGAGAGCAGCTGGCTAAGGTTGGGATCTCGTGAGGCGATGCCCTCCAGTATGTCGAACGTGGTGCCAAAGGTCCGCCCTGGAAGGCTGACGAGACGACGACCAAAGTGAGCGAGCCGGGTGTCCGCGACCTTGCTGCCACGATGTGGGGTGGCAGCGAAGATCACGCGGCTTACGCTCGGATTGGGATCAAACTCCATATAGCTGCTGAGTGCCTCGCGCTCCGCCTTGGTCAGGCCCAGGTTTTCAGGAGTGTCTCCCAGGAGATTAACCCAAATGCGATCACCGCTTTCCTGCACCTGCCCCTTGCTGACCAAGCCGCCCATGCTGTGGCCGATGAGCACCATGTGATGGTTTAGCCTGCGTGTGTCTCGCTTCTCTAGTGTGGTGTGGAGTTTGGCCAGCTCCTCCCGCAGTTTGGCGGAGCTGTAGAGGATAGGGACTCCGGAAGGATAGCGGAACAAATAGACCTGATAGTGCTTCTGGATGATGGGATCTGCACCGAGTTCATTGATGACGTTTTCCCAGGTGGCCGGTCGTGACATGAGCCCATGGACGAGCACAAGCGGGATGCGGGTTTCGTCCGGGTGCTCAAGCGCGATCAATCCCATTTTGTTCATGTACTTCGAGCTACGGAGCAGCGCTTTCAGACCCGCCATCTGAACTTCCTTTTTCGACATGATGTATTCGCCATAAGCCGTGAGATCAGCCGCCAGTGGCAGCTCGCGCCCGTTCAAACGAACTTTTTCCATCACTCGTGAGTCGTGCAGCCTGAGCGATGCGATGCGGAGTCCGTTTCCGACACGACGGAAGTCGATAGTGGCCGTGGCGGAGGACACATAACCGCCATCCGACATGAAAGGCTCGGCGGCCTTGCGCTCGGGTGTGTAGTCCCAATGGGCCACGAAGGGAACCCCGACGCCCTCGCGTGTGATACGACGCTTCACGTACTTGCCCTTGATGGTGTTGGCGGGAATCAGTTCATCAAACTTGAGGTTCTTCGGCCATGATGATTCGAGGCGGTAGAGGTCTCCTGCCGCCATGGGCTGGCTGCGTGACTTTTCATCGCTGAGTGAAAGCCAGAGCGCGACGGCTCTTTCCGTGGCTGCGGCATAGGCCTGGCGATCCTCTTTTGTCTGGAGTCCTGCCGTGCTGACACGATCCACGTCGGCAAGAGCCTGCTCAAGCTCCTCCGAAGTTGCCCCACGAAGCGAGTAGCCGCTTCCGATGGAGCGTGAGGTGACGCTCTTCGGCATGGAGGAACATGCCCCCAGAATCAAGGCTATGAGGGGAATGCAAAGCAGCTTCACGTTAGGTTTCATGACAGTTCAAATGGGGTGAGGAATGGAAAGCCTTATTTCAGCGGCCCTTGGATCAGCTTGTCCTGCACACGGTAGCCACGCGTTTCCAGCTCCTGCCGCAGCCGTGGCGACATGGCACCGGAGAGGATGACGATGAGGGATGCGGGCTTGGCTCCATCGAGCTGAAGGGACTCAAGCGCATTGGCGAAGTTCTCCGAGCGTGGCGACCACATGGCGAAGTCCCAATGGAGGGCCACGATGACCGAGCCATCCGCCCCGATGCAGACGGGGAGTCCGCTCAAAAGCACGATGCGATCAATGACGATGCCGTTTGTGTGCGCATGGGCGATGAGCTTGGCGGTCTGCTCGTAAAACACAGCATCTGTCTCGCTGTCGCTCATGCTCGTGGCGTCACGCAGCAGCACGTCGCGGCCTTTGACTCCAGACATTCGATCCAGTGATCCGACGATCTGGCTTTGATTCCAGGGTGTGAACGCGCTGGCCGCGAGGAATGCCTCGGCATCTTGTGGGGAGATGCCCATCGCCGTGAGTCGGGACAGGTTCGATTTGCGGAGATCAAGAGGGCTTTGCTCATAGACCAGTTTGTTGGCCTGATCGGTGACCGAGACAGCGCTCAGGGCGGCACCCGCGGCACCGCCGATGGGCATGGTCGCCAGTGTGACGGTGATTTTTCCGGCAAAGACCACCCAGGCCACGCGATCCAGCTCACTTTGGAGGACTTCGTTGGTGCTGTAGGGGTTCAAGCCGAGATCAGCGCAGAGTTTACGCTTCGTGCTGGAGAGACCGGCGGCACTTTTGACCACTCCATCCTCGCCTTCATTGCGCTGGCGGCCGGAGGCTACTTCTTTGGCACCACGACCGAGGCGACCGAGGAACTTGCCGACGCCTTTGGGCACGCCAGTGATGGTTTCCACCGGCGAGTGAAGCAGGTCGTCCGCGACTGCGAGGGGAACTTTGGCAGCCGCCTTCACGCCGTCGGCATACTCGCGGGAGTTCGTCATTTCACGGAGTTGTGCCAGAGCATGGATTTCGCGGACGCGCTCCTGGAGCATCT
>CAYMHJ010000546.1:2053-3372 GCA_964390165.1 uncultured Prosthecobacter sp. | reverse complement strand
TACCATCCCGTCTGGGAGACTCCCGACTCAGCGCCCCATTTCACACCACGCGAAATCGACGACGTGGGAAACGACGACAAGCAGCGCCGCTTTGGCTTCCTCATGCCTGTAAGGGCAGGTCAGGATTTTCAGGGCCGACTGGAGGACTTGCCTGATTCGTGGCTGGAGCAGACGGCCACGGGTGATCGAGTGAAACAAAACTACAGGAGCGCTCAGCCGCTGTCTGAATCGATCGATGCCCGTGGGCACCGCGATGGCGGCCGACGCTTCTGGTTCATCCCTGGCAAGTTTCGCTTCTGCCTCTCCTGCGGGCACGAGCATCAGGCGCATGGCCGCGACATCAACCGCCTCTCCGGCCTCTCCGGTGAAGGTCGATCCTCGGCCACGACGGTGCTCACACTGGCCATGCTGCGGCAACATTTCGCGACATCGGTCCCCGAGAACGCCACATCGGACTTCCGCAAGCTCCTCGGCTTCACCGACAATCGCCAAGACGCCGCCCTCCAGGCTGGGCACTTCAATGACTTCCTCTACCTTCTCCTGATCCGCGCCGGACTCCTCGCAGCCCTTCGTGGCAAAGGCGGCAAGCTCCACGCCGGCGACTTGGGTGTTGCAGTGTTCCGCGCACTCGGCTTCGAGACCTCCGACGAAAACATCCTCGCCGAATACCTCCAGGAGCCCGAACTGTTCGGTCTCGCCAAAGAGGAGGCGGATCGTGCCGCCCGTTTCGTCCTAGGCTACCGCTTGCTTCGCGATCTGCGGAAAGGTTGGCGCTATAACAATCCCAATCTGGGCCAGCTGAAGCTGCTCGATATCGACTTCCGGGGACTGGACGATCTCGCCGCGAAGGATTCGCTCTTTGCGGTCGATAAACAGCCCGCAAACCTGAGTCCCGCTGCGGAGCAGGGCTGGTCACTGCTTCGCTCCCTGCCACCAGAGGGCCGCTCGAAACTCGGTCAGTTGATCTTTGACGCGATGCTGCGTGATCTGTGCGTCGAGTCAGAGTACCTCGATCCAGCGAGACAGGACAGCGCCAAGGCCGCCATCGCCAGCCACCTCACCGAACGCTGGGCGCTAGGCCCGGACGAAAACCTTGCCACGACCAAGTATCTCATTCTCGACCGGCGGCCCGAAGCCAAGGGCAAGAAGAAGCGCGACGACCTGATCGGTGGAGGTCCGCGCTCCCGCCTCGTTCGCGAAATCCGATACTCAGATTTGGGGCCGCAGCATGACCTGCGCACGACACCGGGAGAGATCCTGGTGGAACTTGTCCGGGCTTTCCTCACATGCGCAGCCAAAGGCGGCTACGTCAGCAGCAG
>CAYMHJ010000546.1:0-1953 GCA_964390165.1 uncultured Prosthecobacter sp. | reverse complement strand
AACTTGTCCGGGCTTTCCTCACATGCGCAGCCAAAGGCGGCTACGTCAGCAGCAGTAACCGCGGACCATCACTCATCGGTTGGGCATTGAAGGACACGGCGCTGGCGTGGCAACTCAACGAAACGCCCATCAAACCAGACGGCAGGATCAACGCATTTTTCCGCGACCTCTATACCTCGGTCGCCGAGTTGCTCGGCACGCCGGGCCATTACTTCTTCGACTTCGAGGCGCATGAGCACACCGCCCAGGTGGACGCGGACAATCGCAAGATCCTCGAAGCCCGGTTCCGCCAGTCCGAACTTGACCGGAAGTGGTGGAAGGAGTCCGGGCAAAAGGGGCCGCTCATACGCCTTCCCGTTCTCTACTGCTCGCCCACGATGGAGCTTGGCGTGGACATCTCCGCGCTGAACACCGTCTACATGCGCAATGTGCCGCCCACGCCGGCCAACTACGCCCAGCGCAGTGGCCGCGCCGGCCGATCCGGGCAGGCCGCTCTCGTGGTGACCTACTCGGCGGCCATGAGTCCGCATGACCAATGGTTCTTCCACCACTCCGACGAAATGGTACACGGCGTCGTGAAAGCGCCCACGCTCGACCTCGCCAATCGCAACCTCATCGAAAGCCACATCCACGCCGTCTGGTTGGCCGCGGTGGAACGTCAGATCGACACCAGCATCGCGCCGCTGCTCGATCTGAACACCAAGGAGAAGCCGCTCGAAACGTCGCTCAAGGAGGCCATCAGCGACCCGGCGGTGGAGCGCCGGGCCATCATTGCAGCTAGGGCTGTCATCGCTCAGGTCGATTCCGAACTTTCGGGCTTGCCATGGTATTCACCGGACTATGTCGAGACCGTCATCCGGCGCAGTGTCGGGGCCTTTGCACAGGCCTTCGACCGCTGGCGTGAACTCTACGATGCCACACACAAGCAGATGGCCTCTGCCGACGCCATCAACAAAAGCCCCGCGACCTCACCGGCGGATCGCGAGAATGCCAAACGGCGCTACCTCGATGCCGTGAACCAGCTCAAGGTGCTCCTCAAGACCAGCGGGGGGCAGAACAACGATTTCTACACCTTTCGCTACCTCGCCAGTCAGGGCTTCCTCCCCGGCTACAATTTCCCTCGCCTGCCCTTGATGGCTTGGATTCCTTCCACGGGGCGCAAAAAGAACGGCAAGGACGATTCCGGAAACATGGTGAGTCGTCCCCGATTCCTCGCGCTCTCGGAGTTCGGACCCCGCAGTCTCATCTACCATGAGGGCCGCATGTTCCGCGTGGTCCGGGCCAAGCTGAATGTCACTGCTGCGGATCACATCACCTCGGACTCGAAACTCGCCACGCTCAATGCACTGGTCTGCACCCATTGTGGCTACGGCCATCTTGGACGCCCAGAGGATCCCGAGCCCAAGCACCACGTCTGTGACCACTGCGGGGAGGGATTCTCACCGGAGGCACGGGTAAACGAGCTTTACCGCATCGAGACCGTGGAGACGAAACCCGTCGAGCGAATCTCCGCCAACGACGAGGAACGCCAGCGTCAGGGCTTCGACATCATCACCACCTACAGGTTCCTTCCCGGCACTGGAGGGGCTCCCGACAAGCAGGTCGCCAAAGTGACCCTCGGTGACGATACCGTCGCCGATTTGACCTACTCTCCCGCGGCCTCACTCTGGCGCATCAATCGTGGATGGAAGCGCCGGAAGGACAAGAAGCAGCTCGGTTTCTACATCAACCCGCTCACCGGCCTCTGGAGCAAGCAGGATGAAGCTGAAGGCAGCAGTCAGGGCGATGATCAGGAATCGCCCGAAGACACAGCATCCGCCAAGACAGCCTCCCAGCGCATTGTGCCGTTCGTTGAGGACCATCGGAACATCCTCATCCTGACTCCGCCTCCCAACACAATGCCACAGGCTGCCATGGCGACCATCCAGGCAGCCATGAAGCGTGGCATCGAGC
>CAYMHJ010000545.1:0-3393 GCA_964390165.1 uncultured Prosthecobacter sp. | reverse complement strand
CCGGCTTGAACTGGGAAGTTATTCGGAAGGAGCAAAGAGGCGGAGGGGGCAGAGAATCAAGGCATCAACCTCTGCTCCTCTGCCTCTCTGCGGTGAAGTCAGAGTGTGCCTGTGCCTCGAAGCGAGTGTGAGAAATGCGGGCTAGATCTCAAGGTGAGCCGTCTCCGACCCACACGCTCCCCGCCTCCCCGTCTCAAAGTCTCCCCTTCTCACAGTCCCTCCGCCCTCCGCTCCCAGACCGCCCTTCCCACCGCACCTTGACGTACTTGCCACCGTTACCACTCCCCAGTTCCTTCCGCTGAAACATCTTCGCCTCAAAGATCCACTGCTCGCTGATCTTCACCACCACCAGCCTGCTCCAGTGTCCGCTGCGTTTCACCTGCACCTCCGGCGTCTTCTTCCACGGACTGATCGTCTTCACTTCCACAAAGTCGTTGCCCAGTTTCCCATCGGAACCCTGCGCGTGCTTCCGGTGTCGGCGGATCCGGAACCTCGCCTCCGCATACAACTCTCCCATCTCCCCGATCCGCCCACCAATGTCCTCACCGCGCGCCAGCGCTTCGCCAGCCCTTTCGACCTGGATCTCCAGCCGCTCCAGCTTCTGCATCGAGCTTTCCTCATCGGGCGATCCTTCCGGGTTTAGGCCATCGCCCTCCTCCTCCACGAATTCCCAGCCCTCCTCTTCGTCGTCCTCATCCTTGGCTTCGATGAATCGGTTGATATCAGCCCAGCTCACCCACTCGCCATCATCCCAGATGGCGTTCCTTGGGTTGAGGATTTCATCAAACATTAGGAGCGTTCGTTAGGTTCTCAGAGAGAGCGTTCCACGGCACTCCGGATACCGCGAGCAACCCCAAAAGTCCCTTCCAGCATTGCCCCCCCTGCCGGGCAGTCCGCTGCACCAATGTTCCGTTGCAGGCAGGACATGGCGGTGCCGCAGCAGGGGCAGTCTCCGCACTGCATGCATGCCGGACCACTGCTCCTTTCCGCGACCTTTGGCCGATCGCCTTGAGCATCCGCACGTACAGGTCCAGTCCCGCAAAAACCAGGAGCATTGCCCCCGCCATCCACGCCACGCCCGGCAATGCCTGCATAATCGACCCCAGCACCTTGTTCCCATGGCACAACTGCGGAGCCACATTTTTCAGCAGGACATAAACGATGCCGGATAAGATCACACTGGCCCACCATGGGCAGTCATGGACGAGCATGTAAGGGATCGGCTCTTGGCGGCGTGACATCCGGAAACCTCGGCATCCCTTTTTCGACTGTCACGCAACTTTCCTTCCATTGTTTAAGACGCGTTTTTCAGAAACGCCGCAGGCGTGAATCTGTTTTAAAACTTGGTCTCCGTGCTTCGCCGCGTATTCCTCGTGAATGCCAGCCGATTCAAACGAACAAATCAGAGCCGCCGCCGGACATGCGCTCCGCAAGATGATTCAGGAGAAGGGGGACAACGTGTTCACTTGGGCCGAGATCGATAGAGGGTTCGAGGTCGATGGGAGCAAAATCCATTTCGCAACAAAGGCCGCAGGCATTTTCAAACCTCGACAACTGACTGATGGCGCGGCATTGAGCATTAAACAGGTTATGCCCTCTCGGCCCGGACGCCCTGCGCCTTACGATGACAAAGACTTGGAAGAGGGCGTTTTTGCCTATCAGCTCCAAAAGAACGAAAAGAAGCCTCAGTTCAATGAGTCGCTCGAAGCCGCGTATCGGAAACAGTTGCCACTCATTTTCTTTCGCGGACTCGCCGACGGACTCTATGAAGCGTTTTACCCAGTCTTCGTGGACACCTTTTCCTATGACCGTGGCGAGACCACCATCGTGTTTGAAACACCGTCCGACACCCATGAAGGGGCATCAAACATCGTCTCGGAAATGCCCACCCAGTATGGCACGGGCGTTCGCAAGACGCGCCTGTATCAGCGCGCTTTTCGTCAGCGTGTCTTGATGGCGTATGGCCTGCGTTGTGCCCTGACCAATCTTCCTCTTGTACAACTTCTGGAAGCCGCGCACATCGTTGCTGATTCGAAAGGCGGCATCGCCTCCGTTCAAAACGGCATCGCCATGTCCACATTCCATCACACCGCATATGAGAATAATCTGATGGGCATCGATCCTGACGGGAAAATTATCCTCAACGAGCAGGTTCGTGGCACACGCGACGGCCCTATGTTTAGCCATGGCCTGTTGGAACTTGAAGGAAGGCAAATGCGCTTTCCATCAGAGAGGATCCACCACCCCCGCCGGGACTTCCTCGCGCAGAAATATGATGAGTTTCTCAAGGCCCAATAGCGTTTGATTCACGTTTTGATTTCACGCGCATCGGCCAAGTTACGCCCAGGAAACTAAAGCGGTGGGCCGTTCCGGGAAAGTCATGACTCTTCAATTCGATGAGCAGCCTGCCGGTTTGCACCACAAGGCATCGCACATGGACCCGCCCGAACTTCGGTCGGGATTCTGCATCTACATCCACACGCTCTGCCAAGGCGACGTGCCGGCGGTCAGTGATGGCGAACGCTACACGGTGTTTGAAACCGAACTGGAGGCGCAGAAGGAAATCGCCGATCACATGGTGACGCGGCTCCGGCAGTTTCTGGATGGCGAACGCGACTTTGAAGATGCGATGACCACCGAAGAGTTCGTCGTTCCGGTGACGGTCCATCCGGACGGCACCATCATCGCCAAAAACGGCGGATGTTTCAGCGCTCGCGTTGAGTGAACAGGTTCTGGTGGTTCGTGCGCCCGGTCGTTGCCATTCGTTTCAACCGACCAGATCCAACGTCCAAGCGCTGGCACTGCATGCCGACAACGCGCTCGGAACTCGGGGTCGGTGGTTGAATGGGCATTTTGCTTTCGACTCACCGCGGGCAGGCAGTTGAACATTCGCGACTTGTTAGGGCTTCTTTTGTTGAGCGACTATTGTCTCTGGGAATTCTCTCGAAAACCTCAGTCCATATTTGGCTAGATTGCTGTGGTCGTGATTCGAATAGATTTTGTGTGTTCCTGCTGGAACTGAAGAAATAATCCCAGAGCCAATATCGAGATCGAATGGAACCGGGGATTCGTAATCGATCCACCATGCCGTCCCGACCCACAAGAAATCGGGCATTCGTGACGCGGTGATTGTCACATCCGGGGCGAGCGAACTGTCGACCGGGATGGACTCTGTTTTGGCAGCGCGTAAGGACACCTCCATGAGGACACCGGCAACGAACAGGCCGCAAAAGGACAGCCCGAAAAGAATCCCTTTTGTCCATCGCGGGAGCTTCATATTCTTTGCCCTAACGTTCAAGGTCTGGCACCGGCTACCGGGAGCGCGCTTTCGACTGCAGGTTAAAGGTTGGAGCTACGGAAATCATTTCGACTCGGAGCGGGTAGCCGGTTGTC
>CAYMHJ010000544.1:0-3395 GCA_964390165.1 uncultured Prosthecobacter sp. | reverse complement strand
GCGAGAATCTCCTTGATGACTTTTCCGGCGACATCGGTCAGGCGGAAATCCCGGCCGGCGTGGCGGTAGGTGAGGCGTTCGTGATCGATACCAAGGAGATGGAGAATCGTTGCGTGGTAGTCGTGGACATGACAGGGCGAGTCGATGATCGCCAAACCATAGGGATCCGTTTCGCCGTAGGTCATGCCGCCGCGAATTCCCGCGCCAGCGAGCAGGCAGGTAAAGGCTTGCGACCAGTGGTTGCGGCCCTTGCCGTCACTGAACGGTGTGCGGCCAAACTCGGTGCAGATCGCGATCAGGGTCTCATCGAAGAGGCCGCGCTGTTTGAGGTCGCGGATGAGGGCGGCAAGGGCTTTGTCCACACGCTGGGCCTTCGGGCGGTGGTGCTGCATGTCGCCGTGCGCGTCCCAGTTGTTGCTGGCGCCGCTGTCGATGATCTCGATCGTGCGCACGCCATGCTCGGCAAGGCGGCGGGCCGCGAGGCACTGCCAGGCGAAACTGGAGTCGTCGTCGCGGGTCACGCCGTAGTGGGACAGGGTGTCATCGCTTTC
The DNA here is from genome assembly GCA_964390165.1 of uncultured Prosthecobacter sp. GTDB lineage: Bacteria > Verrucomicrobiota > Verrucomicrobiia > Verrucomicrobiales > Verrucomicrobiaceae > Prosthecobacter. The sequence continues at coordinate 2,844 of CAYMHJ010000544.1, read as the reverse complement.
CGAGGCGAGGTCGAGCACGGCGGGAGCGGTCTTCATCATGCCGCGAGCGGTTTGGAAACTGGTGCTGCGGGCCTTCAGCGCGAGGTCTTCGGGCCGTGCCTCGGCGAACTGAGAGTTCAGGTCATCGAGGAGGCGGCCCTCCAGCGTGCGGAGAGTCATGTCCTTCACCGCAGGGCGAAGATTGGGGATGGGATCGTCTCCCGGGAGGATGCGAGAGCCCTGATGGACGGGCGGCAGGAAATGAGAGTCCCAGAGTTGCGAGCCGCCGTAAGGCAGGTGCTCGCAGAGAACGGCATAGGGCGGAAGGTTGGGGTTTTCACTGCCCAGACCATGACTGAGCCAGGCACCGATACTCGGCAGGGGAACGGTGGCCGAGCCGGTGTGCATCGCCAGAGAGGCCTGAAAGTGTTCGACGATGTCAGTGTGCATGGAGCGGATCACGCAGAGGTCATCGGCCACGCTGCCGAGGGCTGGAAATAGCTCGCTGATCTCGAGCCCGCTCTGCCCATACTTTTGAAACTGGAAGGGCGAGCCATAGAGCGGTTGGGTGAGCTTGCCGCGCAAATGCGAGGCCTCCACCACCTTTCCATGGTCGCGGATCAGGGCGGGTTTGGGATCAAACGTGTCCACGTGGGAGAAGCCGCCGGTGAGAAACACGAAGATGAGCCGCTTCGCCCGGGGAGCGTGATGAGGGCCGGTAGGGGTCACCGCGCCGAGGCCACCCGCTGCTGCTGCGGCACGCCACTGCCAAGGCAGCAGTGCTGTAGTCGCGGCGGCGGCGGCACCGGTTTGCTGCAGAAAGGAGCGGCGTGAGATTGGGCGTGCGGGCATGGTTCTTGGGGCGGCGTTCAATCGACGTAAAAGAATTCGTTGGAGATGACCAGACTCCGGCAAACCGAGGTCCAGAGCGCGAGTGGATCCGCGTGGGCAGACGCCTCACGAAGAAACCGCGCGGCGCGTTCGCTGTCAGCACCCTGAGGTTCCCTTTGAAAGACCAGCCGGTAGGCGGTCGCCACGCGCTCAGGCTCCGGCTGCTGCAAGACCCGCGCGGCCAGTGCCTCGGCGCAGTCTTTGACCTCCATGCTGTTCATCAGGTAGAGCGCCTGGGCGGGAACGATCGCACTGGTGCGCCGCCCGGTGGTGGTGTTCGTGTCCGGGCCATCGAAGAGGGCGAGCAGAGGATGGCGTTGCAGACGTGGCGTCATCAGATAGACGCTGCGGTGCGTGCTGGGATACAACTCACGGAACTGCGAGTGCTGAGTGTAACTCCACGCGGTGATGGGAGGAAACGGGTGGTCCGATCGCGGCACGGTGAGGTCCAGTCGGCCGCTGACTTGAAGCATGGCATCGCGGATGCTTTCCGCCTCAAGCCTGCGCCGATTGTGGCACCACAAGAAGACATTGCCCGGATCCGTGCGGGCCTGGGCGGTGGAGCCAGCGCTGTCCAGTCGCCAGGTTTTCGATGTCAGAATCAGCCGGTGCATCGCCTTGAGGCTCCAGCCGTTGCTTACAAACGTTTGCGCCAGCCAATCCAGCAACTCAGGATGGCTCGGAGGCGTGGAACGGGTGCCTATCCCCGACGGGGTGTCCACGATGCCGCGTCCGAAATGATGATGCCAGACGCGATTCATCATCACCCGTGCCGTCAGAGGATGCTCGGGATGCGTCAGCCACTCGGCGAGCTGGAGGCGCCCGCTTTCTGTTTTCGGCACGACTGGACGCGGGATGCCATCAAGGAAAGTGGGGACGCCGCGCGGCACCACGTCACCGGTCTGCGCGGGATCACCACCGCGCTGGAGTGCCGCGTTTCGTGGTTCGCGATCGCTCACCGCATAGGCCAGTGGGACGGTCGTCGGATACCCGCGCCGCCGGGTCCCCTCCAGCGGTCCGTGAAGCTGCGCTCTTCGCTCTTCGATCTGGCGACGCGCCCCCCGCAGACTCGTCTCGACTTTCGCGATCACGGCAGGGTCGGCGGAAGAAGCCTTCAGTTCCTCAAGCTGACTGGAGAGAGCGGCATGCGCTTTTGCAGCGGGACTGTCTTTTTCCAGGGTTTCGATTTCTTTCTCCGCCTGCCGGGCGCGTTGTTCATACTCCTCGCGCAGCCGTGCCACCTCATGGGCCGGCAGCAGCGGCACGAAGTGCTGGCGGGCGGTTTTCTTCGTATGAAACTCCTCCGCTCCCGCCCATGGATACTGGGTGCTGTCAAAGATGCCGTAGAGCGCATAGTAGTCGCGCTGCGTCACAGGATCGAACTTGTGATCATGACAGCGGGCGCACCGCAGGGTGAGCCCCATAAACGCCTGTCCGAGTGTCTCGATCGTGTCCTCGAGTGTCAGGTGCCAGAGCTCATAGGGACCGGTGGCGTAGCGCCGGCTCGACGACAGAAACCCCGTCGCCACGATGCGCGATTCATTCCGGTGCCCGTCGGGTTCGCGGGCGGCGATCAGGTCGCCCGCAATCTGTTCGCGAACGAACTGGTCATACGGAAGGTCGTTGTTGACCGAATCGATGATGTAATCCCGATACCGGCGCGCTTCCGGCACCGGGTAGTCCGCATTGTCCCCCGCCGTGTCCGCGTAACGCACCACATCCATCCAGTGGCGGCCCCAATGCTCGCCGTAGCGGGGCGAGGCCAGCAGGCGGTCGATCAACTCCGCCCAGGCCACGTCACTCCATGGCGTCAAACTGGCGACCGCCGCCTCCAGATCGCCATGCGATGGCGGCAGGCCCGTCAGATCCACGTGCAGACGCCGGAACAGCACGCGTGCCGACGCCTGCCCGACCGGTTCCAGATGCTGTTCACGCCACTTCGCCGCGACGAACCGGTCCACCGGATGATCCCAC
>CAYMHJ010000543.1:0-3401 GCA_964390165.1 uncultured Prosthecobacter sp. | reverse complement strand
CCATTGATTGCCCCATCAACAACGGGACCGTCGTGCTCAGCGGCAGCAACAGCTTTACTGGAGCTGTCACGGTGAACTCAGGCGCTTTGCGCATCACGAACAGCGGTGCGCTCGGCTCCACCTTCTCCTCGAAGAACATCATCCTCACCAACGCCGCTGCGGGTAATCCGCAGCTCAGGCTTGATGGCAGCAGCGGAGCGATTGATGTGCCCGCAGGTTTCATTTTTAAGATCGGCAATGCCGCCGGAGCCATCTTCAATGAGGCAGGCGACAACATCCTGCGTGGCAATATCGTGCTCACGAGCGGAGGAAACGCCGAAGGCCGTGTTTCCACCATTGCAGGCAGTCTTCGTCTCGCGGGAACCATCACCAATGACACGGCCGCTGCGCGAACCTTCGTCATTGGGGGCGCAACTGGCACCGGCCAGGTCGAAGGCCCCATCAGCGATGGCACGCTGACAGGTGGCACGGTCGCTGTGCGCAAGATCGAAAACGGCACCTGGACCCTCACGGGCCCCAACACCTTCACCGGAGCCACCACACTGAACGCAGGCACTTTGCGCATCAATGCCCCCGGATCGCTCCACGCCAGCAGCACCGTCACCGTGAACGCCGCCACCCTCGGCGGCGATGGCTCCATCGGTGGCTCCGTCACCGTGAATGCCTCCGGCCGCATCGCTCCCGGCTCCACCACGGGTTCCGCAGGCACACTGGCCATCGGTGGTGGTCTCAACGTCACCAATATGACCACCGGCACCGGCAAACTCGTCTTCGAACTCGGCGCTCCCACCGCCAGCGACAAGGTCACCGTCGGCGGCACCTTCACCTTTGGCTCTGGCACCCTCGGCTTCGACGATTTCACCTTCACCGGCCTCAGCGGACTCACCGCAGGCACTTACAAGCTCATCACCGCCACCGGCATCAGCGGCACGCTCGATTCCACCAAGCTCGCCGGCACTATCGGCGGCTTCAACGCCGCCCTGGCCATCACCGGCACCGACCTCGAGATCATCCTCGTGCATCCCTTCACCACCTGGCAGAGCCTCAACGGCACCAGCGGCACCATCGCCAATGATCACGACAACGACGGTGTCCCTGACGGCATCGAATACTTCCTCGGCGGCACCAGCAACACCACCGGCCAGACCGTTTTGGCCGGCATCACCAACACCAGCGGCACGCTCAGCATCACCTGGACCAAATCCGCCACCTACCTCGGCGTGTATGGCACCAATTTCGTCATCGAAACCTCCACCACCCTCACCGGCACCTGGACCACCGAAACGATCGGAGGAAACGTGGCGATCACCGGCAACAACGTCACCTACACCTTCCCGAGCGGAGGCAATCGAAGGTTCGTCCGGCTCAAAGTCATCTCGCAGTGACAGAGCGACAGATTGGTATGAATCTGCCATGACATCCACCCAAGCCATGATGAAACTTTGCGCCCTGCTTTCCACTTTGTCGCTCGCTGCATTCGCCGCCGTTCACGCTGCTGATGCCTCCAAGCCGAACATCATCTTCATCTATGCCGATGATCTCGGCTGGGGCGATGTCTCGTGTCACCATGCGGAGCCTTGGGTGAAGACGCCGAACATTGATCGCATGGCCAGCGAGGGCATCGACTTCGCGCAGTTCAACGTGCTCAGTCCCGTGTGCTCGCCAAGCCGCGTGGCCACGATGACAGGACGCTTCCCCTCACGCTATGGCATCAACAACGTCTTCAACTCGCAGACCCTCGGCCCGAAGCAGTCGGGAACGATGCCGGATTGGCTCGATCCCAGGGCGCCGATGCTGCCCCGCTTCCTGAAAGCCGCCGGCTACCACACTGCCCACTATGGCAAATGGCACATGGGGGCTGAACCACGGCTCGCTCCCGATGCGCCGGAGATGGGTGCCTACGGGATCGACGAATCCAAGGTCTATCACGGACCGGGGCCTGGCATTGATCAGCACAAGATCGGCATCGAGGCGGCGCAGGCCATCGAGCGGATGAAAAACAAGCAGCCCTTCTTCATGAATGTGTGGCTCCACGAGTCGCACACGCGGCATTTTCCCACGCAGGAGTCGATGGAGCAGTTCAAGGATTTGGACCCACGCCAGCAGGTCTATGCAGCCGTCTTGCGTGAAGCCGACCTGAATGTCGGTCGTGTGCTGGATGCTTTGAAGACCACTGGCATCGATCAGAACACCATTGTGCTTTTCTCCAGCGACAACGGCCCTGCGGGAGCGCCAGTGGCCGCTGGAGACCGCACGCCGGGGCCGGATGATGGCGATATGAAAAAGGGCTTCGATGTCTTCCACAGCGTCGGCTCAGCGGGCGGATTGCGTGGTCGCAAGGGCACCCTCTACGAGGGCGGCGTGCGCACACCGTTCATCGTGCGCTGGCCCGGCCACATCCCTGCGGGGATAAAGAACGATACGACGGCCTTTTCTGCCGTCGATCTCCTGCCAACGCTCTGCGCCGCCGCAAACGTGAAGCTCCCTGCCGACTACCAAGGCGACGGCGAGAACCTGCTCGCGTCCTTCCATGGCAAGCCCGTCCGCCGCTCGAAGCCGCTCTTTTGGAAACACTATGTCGTCGCCAAGCGCGGCGACGCTTGGCCTGCCTGGGCCATGCGTGATGGAGACTGGAAACTCCTGATGGACGAGTCAGGCCAGCGTCTTGAACTCTACGACCTCGCCAAGGATCGCGCTGAGACGAGCAATCTCAGCCACGACAACGCCGAAACCGTGGCGCGTATGAAAGCACAATTGCTCGACTGGATCGCTACACTGCCCAAGTCGCCCGATCCCGCCTGCGTGAGCCAAGACCACGCGACCGCCGAACCCAAAACGACGAAGCCCACCGCCACCCAACGCACCACGCCCGAGCAGCGTGCCCAGGCCTTTGCCCGCTGGGACGCGAATCACGATCAGCAGCTCACGCTCGATGAATACAAAGCCGGACTCAAAGGCCAGGATGACCTCGAAGCCCGCTTCAAGCGCTTCGACCACAATGGCGACGGCAAACTGACGGGTGAGGAGTTCACGAAGCCCACAGCGAAGTAATTACACGGCCTGATCGTGAGAATCATCCTCACCCTGCATGCCGCTGACAGCTCACCGGCGAACATCCGCCACCAGTTTTACCACCTCACTTCGCCGGCGGAGGTTGGATGGTGAGATGGACGATGGCTTCCAAGGCACGACTTTGCTGCACGGAGCTCATGGTGAGGAAACGGTCGCGCTTGCTGGCTTGGCCGTTTTTGACGGGAATGAAGCGCGTGAAGCCATCATCGAGCACTTTGACGCGTCCGGGCTCGGAAAGGCCGAAAAAGCGGCGCTCGGGATACACGGCCCACAACACGCTGCTCTCGTCCCAGCACGGCCGGTCATGCTCCGGGCCGCTGTGGAGCAAA
>CAYMHJ010000542.1:0-3402 GCA_964390165.1 uncultured Prosthecobacter sp. | reverse complement strand
CAAATGACAGCGAACCCACATTTTCACTTGCCAAAACCGGAGCCATATCAGCGTCCGGCCTTGCGGAAAGGCAGCCCTTGGTTTCGCAGATTGCTGACATGTCGAGTGCTACAGCGTGCATAGTCTGCCACATCCCGAACAGTCCAAAGAATGGGTCCGTTACTCGTGGATGAGTTTGTGGTAGTAGGGGGTTCAGAGGAATTTGGGGTTGCGTTCATCGCCATGATTAGCGTGTCAACCCGTGGGTGCATGTCCTCGCAAGTAGCTTCCACAAAAAGCACCTTGTTGCGCAACGAGCATCGCCTGCACCTCTGGGCACCTTAACCAAAATTTGAGAAGAATGCAGGTTTATGTCATGACAATTTGTGACAACCAACCTTCCAATTCATTCCATGAGGAGCAAGATGCCAAAACCCAAAAGTAGAACGAGACCTAGTGAAATAGAAAAGACTGGCACTATGGAGAACCAACAGTGTCCGGCCAATCTCCATTGGCAATCGAATAGGTTTGGGAACGGGGAGCTTCGATCGCCAATCGAAGTTACCGGGAGCGGTCGCGCTCGACCTCGCGACTCCATTGATGGAGCGACTCGCGCATGGTTTCGAGGCGTTTCGGCTCCTGAGTGACAAGATTGCTAGCCTCGGTGGGATCGTTGTCGAGATTGAAAAGCTCGTAGGGCGCGGCGGAGTCGCCATCGATCGAGTTTTTGGTCACAAAGGGCTTCACCAGCTTCCACGGACCGTCGCGCATGGCGGCATTGTGCGTGTGGTTCGGTTCATGCCGGTTCCATTGCCAGAAACGCGGCGGTGCGGGCGGCAGAGCACCACCACGAAGCAGCGCGGCAAAACTGCGTCCATCCAGCGGCAACCGGGGCTCGTCCTTGAGACCGCACAGCTCGACGAGCGTGGGCAGCACATCGGTGAAATGAATCATCGCGCTCGTTTTCCCTGGCTGGATACTGCCGGGCCAGCGGGCGATGAAGGGCACGCGGATGCCGCCCTCATTCACGGTGTATTTGCCGCCACGCAGGGCGTGATTGAATCGCGGGGCCACGAGCGGATCGGGGCCGTTGTCGCTGGCAAAGAGCACCAGCGTCTGCTCGCGCAGGCCGAGTGTGTCGAGCTCGCGCATCATCTCGCCAATGCCACGGTCCATGATCTCGATCATCGCATAGACCGTAGCCGTTTCGCGGTCGAATCCGGCCTTCACATAGGGTTCGATGGCCTCCTCCGGTGCCTGGAGCGGTCGATGCGGCGCGTAGTGCGCGAGGTGGAGGAAAAACGGCCTGTCCGCATGACTCCGCACAAACGCGATGGCCCGCTGGTTCAGCTCATCCGTGAGATAGCGCTCCTGTGGCTTCGGCTTTTCCGCCATGCGATCGTCGGTGTGCAGGATGTAGCGGTCGTAGCCGCCATTGTCGGAGCCGTGAAACACCGCCACCTCCTGAAAGCCACGCGCCACGGGTCCGAAGCCCTCGCCAAGGCCCGTGTGCCATTTGCCGATGAGGCCGGTGCGGTGTCCGTTCGCCGCAAAAACATCGGCGAGGGTCGTTTCATCGCGTTTCAGCCGCGTCAGCTCCGGCTCCTTGTCCAGCGAGAGCGAGACGACGCCTGTGCGGTGCGGATACCGCCCCGTCAGCAACGCCGCGCGCGAGGGCGCGCACACCGGCGATCCCGAATACGCCCGCTCAAACCACAACCCCTCCGCCGCGAGCCGGTCAAGGTTCGGCGTGCGGTTCAGCCCGCCATTGAAGGCCGCCACATCGCCGACGCCCATGTCATCCGCGAGAATGAGGATCACATTCGGCCGATCCGCCGCCGAAGACGACTGAACGACAAGCAGCGCAAACAGGAGGCACAGAATCTCTTTCATGACGGCGGCTACTTGCTCTGCGTCTTCTTCAAATACTCGTTCGGTGTCATGAAGACGACGTTCTTTGACTTCAGGAAGGCTATGATCTCGACGAAACCTGCCCAGCGTTTGTCATCCCACTGCTCGGGATGGCCTTGGAGCACGAGGACGTCTTTTTGCGCGGCGTTCTTCTCATAGAAGGCGGTGAATTTGTCCGCATCGGGCACGAAGGTCGGATTCTCGAGCGCCATGACGCGTGGGATGCTCAGGCGGGTGAAGAACTTCGGCTTCGCGGGGCCGTAGAGCCAGATTTTGACCTCGGACACGCCTTCCATCGCTTCGTCGGTGGCGTCTGTGGTGGCGCTCCAGTGCGGACCGAAAGCGGGGAGGTCAAAGCCGAGCTTCTCCTTCGCGAGACGCTCGCCTTTGGCCAAAATCGCGCGTTGTTCGACTGCGGTGCCGTTCTCGAATTCGCCGGTGTCGGTCGCGCCGCGCATCTTGTAACCGTGCATCCAGAGTTCGATGCGTCCGGCGGCCTGCACGTCCTTCAGCCATTGAAAATACATTGGGTTGTCCTTCTCCAGCGACTCGGTGATGACGCCGAAGGAGCTTTTGATGCCCTGCGCGATCAGATAATCATGCACCTTCTGCCAGCGATCCGACACCGGCTTCGTGCCGACACGACGAGCGATGACGTCGTCGAGCTTCATGATGGGCATTGCACGGACTTCGGGCAGCGTGTCAACCGGCGTGTATGACCTAGTGGCCGGGGTTTGACAGACAATCCATTTCTCCCACAGATTCAGGGATTCCAACAGATTGGATTCAATCAATAATCTGCGGGCCTGCCTGAATCCGCGGGAGATCATTTCTGTCATTCGTTTACCACGCCCATCATTACTCATGAAACGCTACCTTCTCTCACTCGCTCTCATCAGCGGGCTGCACGCCGCTGAAACCTACACCGAGAATCCCGGCAAGGAGGGGGATGGCGCGTTCGAGTTCGGGCCGGAGTATCGTATCGACCCCGATTTGACGGACACAGGCAATCCGAAAGGGCGGAAGTTCGAGTTCATGATGAAGCTGGCCGACAGCAAGATCTTCGACGGCAAAGACAAGACGCTGGAGCCGGACAAGAAGAAGGTAAACACGGAGAGGAAGATCACGGTGTATGTGCCTGCGGCTTACCAAGATGGCACGAAGGCTCCGCTGCTCGTCATTCATGATGGTCCCGGGCAGTTGAAACTCATCGGCAACGCTCTCGACAACCTCACGATCTCGAAGGACGCGAAGCGCAAGCTGCCGGCCTTTGTCTGCATCGCGGTGCAGAATGGCGGCAACGACGGCAAGAACAGCCAGCGTGGCCTGGAGTATGATACGATGTCGGATCGGCTCGCGCGGTTCATTCACGACGAGGTGCTGCCCGCTGTGCTCGCGAATGCCGAGATCCGCGCCGCGTATCCGAAGTTCGCGCTCACGGAGAATCCGTGGGGGCGTGCGGTGATGGGTTGCAGCTCCGGCGGGGCTGCGGCGTTGACGATGGGCTGGTTT